>CAYUPN010000063.1:0-23110 GCA_964446605.1 uncultured Bifidobacteriaceae bacterium | reverse complement strand
CGATGCCGCGTCGAGACGGTTGGCGGCCGCCGCGGCGATGAGCGCACCCGCGCGCACGCCGAGCAGCGAGACCTGCCGCGCGGCGCTGCCGGTGAGGAACACGGCCGCGTCGACGACGTCGTGCACCCAGTCGTCCAGGCCGAGGTCCGACACGTCGCCTTCGCTGTCGCCGTGTCCTTCGTAGTCGACCCGCAGCACGCAGCCGCCGGCCTCCGCGATCGCGCGGGCCAGATGGCGGCACACGCCGTGCGAGACGGTCTTCTCCTCGAGCGTCGGGCTGCAGAGGATCCAGACCGGATCCGGACGCACACCCCCGCAGTCGCGGCCCTCGGCGGCGTAGAACAGCCGTCGGCCCCGCCGATTGACGAAGAATCCGGATCGATAGCCTTCCTCCACCACGTCCGCCTCGGTCAACCCGCCGGGACTTCCGGCACCGGCGCCGTCAGCATCGGCGCTTCGTGCAGGTAGCGTGTGCCCCGCCTCTTCTGCCGGATGTCGCGGTAGATGCGCGCGGCCTGCTGCTCGTCCATCCCGAGAAAGCGGGCCAGGTCCGACGCCGGCACGCCGTGGTTCAGGGCCCACAGCGCGTAGTCCAGCTGCCGGACCGGGAGCCCGAAGAAGAACTCCTCCTGTGTCTGCGCCAGGCTGTAGGTGCCGGTCGTCGGCTCGCCGCTCCGCACGTCGTCGGGCAGACCGAGCCAGCCTGCCAGCTCCCGGACCTGCGTCTTGTAGAGATGCGCGATCGGCTTGACGTCGGCGGCGCCGTCCCCCTGCTTCACGAAGAAGCCCTGGTCGTACTCCAGACGGTTCGGCGTGCCGACGACCGCGTAGTTCAGGCGATCGGCGTGAAAGTACTCGATTGTCTTGCGCACGCGCTGCTTGAAGTTCGTCGCCGCGACGATCGCCATCAGCGCGGCCGCATCCAGCCTGTGCGCCACGACGGCGCCGTCGGGATCCTGCGCGACGAGGTCGAAGACGTTGTAGCGGCCGTCGAGGCCGCCGCGAATCGCGATCTTCGATTTCCATCCGGGACCGTACGCCGGCACCAGCCGGCGGATGGCCGCATCGCGCGCGCGGTAGCAGCCGATCGCGTCCAGCGTCGGGCCGATGTCCTGTACGACGCAGTCGATCCCGACCGCGGCGGCGACCCGCTGTGCGCGCGCGACGGCATCGGCGGGCGCCTCGGGCTCGGGCAGTGCGAGGGCGAGCACACGCGCCGGACCGGCGGCTCGTGCCGCCAGTGCGGCCGACACGGCGCTGTCCACCCCGCCGGACAGCGCGACGACGAATCCCTGCCGCCGGAGACGGCGGAGCGCCGCACGCAGGCAGCCGGTGATGCGGGCCGCTTCGGCCGCCGCGTCGAGGGCGAGCACGTCAGGACCGAGCGACGTCATGTCACGACCTCCCCGGCGAACAGGCTGGCGAGCGCGTGGCGCCGCAGCTTGCCCGACGGCGTGTGCGGCAGGCTGCGCACCAGATGGATGCGGGCCGGCACCTTGTAGCGGCTCAGCTGATCGCGGCACAGCGCGAGCAGTTCCAGCTCGGACAGCGTGCCCCCGGGCTTGGCGACGACGGCCGCCTCCACCCGCTCGCCCAGCGCATCGTCCGGCACGCCGAAGACCGCGACCTCCTGCGCCGCGTCGCACTGCAGCAGCACTTCCTCGATCTCGAGCGGGCTGACGCGGTGACCGCCGGTCTTGATCAGATCCGCGCGGCGTCCGCGGAGATACAGGAATCCGTCGGCGTCCAGCACGCCGATATCGCCCGTGCGCAGCCAGCGCACGCCCGGCTCGTCGACGATGACCTCGCGCGTGGCGGCGGGATCGTCCCAGTAGCCGATCATCACGCCGGGCCCGCTGGCGAGCACTTCCCCTTCCTCTCCCGGGAGCGCGCGCATGCCGTCCGGCCGCCGGATCTCGATCCGCACGCCGGGAATCGGCCGGCCGACGGATCCCGGCCGCTCGCGGGTGTGGGGCGGCAGGAGACAGGTGAGACGCGCCGTCGCCTCGGTCTGCCCGTACATCGCGACGAAGCCGACGCCGGGCAGGCCCTGCGCGAGCCGCAGCACGTCGCGCCAGGGCATCGGCGCGCCGGCCTGCGTGACGTAGCGCAGCGCGCGCAGGTCGTCGCGCGTCGCGAGCAGCCGCGTACGATCGAGCAGCACGCGATACATCCACGGCACGCCGGCGAACGTGCAGGCGCCCTCGTCGTGCAGGCGCTGCACCGTCCGGTGCGGGTACATCAGTCCCCGCTCCCCGATCACGGTGCCGCCCGACGCGAGATGGGTATGCAGGACGGAGCTGCCGTAGGCGTGATGCAGCGGCAGCGGCGAGAGCGCCCGGTCGCCCCGTGCGATCCCGAGCGCGCCGACGATCGCCAGCGTGTTGGCCACGAGGTTCGCGTGACTGAGGGTGACCCCTTTCGGACTCGATGTCGTCCCCGAGGTGTAGAGAATCGCGGCGGGGGCGTGTCCATCGGCAGCGGGCCATCGCGCGGGCGCGGGCGGGCGCGCGCGGCCGGCCGACTCCGGCGTCAGCACCTTCAGATCCGGGCACATCCCGGCGATCGCCGCGCGCAGCCGGTGGCGCGCGGGGACGACGACGGCGCGGGCGCCGCAGTGGGCTGCGCGACGGACGATTTCGGCCGGCGCGGCCTCCGGGCTGAGCGGAACGACGATGGCGCCGACGGCGAGCGTCGCATAGCAGACCGCCGCGTAGTCGGCGAGGCCGGGCACGACGAGCACGACGCGGTCGCGCGGCCCGATGCCGGCGCGGCCGAGCGCGGCGGCCACGCATCCGATGCGGCCCCAGAGCTCCTCGTAGGTCATGCGCCGCTCGCCGCACACGAGCGCCTCGCCCGCCGGCTGTCGATCGACGGTTCTGGCGAGGAGCTCGACGAGCGACGCGGCGCCCACTCAGACCAGCCCTTTCCGCCCGGCGATGAACGCCACGAGCCGATCGATCGAATCGAGGTTCTCGGGCACCATGTCCTCGTCGCGGACCGTGATACCGAACTCGCGCTCGATGTAGGCGACGAGCTGCAGCATGCCCATCGAATCGATCACGTGCTGGTCCTGGAACGACATCCCGTCGTCCAGCAGCGACCCGTCGTCGGAAAACAGGAAATTCTCGAGGATGTGCGCGCGCAGCGCGGCCCGTACGGCGCCCGCCGCGATCAGCGTGCCCGTGCCCTCGTCGGTCATCGTCCCCCCTGGAAGAAGCCGTGCCAGAGCTGCGTCGACAGCACCGCCATGAACGCCTGGCTGTCCACGTGGCTGATCGGCTCGCCGCGCGCGACCGCGGTCTCGAGCTTGCGGATGAGGCGGTTCACCCGGGTCGCGTCGAAGTAGCCGGCCCGGCGAATCGCCGCGCCGCCCAGCGCGTCGGCAACCCACGTGGGCCGGCCGGGCCCCACGAAGGCCACGGCATCCGGCGCGCGATACGGCTGCTTCGGCCGCTCGCGAATCGCGTCCGGTACCAGCCCCTGTGCGCAGCGCTTCAGCAGATGCTTTTCGCGGAGCACTCTCACCTTGAGCTGCGGAGCGAGCGCGTTGCCGAACTCGATGACCCGATGATCGAGATACGGGTACCGCCCCTCGACCGAGTGCGCCATCAGCATCCGGTCGCCCTGGGAGCTCAGCAAGTACCCTGCCAGCAGGGTTCGCGCCTCGAGCAACTGCGCGCGCTGGATGACGCTCCGTCCGCGCAGCCCCGCCTCCAGATCGGCGGCAAGCCGGGCCTCCGGGTCGAAGCCGTCGATCTGCTCGCGGAACTGCGGGTCGAGGAACGCCTCGCACCGCAGACCCGCGGCGAAGCGGAGACGATGCGAGAACGCCGGCCGCGCGGTGTCGTCGTCGAGGGCGGCGAAGTACGATTTCAGGACAGCGGGTGTCTGATCGCGCGTGAATGTCAGGTATGGATACAACCGTTTGAGCAGCAGCGGTCTCAGCCGCGAGTCCCGCTGGCGCGCGCAGAACGCACGCACCTTCGCTTCCCGGAACAGGTCGTAGCCGCCGAACACCTCGTCGGCGCCTTCGCCGGTCAGCACCACCTTCACCCCGGCGGCGTGGATGCGGGACGCCAGGCGCGCCACCGGTGCGGGCGCCGCGCGCAGCAGCGGCGTCTCCGCCGCGCGAATCACCGCGGGCAGCGCCTCGGCGACGCCGGCACGGTCGACCGTGACCTCCGCGTGGGCGGTGCCGAGACGGTCCACCATCGTGCGCTGGAACGGCGTCTCGTCGAGATCGCGATCGGCGAACCGGATCGAGAACGTGCGCAGCGCGCCCCCGTCCGTCGCGCGCGCGGCCAGCGCCGCCAGCAGCGAGGAGTCGAGCCCTCCGGACAGACAGGCGCCGACGGGCACGTCCGCCCGGAGGCGCAGCCTCGTCGCATCGTCCAGCAGCGCCTGCAGCTCCTCGGCGAGCTCGGGCTCCGCGCCCGTGCGCTCCTCGCCCGCCGGCGGGAGCGACCATTCCCAGTACCGCCGGCGGGTCAGCCCCTCCGCCGTGGCGATGACGAGCTGCCCCGGCTCCACCTCGAGCACCCCGGCAAACGCCGTCTCCGGGGAGAGCGGCGCCCAGCACTGGAAGACCTGACGGATGGCGCGCGGGTTGACGCCAGGACGGGGGATGACGGCCAGCAGGGCTTTGACCTCCGACGCGAAGACGAGCTCGGAGGGCCCCTGCCAGTAGTAGAGTGGAGAGATACCCGGTCGATCGCGGGCCAGCACGAGGCGTCTCCGTCCGGCATCCCAGAGTGCGAAGGCGAACTGGCCGTTCAGGGCATGGACGAGCTCCTCGCCGCGCTCTTCGTACAGGTGGACGAGCACCTCGGTGTCGGTCCCCGTGTCGAACCGGTGTCCGCGCGAGCGGAGCTCCCGGCGCAGCTCGACGTGGTTGAAAATCTCGCCGTTCAGCACGACGTGGACGGAGCGGTCCTCGTTGGCGATCGGCTGCCGGCCCCCGGCGGGGTCGACGATCGCGAGCCGGCGATGGGCTAGCCCGAGCGGGCCATCAGGGTCGACGAGATAGCCGTCGCCATCGGGGCCCCGATGGGCCAGCGCCGACGCCATCGCCGCGAGGCGCGCCCGGGTGACCCGGTCGGGGGAGCCGTCGAGCGCCAGGATGCCGGCAATCCCGCACATGATGTCCGGCTCGTGTGCAAACAGCGTGCGCGGGAGCTCGAGCGCGCGGAACATACCGCCGGCAGCGGCCGGATTGGACAGGATTGGCAGCCACCGCGCCGCCGGCTTCCGCGGGACCGCATGGAAGTAATGCGCGAATCGCCCCGGACGTATTGACAGAAAACCTCAACCAGCGAATGACCACGCCCGATACCGCTACGTCGTCACCCACTCACGCCCCGTCCAGAGCCCGCCACTGGATACTCGGCTTCGTCCTCCTGCTGCTCGGAGCGGCCGCCGTCTGGTACTGGGGCGGCGAGGCGGCGCCCCCGCCTCAGGCACGCAACCGGTTCTTCGGCCCGCGAGGGCCCGACTTCGCGACCCCCGTGCGGGCCGCCGAGGTCCGGACGGAGAGCATCGACGTCCAGATCCGCGCGCTCGGCACGGTCACGCCGCTGAACACGGTCACCGTACGCAGCCGGCTCGACGGCGAGCTGGTGCGCGTGCTGTTCACCGAGGGACAGATGGTCCGCGAGGGGCAGCTGCTGGCGGAAATCGACCCGCGGCCGTACCAGGTGGCGCTCGCCCAGGTGGAAGGGCAGCTGAACGAGAACGAGGCGCGGCTGAAGAACGCCGAAGGCGACCTCGAGCGCTACCGGAAGCTGCTCGCGGAAGGCCTGATCACGGCGCAGCAGGTGACGACGCAGGAAGCGCTGGTGCAGCAGTACCGGGGCGCGCTGCAGGCGAACCAGGCGCAGGTGAACAACGCCCGGCTGCAGCTCTCGTACACGCGCGTCGTCGCGCCGATTTCGGGGCGGCTCGGGCTGCGGCAGGTCGACCCGGGGAACCTGATCCGGAGCAGCGACCCGAACGGGCTGGTGGTCATCACCCAGGTGAAGCCGATCTCGGTCATCTTCACCGTGCCCGAGGCGGATCTCCAGGCCGTGCTCAACGGCCTGCGCCAGGACCGCGAGATGCCGGTCGAGGCCTGGGACCGCGGCGATTCCGAGAAGCTGGCCGACGGCCTGCTCCGGACGGTCGACAACCAGATCGACACGACGACGGGCACGATCAAGCTCCGGGCGACGTTCACGAACGCGAACGAGCAGCTGTTCCCGAACCAGTTCGTCAACATCCGGCTGCGCGTCCGGACCATCCGCGACACGACGGTCATCCCGTCGGCGGCTGTCCAGCGCGCGTCGTTCGGCACGTTCGTCTACGTCATCAAGCCGGAGGACAGCACGGTCACCATCCGGCGCGTCACGCTCGGAGCCGGGCAGGACACGCGCGTGTCGATCACCGAGGGGCTCGAGCCGGGTGAACTGATCGTCCTGGAAGGGGTCGACGACCTCACGGAAGGGGCGAAGGTCGAGATCATTCCCGACGGCGGCGCGCCGCAGCCGGCCGCGGCGGATTCGGCATCGCCGGCCGGAGGCGGGTCCCAGCCGGCCGGACGGCGTCCATGAACATCTCCCGTCCGTTCATCGAACGGCCCGTGGCGACGGCGCTGCTGATGGCGGCGCTGCTGCTGTCGGGCGTCTTCGCGTACCGGCTGCTGCCCGTCTCGGCGCTGCCGCAGGTCGACTACCCGACCATCCGCGTGCTGACCTTCTACCCGGGCGCCAGCCCGGAGGTCATGACGAGCGCGGTGACGGCGCCGCTCGAGCGGCAGTTCGGGCAGATTCCCGGGCTGGACCAGATGTCGTCCACCAGCTCGGGCGGCGCGTCGGTGATCACGCTGCGCTTCGCGCTCTCGAAGCCGATCGAGGTCGCCGAGCAGGAGGTGCAGGCCGCGATCAACTCGGCGAACAACCTGCTGCCGAACGACCTGCCGCAGCCGCCGGTCTACAACAAGGTCAACCCGGCCGACACGCCCGTCCTCACGCTGGCCGTGACGTCGGCGACGGTGCCGCTGCACGAGGTCCACGATCTCGTCGACACCCGTGTCGCCCAGAAGCTCGCGCAGGTCCCCGGCGTCGGGCTCGTCAGCATCGCGGGCGGGCAGCGCCCGGCCGTCCGCATCCAGGCGAACCCGCAGGCGCTGGCCGCGTACGGCCTGAACCTGCAGTCGATCCGGCAGGTCATCGCGGCGGCGAACGTCAACCAGCCGAAGGGGAACTTCGACGGTCCCGAGCGGTCGTTCATGCTCGACGCGAACGACCAGCTCCGCTCGCCTCAGGCGTACCTGGACCTGATCGTCGCCTACCGCGACGGCGCGCCGCTCCGGCTGTCGGACATCGCCCAGGTCGTCGACGGGCCCGAGAACCGGCGGCTGGCCGCGTGGGCCAACGACTCGCCGGCCGTGCTCGTCAACGTGCAGCGCCAGCCCGGCGCGAACGTGATCGAGGTCGTCGACCGCGTCCAGGAGCTGCTGCCGCAGCTCACGGCCAGCCTGCCGTCGACGCTCGACGTCTCCGTGATCAGCGATCGGACCGGCACGATCCGCGCCTCCGTCCGCGACGTCCAGCACGAGCTGGTGTTCGCGATCGCGCTGGTCGTGATGGTCACGTTCGTGTTCCTGCGGAACATCCCCGCAACGGTCATTCCGAGCGTCGTCGTGCCGCTCTCGCTCATCGGCACGTTCGGCGTGATGTACCTGGCGGATTTCTCGGTCAACAACCTGACCCTGATGGCGCTCACGATTGCGACCGGCTTCGTGGTCGACGACGCCATCGTC
The DNA here is from genome assembly GCA_964446605.1 of uncultured Bifidobacteriaceae bacterium. Taxonomy (GTDB): domain Bacteria; phylum Acidobacteriota; class Vicinamibacteria; order Vicinamibacterales; family JAENWD01; genus JAENWD01. The sequence continues at coordinate 15,312 of CAYUPN010000063.1, read as the reverse complement.
ATGGTGGAGAACATCGCGCGGCACCTCGAGGAGGGGGCGTCGCCGATGCGGGCGGCGCTCGACGGCGCGAAGGAAATCGGGTTCACGCTGATCTCGCTGACCTTCTCGCTCATCGCGGTGCTCATCCCGCTCCTGTTCATGGCGGACGTCGTCGGCCGGCTGTTCCGCGAGTTCGCGATCACGCTGGCGGTCTCGATCCTCATCTCGCTGGTCGTGTCGCTGACGCTGACGCCGATGATGAGCGCGCGGCTGCTGCGGCACCATCGCGAGGACGAAGGGAGCTGGTTCTACCGGGTGACGGGGCGGCTGCTCGACCGCACGATCGCGGGATACGGGCGGCAGCTGCAGTGGGTGCTGCGCCACCAGACGCTCACGCTGCTGGTGGCCGTCGGGACGCTGGTCCTCACCGTCGCGCTCTACATCATCGTCCCGAAGGGCTTCTTTCCGGTGCAGGACACGGGCGCCATCCAGGCCATCACGGAAGCGCCGCAGTCGGTGTCGTTCTCCGCGATGGCCGAGCGGCAGCGCGCGGCGGCCCAGGCCATCCTCGAGGAGCCGGATGTCACGGGGCTGTCGTCGTTCATCGGCGTGGACGGCACCAACCAGACGCTCAACAGCGGGCGCATGCTGATCACGCTGAGCTCGCACGGCGAGCGCTCGCGCACGGCGACCGAGATCATCGCCAGCCTGCGCGATCGGCTGCGGTCGGTGCCCGGCATCACCGTCTACATGCAGCCGGTCCAGGATCTGACGATCGAGGATCGCGTCAGCCGCACGCAGTTCCAGGTGATCCTGGAGGATCCGGACGCCGATCGGCTGAGCGAGTGGGTGCCGCGGCTGGTGGCGCGGCTGCAGCGCGCGCCGGAGCTGCAGGACGTCGCCAGCGACCTGGCGGATCGCGGGCTGCAGGCGTACCTGGCGATCGATCGCGACGCGGCCGGACGGCTCGGCATCAGCGTCTCGGCCATCGACGACGCGCTCTACGACGCGTTCGGCCAGCGGCTGATCTCGACGATCTACACGCAGGCGAACCAGTACCGCGTCGTGCTCGAGGTCGCGCCGCATCTGCAGCAGGGCTCCGACTCGCTCGGCCAGATCCACGTCGCGACCGCGGACGGCCAGCAGGTGCCGCTCTCGAGCATCGCCCGCGTCGAACACCGGCACACGCCGCTCGTGATCAACCACCAGGGGCAGTTCCCCGCGGTGACCCTGTCGTTCAACCTGACGCCCGGCTTCTCGCTCGGCGACGCGGTGGACGCCATCGACCGCGCGCAGGACGAGATCGGCCTGCCCCCGAGCATCCAGGTGCACTTCCAGGGGGCCGCCGCGGCGTTCCGCGCCTCGCTGGACAGCACGCTGCTGCTGATCATCGCGGCCATCGTGACGATGTACATCGTCCTCGGCGTGCTGTACGAGAGCTACATCCACCCGATCACGATCCTGTCGACGCTGCCGTCGGCCGGCGTGGGCGCGCTGCTGGCGCTGCTGCTGACCGGGCAGGACCTCAGCCTCATCGCGATCATCGGCATCATCCTGCTCATCGGCATCGTCAAGAAGAACGCGATCATGATGATCGACTTCGCGCTCGACGCCGAGCGCGAGGAGGGCATGTCGCCGGAGGACGCGATCTTCCAGGCGGCGCTGCTGCGCTTCCGGCCGATCCTGATGACGACGCTGGCGGCGATGTTCGGCGCGCTGCCGCTGATGTTCGCGTCCGGGTCGGGCGCCGAGCTGCGGCAGCCGCTCGGCCTGGTCATGGTGGGCGGCCTCGCCGTCAGCCAGGTGCTGACGCTGTTCACGACGCCGGTGATCTACGTGTTCTTCGATCGCCTCGGCAGCCGCTGGCGGACGCACGGTCCGGACCTGGCGCTCGAGGAGTCGCATGCGTAGCCGGAGGAGCCGATGAGCCTCTCGTCTCCCTTCATCAAGCGTCCGGTCGCGACGACGCTCATCAACCTGTCAATCCTGCTGGCCGGCGCCGTCGCGTTCTTCACGCTGCCGGTCTCGCCGCTGCCGCAGGTCGACTTCCCCGTGATCTCGGTGACGGCGAGCCTGCCCGGCGCCAGCCCCGAGACCATGGCCTCGAGCGTGGCCACGCCGCTCGAGCGCGCGATCGGCACGATTGCCGGCGTGAACGAGATCCGCTCGAGCAGCTCGCAGGGGTCGACCCGGATCTTCATCCAGTTCGATCTCGGCAAGGACATCAACACCGCCGCGCGCGAGGTGCAGGCCGCCATCAACGCGTCGCGGTCGCTGCTGCCCAGCGCGCTGCCGGGCATGCCGACCTACCGGAAGATCAACCCGGCGCAGGCGCCGATCATGGTCCTCGCGCTGACGTCGAAGACCCGGACGATGAGCGAGATCTACGATCTCGCGTCGACCGTGCTCGCGCAGAAGGTCGCGCAGGTCCAGGGGGTCGGCGACGTCACCGTCGGCGGCGGCTCGCTGCCGGCGGTGCGGGTGGAGCTGCAGCCGAACGCGCTCGCGCAGTACGGCATCTCGCTCGACCAGGTCCGGCGGACGATCTCCGAGGCCAACCTCCTGCGCCCGAAGGGCGTGGTCGAGGACGGCGACCGGGCGTTCCAGGTGGCCGCCAGCGACCAGCTGACGAAGGCCGAACAGTACGCGCCGCTCATCGTCGCGTACCGGGACGGATCGGCCGTGCGCCTGTCCGACGTCGCGCGCGTCTACGACGGGGTCGAGGACCGGTTCAACACCGGGTTCTTCAACGACGATCCGGCCGTGCTGCTGGTGGTCAGCCGCCAGCCGGAAGCGAACATCATCAAGACGGTCGACGCCATCCACGCGCAGCTGCCGATGCTCCGGGCCTTCCTGCCCCCCGACGTCGAGCTGAGCGTCGCCAGCGACCGCTCCCCTTCGATCCGCGCCACGCTCCGCGAGGGGGAACGCACGCTGGTCATCGCCGTCGCGCTGGTGCTCCTGGTGGTGCTCGTGTTCCTGGCGAGCTTCCGCGCCGCGATGATCCCGATCGCCGCCGTGCCGGTGGCCCTGATCGGCAGCTTCGGGGTGATGTACCTCTGGGGCTTCTCGCTGAACAACCTGTCGGTGATGGCGCTCATCATCGCCACCGGCCTGGTCGTGGACGACGCGATCGTCGTGCTGGAGAACATCTCGCGGCACATCGAGCTGGGCCGATCGCCGTTCGAGGCCGCGAACATCGGCGCGCGCGAGGTGGGCTTCACGCTGCTCTCGATGAACCTGGCGATCATCGCGGTGTTCGTCTCGATCCTCTTCATGGGCGGCATCGTCGAGCGGCTGTTCCGCGAGTTCTCGATCACGCTGGTCGCGGCGATCGTGATCTCGCTGATCGTGTCGCTGACGCTGACGCCGATGCTCTGCGCCCGCTGGCTCGGCCGCGTGCCGTCGCACACGCACAAGCGGCTGTGGGCCAGGCTGAGCGAGAGCGGCTTCGCGCGGCTGCGGGGTGGATACGACCGGACGCTGAACTGGGCGCTCGGGCACGCCCCGCTCGTCGTCTGCCTGCTGCTCGGGGTGATCGGCCTGAACGTCTACCTGTACATGGCGTCACCCAAGAGCTTCCTGCCGCAGCAGGACACCGGGCAGATCAACGGCTTCATCCGCGGCGACGACGGGCTGTCGTTCCAGGTGATGCAGCCGAAGATCGAGGCGTTCAAGCAGGCGGTGCTGGCGGACCCCGCGGTCGAGAGCATGGGCGGCTACATCGGGGGCGGGCGCGGCATCAACAACGCGTGGACGTTCGTGCGGCTGAAGCCGCTCGAGGAGCGCCAGGTGTCGGCGCAGGAGGTGGTGCAGCGCATCATGCGCTCGCTGCCGAAGGTGCCCGGCGCCCGCATGCGGCTGTTCGTCGACCAGGACATCCGGTTCGGCGGCGGCGGCGGAGGCGGCGGCTACGAGTACACGCTGCTGGCCGACGACACGCGCGAGCTGCGCCTCTGGGGCGAGCGCGTCGCCAACGCGCTGCGCGACCTGCCGGAGCTCACCGGGTTCGACGACGAGCTGGTGTCGAGCCAGCAGATCGAGCTGATCGTGGACCGCGCCGAGGCGCGCCGGCTCGGCATCGACATGGCGACCGTCACGCAGACGCTGAACAACGCGTTCGGCCAGCGCCAGGTCTCGACGATCTACAACGCCCTGAACCAGTACCGGGTCGTGATGGAGGTGGCGCCGGAGCTGGCGCAGGGACCCGAGGCGCTGGACCGCCTCTATGTGATCTCGAGCAGCGGGCAGCGCGTGCCGCTCTCGGCGTTCAGCTACTACGAGCGCAGCTCGGCGCAGGACCGGGTCCAGCACTGGGGGCAGTTCGCCTCCACGAGCGTGTCGTTCGAGCTGGCCCCGGGCGTCAGCCTGAGCGAGGCACGGGACGCGATCGAACGCGCCGTGGCGCTGCTCGCGATGCCGGCGAGCATCCAGGGCCGGCTGCAGGGCAATGCCAGCCTGTTCGAGCGGATGCAGGGCAGCCAGGCCCTGGCCATCATCGGCACGCTGCTCGTCGTCTACATCGTGCTGGGCGTGCTGTACGAGAGCTACATGCACCCCTTGACGATCCTCTCCACGCTGCCGTCGGCCGGTGTCGGCGCGCTGCTGGCCCTGCGGCTGCTCGACACGGAGTTCAGCCTGATCGCGATGCTCGGGCTGTTCCTCCTCATCGGGATCGTGATGAAGAACGCGATCCTGATGATCGACGTCGCGCTGCAGCTCGAACGCGAACAGGACCTCACGCCGTACGAGTCGATCCGGCAGGCATGCCTCCTCCGGCTGCGCCCGATCCTGATGACGACGCTTGCGGCGCTGCTCGGCGCGCTGCCGCTGATGATCGGGTTCGGCGAGGGCTCCGAGCTGCGCCAGCCGCTCGGCATCGCGATCGTCGGCGGGCTCGCCGTCAGCCAGGTGCTCACGCTCTACACGACGCCGGTGGTGTATCTCTATCTGGATCGGCTGCGCCACTGGGCCGTGCGACGCCGCCGCGAGGTCGTCCCGGCGCATGCGTAGCAGGAGATGACGCTTGTAGCTGGCGGCAGGCAGCTGGCGGCTGGCAGTCCTTGCGGAGCTGAGCTGACGCTTGTAGCTGACGCCTGTAGCTGGCAGCCGCCCGCTACAATCGTCAGGTGATGCGCCTTCCCGTCATCCTGCTGGCTCTCTGTCTCACCGCCGGGCAGCCGCTCGCGCCGGCGCCGGAAGCGTCTCCCGACATCGCGGCGCTGGTCGCCAGCGTCCCCTTCAGGTCCGCGGCGGAGGCCATCGACGCCGGCCACGAGCGGTTCATCAGCGAGCTGATCCGGCTGACGGAGATCCCGGCGCCGCCGTTCGGGGAACAGGCGCGCGCGGAGGCCTACCTCGCGATGCTGCGCGACGCCGGCCTCACGGACGTCGAGATGGACCCGGAAGGCAACGTCATGGGGGTCCGTCCGGGATCGGGCGAGGGAGGCATGCTGGCAGTGCTCGCGCACCTGGACACCGTGTTCCCGGAAGGCACGGATGTCCGCGTGCGGCGGGATGGCGATCGCCTGTTCGCGCCCGGCGTCGGCGACGACACGCGCGGGCTCGCGATGCTGCTGACCGTCGTCCGCGCGATGGACGCCGCGGGCATCCGGACGCGCGACGACATCCTGTTCGTCGGCAACGTCGGCGAGGAGGGCGAAGGAGACCTGCGCGGCGTCAGGTTCCTGTTGCAGCAGGGACGCTACCGCGGACGCATCACGCAGCTCATCACGGTCGACGGCAGCGACCAGGCGCAGATCGTCACCGGCGCGCTCGGCAGCCGGCGGTACCGGGTGAGGTTCACCGGGCCGGGTGGACACAGCTACGGCGCGTTCGGGCTCGTGAGCCCGGCGTTCGCGATGGGCAACGCGATGGCACGCCTGGCGACGACCCCAGTGCCCGCGTCCCCCCGGACGACGTTCAACGTCGGCGTCGTGGGCGGGGGCACCTCGGTGAACTCGATCCCCACCGAGGTGTTCATGACCGTCGACCTGCGCTCGGAGTCGCCGGAGGAGCTCGATCGGCTCGTCGACGCAGTGCACGCGCACGTCCGCGCCGCGGTGCAGGAGGAGAACCGCACACGATCGACGGCGCGCGGCGAGGTCGACGCGGCGTTCGAGAAGATCGGCGACCGGCCGTCCGGTCAGATCCCGCCCTCGGCGCCGCTCGTGCAGTCGACCGCCGCGGTGGTCCGGCAGTTCGGCCTGACGCCGCGCTTCGTCACCGGCAGCACCGACGCGAACGTGCCAATCAGCATGGGCATTCCGGCGATTGCCGTCGGGCACGGGCGCGGCGGCCGCGCGCATTCGCCCGATGAGTGGGTGGACGCGTCGCCGGCGGAGTACTCGCGCGCCGCGCAGGTGCTGCTGGCGATCGTCGCCGGCGCGGCCGGGACGAGGTAACCGGGAAGAGCGTGCCCGCGTCGATGGATCCGGACTCGCGGGCAGGCGCGCGTCGCAGTCACGCAGGTGTCATGGACACGATCTTCCTCCTCTCGCCGGCCCATTGCGGCGGCCGCCGCGCCGCGCTGCTCCTGCGGCCCGAATCCACGCTGCCGATGGCGGCACGGCTTCGCCGCGGCGAGCTGCCGCTCGGCGAGGCCTTCACCTTCATGAGCGGGCTCTACTTCCGCGGCAAGCTCGCGTACGCCCGCGCGTTCGGACGCGGACCGGACTCCCGGCTGGTGATCACGCCGACGCGCGGCCTGCAGTCGCCCGACACGCCCGTGTCCGACGGCACCATCCGGGAGTTCGCGTCGCTCGACGTCGCGGAAGGAGGCGCCCGGTTCCGCGACCCGCTCCTGCGCGACACCCGCGCCCTCGCCGCCCGCTATCCGGAGGCGCGCGTCGTGCTGCTCGGCAGCGTCGCGACATCGAAGTACCTGGACGTGCTCGACGAGATCCTCGGCGACCGCCTGTGCTTCCCGTCGGCGTTCGTGGGCCGGGGGGACATGAGCCGGGGCGGGCTGATGCTGCGCTGCGTCGAGTCGGGCACGGAGCTCGACTACATCGCGCTGCGCGCAGCCGCCACGCGCCGGGGCCCGCGGCCGGAGAAGCTGGCGCCAAGAAGCGCCCGTTTCACTGGCACTGCGCCGCGACCATCCGGATCGACGTGACGGTCACGGTCGACGCGGCCGGAGCGGCGGCCGGGCCGTGGGCCGGCGCGGTGCCTTCAGTGGGCTGGGGCGGCGGCATGGTCTCCATCCCGGTCGACCCGCCGGGCATGCTCGGCGACACGCCTTCGTTGCTGCGCGATTCCGGGCCCTGAGTCGTGACGACGAGCCGCCCGCGCACCTGGACCTGCTGGCCGACATGCGGCGCCAGGTCGATGCGGCCGGCCTCCGGAACCACCGTGTAGCGGGCCGCCGTCGACTCTCCCTCGCCACCCTGGACGACGAGCACGTATGGCTGCGGCGCCTCTGCGGCTTCACCACCGGGGCGCGGCGCCGCACGGTCGGACGGCGCGTCCGTGCCGCGCGTGAGACACCCGGTCAGGGTCACCGACGCCTCGGGCTCGGGACGCTCGGGCTGCTGCGCCCGTCCGTCGGGCCGCGGCGTCTGCGACGACGCGCCAGGTGTCTGCGCTTCCGCTGGCATCGACAATGCCAGCGCGAATGACCCGGCCAGCACCAGTGCGCGCATGTGCCTCTCCTCCCTCATGCCGTCCCCGGCACCTCGTTGTTCCGCCGCGCCGCGTCCTGCGGCAGCAGCGGCGCCAGCCAGGAGAACCCGACCTCGTGCGACATCCGCGTCTGCTCGCCGCGTCCGTCCCCGGCTGGTCCCGGCAACACCCGCGTCGCTGCATCCCTCAGCGCGGCCGTGAGCTCCGGCATGACGATGTTGACGATTTCGGCGAGGCGGGCCTGGATGCCGGGCGTCGTGTGCGCGCGTCCCTCACGGCAGGCGCGCACGATCTCGCGCGCGGCGCGCCCGGCGTTCTTCGAGGTCAACGATGTCGCGACGGTGGCGCCGAAGAACAGCGCCTCGCGTTCGTGACGCCCGCGCAGCTGCACGCGGAGGTGCGATCCGGTCCGCATCAGCCCGGGCGTCGCGGTCGTGACGACGATGCCCTCGCGCGCCAGTTCCGCGCGCAGCCCTTCCGACAGCCCGACGAGCGCGAACTTGCCCGCACAGTACGGGAGCAGGTGCGGCACCGACACGCGGCCGCCGATCGAGGAGATGTTGAGAATCCGGCCGCGCGTGCGGCGCAGGTGCGGCCGGGCGGCGAGGATGCCGTAGAGCGGTCCCCAGAAATGCGTCGCGAGCGAGCGCTCGAAGTCGGCGGGTGTCGTGTGCGCGAACGGCGCCATCGCAATCACGCCCGCATTGTTCACGAGCACGTCGAGCCGCCCGGTCGCGCCAGCCACATCGTCGACGAAGCGGCGCACCTGCTCCTGATCGGTGACGTCGCAGGGGGCCGCGTGCGTACGGATGCCGCGCTCTCTGAGATCCGCGGCCGCCTTCTCGAGCTCGGCGGGTGTCCGCGAACAGATCGCCACGGTGGCGCCGAACCGTCCGAACTCGCGCGCGAGCAGGAGCCCCAGCCCGCGCGCACCGCCCGTGACAATGACCGTTCGCCCTTCCAGCGGAAACAGGTGCCGGCCGCGCCAGAGCCGCCGGACCGCTGCACCGGCCGCCAGCGCGGCCGCAGCCTTCACGAAGCCCGGCGTGTCTCGCTGCCGTCCGTCTCCGTGCGCACGGGCTCCGACTCGTTCCTCGCCGGCCATACCAGGATCGGATGCAACGGCAAGGCCAGCTGACCGGCAGGGACCCCGGTCCGATCCTCGCGGCGGCGGATGTGGCGGCGGCGCTCGGCCGTGCGACGCTCTGTCGGCGACGTGAACAGCCGCGTCATCCGCCTGTAGACCGCACAGGTCTGCATCAGCTCCTCGTGGCGCCCTTCCGCAATCAGCCGGCCACGGTCGAGCACGAGGATCCGGTCGGCGTCCCGGACGGTCGACAGGCGATGCGCGATGACGAACGTCGTCCGGTTGTGGCGGAGCCGGCGCAGGGCGTCGAGGACCAGCGACTCGGAGAGGGGATCGAGCGCCGAGGTCGGCTCGTCCAGGATGAGCAGCGGCGAGGGCTTCAGGAACGCACGCGCGATGCTCAGCCGCTGCCGCTGGCCGCCGGACAGTGATGCGCCCGCCTTGTCCATCTCGGTCCGGTACCCGTCAGGCAGTTCGCAGATGAACTCGTGCGCGTGCGCCGCCCGCGCGGCGTCCTCGACCTCGGCGTCAGTGGCCTCGAGCCGCCCGTAACGGAGGTTCTCCGCGATCGTGCCGGAGATCAGGATGGCCTCCTGCAGGACCACCGACACGGACGCGCGCAGCGTGTCCAGCGGCAGGTCCCGGACGTCGAGCCCGTCGATGAGCACGCGCCCCGCCTTCGGGTCGTTGAACCGGTTGACGAGGGTCAGCAGCGTCGTCTTGCCGGCGCCGGACGGGCCGACCACCGCGATCAGCTCGCCGGGCTTCGCGGTGAAGCTGACCTGCTCCAGCACGGGCGTGTCGCCGTAGCCGAACACGACATCCTCGAAGCGAACCTCGCCGCGGATGGGAGCCGCGGGCGCCTGCCCGCCTCCCTGCTCCATCGGCAGCGCGAGGGTCTCGCGGACACGGCGCGCGCTGACGAGCGCGCTCTGCAGCGTCCCGGCGATGTTGGCGACGACGGACATGGGGCCGTAGACGAATCCGATGTAGGCAAGGACGACGAGCAGCGTGCCGATCGTGAGCTCGCCGTTGAGCACGCGCCAGCCGCCGACGCCGAGCGTGATCACCCCGCCGGCGGCCGTGATGGCGCCGACCGTGAACGCGAACCGCGTCTCCTGGGTGGCAAGGTCGATGCGCGCGTGAACAGCCTGCGACGCCCGGTCGGTGAAGCGATGGGCCTCGTAGCGCTCCCGGGCGAAGCTCTTCGTCAGCGCGATGCCCGCGAACGTCTCGTGCAGATGGCCGGTCACCCGCGACTCGATCTGCTTGACGCGGGTGGCGCGCGACGACAGCGCCCGCGTGTGGAGCCGCACCGCCGCGTAGAGCGCCGGGACGATGGAGACGGTGGTCAGGGCGAGGAGCGGATCGATGCGCGCCAGCGTGCCGAACATGACCACCAGCGTCAGGATCGAGAACGCGACCGGGAAGAGCCCGCGGAAGATCAGGTGCTCGAGGCACGCCGCATCCGACTCGAGGTGGTAGACCGTCGCGCCGGTCGGCGTGCGCGTGTGGTGCGCGAGCGCGAGCGACTGGACGTGCGTGAAGAGATGCTGCCGCAGCCGCAGGACGAGCTGCTGCGCCGCCCGCGCCTGCACGCGGCCGTGATGCATCAGCACGAAGTGGTGCGCCAGCTGGATGGCCGCGCTCGCCGCGACGAACGTGACGAGCAGCCCGCCGCGTGTCGTGATGCCGAAGCGCGACAGGAGGGCCGCCAGATCGTCGGGCATGGCCGCGCCGACGACGGCGTAGTCGACCAGGCTCTTCAGCGCCCAGGGATTGGCCGCACGAAAGATGATCTCGGCCATCGAGAGCACGGCGAGCACGGCGAGCTCGAACCTGTGCGGCCGCAGGTGCCGGAGCACCCAGGGGAACATGCCGTCCGGAGGAGGCGACGATGGATCGTTCACGGGAGTGGGCGCGTCAGGGAGCTCTTCGATAGTACGGGATCTCGGACGAGGTTGGAGGGGTAAATAGCCGACCTGAAGGTCGGCCGTCCTGGAGTTCGAGATCGTTCGTCGCCTCAGTCGGCTGACACAGCTGCGGAGTGAAACCTCCCCGGGCCCATCGGCTTCAAATGAATACTGTCGCCGGCTTGCCCGGCGTGTTGCCGGGCGCATCACGGAATCCTGCCGTCCGGCAGTCAACTTGCACCGTCGAAACAATCAATGGCACGAAAGACAACAACGGAACGGCGGAGCCGCGCCCGCCCGTCGCGGCGTGAGCGAGCGATCATCGACTGGCGCGACACCGCCCACAACATGCAGGTGCTCGACTGGAGGGGCCGTGCGCGACGCTATGGGCTGACGGTCGACGAGGGGGACGGCGCCGACGAGGAACTGGACCGGTTGCGCCCTGAGGGGGAGCCTGCGCGCTTCGTCGAAGAAGAAGAGCCGGAGACGCTGGACTCGCGGGCCCGGGTCGACGAGGACGTCGAAGAGCCGGATCCGGCCGAGCCGGTGGAGTCGGCGGTCGAGGAGGCGGTTGCCGCCGGGCCGACCAGCCCCGAGGACGTCGACCTGGTCAGGGTGTACCTCAACCACATCGGCCGGCGTCCGCTGCTCAACAAGGCCCAGGAGCAGGAGATCGGCCTGCGCATCGAGCAGGCGCGGCACGAGCTGCTGGCGGCGATGAGCGGCGTCCCGGCCGCGCTCGCGACGATTCTCGACCTCGCCCAGGAAGTGCGGAAGGGCACGTCGCCGGCCTCCGAGCTCATCCTGCTGCCGGACGGCGGCGAACTGACGCCGGGCAAGGTCGCCCCGATGATGAAGGAGTTCACGCGGCTCCGCCGTCTCGAGCGCTGCATCGCGCGCTGGCGTGCGCTGCTCGCCAGACGCTCCACGAAGGGGGTGGCGCGGCGCCGGCACCAGGAGGAGATCGCGAGAGCCGAAGCTCGCATCGCGGACATCATGCGCGAGCTGCCGATCCGGCCGTCGCTGATCGAGGAGATTCGCGCCGAACTGGAGCGGCTCGCCGCCGAGCGCCAGGCGCTGGAGGAGCGCGCGCCCGATGCGGAGCGCGACGAGGCGATCGCCGCGCTCGACGAACGCGTCGGCCTGCCGTGGCCGGTCTTCCGCGAGCGGCTCGAGCACGTCCGCCAGCGGGAGCACGAGCTGAACGACGCGAAGCGGCTGCTGCTCGAGTCGAACCTGCGCCTGGTCGTCTCGATCGCCCGCCGGTACCTGAATCGCGGGCTCTCGCTGCTCGACCTGATCCAGGAAGGTAACATCGGGCTCATGAAGGCGGTGGACCGGTTCCAGTTCCGCCGCGGCTTCAAGTTCTCGACGTACGCGACCTGGTGGGTGCGGCAGGCCGTCACCCGCGCCATCGCGGATTACGGACGCACGATCCGGCTGCCGGCGCACGTCATCGACTCGCTCAACAAGCTCGGACGCGAGGCGCGCGGGCTGGCCCGCGAGCTCGATCGCGAGCCGACCCCGGAGGAGCTGTCGCAGCGGACCGGGATGCCGGTCGGGAAGATCCAGCTGCTGCTGGAGGCCGCACGGCACCCGACGTCGCTCGATGCGCCGGTCGGCGACGACGAGGAGACCGGGCTCGGCGATCTGATCGGCGACGAGCGGCACTCGCCCGAGGAAGCGACGATGCGGTCGCAGCTGGCGGACCAGGTGGAAGCGGCGATGGCGCCGCTGACGGATCGCGAGCGCGAAGTGCTGCGTCTGCGCTACGGCCTTGGCAGCGGGCGCGAGCACACGCTGGAAGAGGTCGGGCGGCGGCTGTCGATCACCCGTGAGCGCGTGCGCCAGATCGAGAACCGTGCGCTCACCAAACTGCGCGGCGGCAGCGGCCGCGCTGCCTGAGGAGGATGGCCATGATGCGCCTGCAGGAGCTCCACCCCGCTGTCGTTCACTTCCCCATCGCGCTGGTACCGCTGTCGGTTGCCGCCGACGCCATCGGCGCGAGCGGCCGCCAGCCGCGGTGGGCCTGGATGGGGCGCACGCTGTGGAGGGTGGCGGCGGGCGCCGCCGGTCTCGCAGCGGTCACCGGACTCATTGCGCAGGAGGAGGTGCAGGTTTCCGAGGAGGCCTACCCGCTGCTCGCCACGCACCGCACGCTGAACGTCGCCGCCGGCACCGCGATCCTGTCGCTCGCGGCCGGACGGGGCCGCCGCGAACAGGCCACCGGTGCGGAGATCGGACTCGGGCTGCTGACGCTGGGCGTGCTGACCTACTCGGCGTGGCTCGGCGGACGGATGGTCTACGAGCATGGCGTCGGCGTGAAGCCGGCGGGCGGCGTGAAGACGGATCATGAGAGCGACATGACGGCGCTCGGTGCGCGCGCCTCGCTGCGGCTGGCCGCCGGCGACGTCGCGCACGGCGTCCGGCACGCCGCCTCCGATCTCGCCAGCGGCGTCGTCGCGCCGGCGCTCAAGCCGTCCGTGGCGCGGCGGGCGTAGGCAGAAACGGGAAGCGGAAAACGGGAAACGGGAAACGGGGAAGGGCGCGCCCGCTCGGTGAATCAAGCCTTCGCGGGCGCGCGGCGTTCACGCGCGCTATCGGTTGCGGCTTGCCAGCCAGGCGCCGAGCGCGGCCAGGCCGCCGGCCACGACGACGGCGCGGGCCACGCGGATCAGGCTGAAGACCCAGGCCAGGCCGATGCCGAGTGCGGCCCAGAGGAACCACCACTCGCCGGGCGATGTCATCAAATTGACGACAAACAGGAAGGCTACGATGATCGGGCCGACCACGAGGAACTTCATCGCCGCGAGGGTCCTGGTCACGGGTCCTCCTTTGCCCGGATCTTACGACAAAGGAATGCGGCGGGTTTCAGCTCGTTCTTCGGGCGTCGGCTCATGAGCCCGCGCGGCATGGCTCAGCGAGCGGGCGCGCCCTTCCCGTTTCCTGTTTCCCGTTTCCCGCTGGTTCAGTCGCTCAGCCGGAGCGATCCCAGCACCCGCTGAAACGCCTGATCGTAGACCTCGCGTTCCTCGCGCGGGACGATGGTCAGCACGTAGAAGAGATTGCCGTCGGCGAGGAACGTCGTATACACGCCGACGTACTCCTGGCCGCCCGTGGCGGCGCGGTTGGACAGGAGGTGTGCGATGCCGGTGCGCCGCGACAGGCGCACCTGCCGCGGCTCGGCCGCCTGCCGGAGATCCGGATTGCTCTGCGCCAGCGCGTTGAGCAGCGCGTTGGTGGCCTGATTGAGGTTGCGCGACGCGGCGCGGGCGACGCCGAGCTCGACGCCGTGCGTGAACACGGTCTGGCCGCGCGCCTGTCCGTACGCGTTCTCCGGCACGTACTTCACGGAGCTGTTCGACGCGACCTCGTGCCAGTTCGCGGGCACGACGGTCTGGAACAGGCGGCCGCCCCGCACCGCGCGATAGCGCGTGTCCGGGGGCGGGACACGTCCGCCGATCCGGCCCACCGACGCGGGGGCGGCATCGCCGGTCTCGCCGCTTCGAGCGAGGTCGGCCATCGACTTCGCCGGCGGGAGCGACCCGAGCTCCTCCTTGACGGCGTTGAAGTCGCGCGCCGATGGCCGCTGGCCGATGCGCAGGCGCGACGCCTCCTGCGCGATGTACTCGCTGCGGTTGCCCGGGTTCGGGTGGCTGCTGAGCCACTCGGGGGCGCCGCTGCGTGACTCGCGCTGAATGGTCTCGAACATTCGCGCGAGATCGCGCGGGTCGTAGCCGGCGCGTGCCATGATCTGCGCGCCGAGCAGGTCGGCCTGCTTCTCGTAGTCGCGGCTGTACTTCATCAGCCAGGTGCCGAGACCGAACTGGCTGCCCTGACTGATCAGCTCGCCCCAGCCGCCGCCGACGACCGCGCCGGCAATCGCGCCGGCGAGCGCGCCCAGCTGGAAGCCCTGCGCCTTCGTCGCGTTCGCGGTGCCGTGGCGCAGGAGCACGTGCGCGAGCTCGTGCGCCATGACGCCGGCGACCTCGCCTTCGGTGCCGGCCGCCTCGATCATCCCGCGGTTGACGAACATCGGCCCGCCGGGCAGCGCGAAGGCGTTGATCTCCTTCAGGTTCACCGGCGTGAACGAGTACTCGAACTGCGGGTATTCGAATTCAGCCGGCGCGTGATCCACGAGCCGGTCCCCGAGATCGTCGAGATACTCGCGCACCTCGCGGTTCTCGATGATCGGGTACTGCTTGCGGACCTCCGCCGCCGCCTCGCGCCCGAGCTCGACATCCTGCTCCGGCGTGAACTTGTTCTTCGGCGGCTCGATCCGGGTTTGCGCGCCCGTGGTCGCCGCGGCGACGACGAGCGCCAGCATCGCAGCGAGCGCGCGAGGCCCGCGGATGCGTCTGGAAGTGGTGGTGTGAACAGCGCTCATGATGACGTCCTTCAGCTGCCCATGACAGACGCGGCAGCCGTACCGTTCACCTCAGCAAACATCGATCCCGGCAACCCGCGCCAGCGCGACATTGCCAAGACCTTCTGTCGCAATAGCTTAGCAGGCAACTCGGCAGCGCACCTCCGGATGAGGTGTACGATCCTGATGACGCCGACCAGGGCGCGAGCCCGCCGAGCGCGCAGCGCGACGGCGGGACCTGATCCGCCGGAGCCCGCGAACGATCGCAGGCGGGCGACGGCGGGACCCGATCCGCCGGAGCCCGCGAACGGTCGCAGGCGGGCGACGGCGGGACCCGATCCGCC
>CAYUPN010000062.1:1377-23176 GCA_964446605.1 uncultured Bifidobacteriaceae bacterium | reverse complement strand
GGCGGCGCGTTGCGCTGGTCTCCACCGTCTCCGTGCTCGCCGCGGTCGCCGCCTGCGTGCTGGCGCCGCTCGCCGGCAGCACGTCCATCAGCCTTGCCCGCGCGCTGGACGCCTCGATCCCGTGGACCGAGAACGTCGACGCGCAGATCTTCTTCGTCGCGCGGCTGCCGCGGGTGCTCGCCGCGGCGCTCGTCGGCAGCGCGCTGGCCGCGGCGGGCGTGGTCTTCCAGGCGCTGCTGCGCAACCCGCTCGCGACACCATTCACGCTCGGCATCTCGGCCGGCGCCGCGCTCGGCGCGATGCTGGCGCTGACGTTCGGCGCCACGCTCGCGGTCGCCGCGTGGGCTACCGTGCCGCTGGCCAGCTTCGCCGGCGCGGTCGCGGCGGTGCTCGTCGTCTATGCGATGGCCGTCGCACGCCGCCGGGGCTTCTCCACCGACGTCCTGCTGCTGGCGGGCGTCACGCTGAACTCGCTGCTCTCGGCGCTGATCCTGCTCGTGCAGTACTTCGCGGACGTCACGCAGGCGCTCCAGACCGTCCGCTGGCTGCTCGGCGATCTCGACGTCGCCGGGTACGCGCCGTTGATGGCGGCGTTGCCGATGGTGGCGGCCGCGTGCGCGCTGTTCTTCACGCTGCCCCGCGCGCTGAACCTCCTCGCCCTCGGGCCGGACCACGCGGCCGCCCGGGGCATCGACCCGCTGCGCGCGCAGCGGATCGCGTTCTTCAGCGCGTCGCTCGCCACCGGCGCCGCCGTCTCGGTCGGCGGCCCCATCGGCTTCATCGGCATCGTCGTGCCGCACCTGGTCCGACTGCTGGTGGGGGCCGACCATCGCGTCGTGCTGCCCGCGTCGCTCGGCTTCGGCGCGGCGTTCCTCATCGCGTGCGATCTCGTGTCGCGCACCATCCTCGCGCCGGTGGAGGTGCCGGTCGGCATCGTCACGGCGCTGACCGGAGGGCCGTTCTTCCTGTGGCTGTTGATACGACGCGGCTGAGATCGCTGAACCGTGTAGCTGGCGGCTGGCGCCTGGCAGCTGGCAGTCGGTTGGGTCGTGTAGCTGGCCGCTGGCAGCTCGCAGCCGGCGGTCAGGACCTGAAGCGCTGCATCAGGCCCGTCCTGCTACTGCTTCTGCTCGTGTGCGCGCTGCACGGTTCGGTTGCCGCCCGGCAGCGGGCCGAGCGCATCGTGTCGCTCGTGCCCGCCGCCACGCAGATGCTGTTCGCGATCGGCGCGGGGCCGCAGGTGGCCGCGGTCAGCAGCTACGACCAGGACCCACCCGAGGTACGGGAGCTCCCCCGCGTCGGGGCGCTGCTCGATCCGGATCTCGAGCGCATCCTGTCACTCCGCCCGGATCTCGTCGTCGTCTACGGCAGCCAGCACGACCTCCGCACGCAGCTCTCGCGCGCGCAGGTGCCCGTCTACGTCTACGCGCATGCGACGGGCGGCGCGCTGGCTCACGTCTCGGGCACGATTCGCGAGCTCGGCAGACGGACGGGCCGCGAGGACGATGGGGAGCGGGTGGCGTCGGGGATCGAGCGGGACCTCGCGCGCGTGCGGGCGCGCACGGCCGGGCGCCCCCGACCGCGCACGCTGGTGGTCTTCGGCCGTGAGCCCGGCACGCTGCGCAATCTCTACGCGAGCGGCGGGCTCGGCTTCATCCACGAGCTGCTCGCGGCTGCCGGGGGCGAGAACGTCTTCGGCCCGGTCGCCCGTGAGAGCGTGCAGGCCTCGAGCGAGATGCTGCTGCGGGCCGCGCCGGAGGTGATTCTCGAGCTGCGCGGCGACGGCGCCGCGCCGGTCGACCTCGACGCGTGGCAGGCCCTGTCGGCGATTCCGGCCGTCCGCGCGAAGCGGATCGTCGTGCTGACGGGCAACGACATGGTCGTGCCCGGGCCGGCAATCGCGCGTGCGGCGGAGCGGATGGCGGACGCGCTGCACGGCCCCTAGCCGAATCCGCGCCCCCTCGATTCAGGACACGAACTGCACGTCCACCGGCGGGATCAGCCCCTTCTCGGCGGCCTCGCCGAGGAAGCTGCGCACGGCGGCGCGTCCGCGCTCGCCGTAGTCCAGCGTCAGCTGGTTCACGTACATCCCGACGAACCGATCCGTCTCGGCCGGATCGAGGCCGCGGCCGTACTGCATCGCGTACTTCACCGCCTCCTCGCGATGCTCGAGCGAGTACGCGATGCTGTCGTGGAGCAGACGCGACAGGCGGGGGATCAGCTCGGGGCCGAGGTCGCGGCGGATGACGTTGCCGCCGAGCGGCAGCGGCAACCCGCCGGTCCGCTCCGCCCACCACGGGCCGAGGTCGATCAGGCTGCGCAGTCCCTCCCGCTCGTACGTGAGCTGCCCCTCGTGGATCAGCAGGCCGGCCTCGGCCTTCCCGTCGCGCACCGCCTCGAGGATCTCGTCGAACGGCATCACGACGAACCGCACGTCCGGCTTGTACAGGCGCAGCGCGAGGAACGCGCTCGTCAGGGTCCCCGGTATCGCGACCGTCACGTCATCGAGCGATGTGGGCCCGTTCTCGCGGACGACCACCATCGGGCCGTAGTTGTCGCCCATGCTGGCGCCGTGCGGCAGCAGCGCGTACTTCTCCGTCAGGTGCGCGTACGCGTGGAACGAAACGGCCGAGATCTCGTACTTGCCCTCGAACGCGGCGCGGTTGAGTGTCTCGATGTCGGAGAGCACGTGCACCAGCTCGAGGTCGCCTGACGGCACCTTGCCGCTCGCCAGGCCATAGAACATGAACGCGTCGTCGGAATCGGGGCTGTGGGCAATATGGATTCGCATCTGTTCTCGGGTTCAGGCTGATGGGCTTGCCCGCCGGAGCCCCGAAGGGCAAACGCGGGCTTGCCCGCCGCAGCCCCCGGCGGGGCAAAGGCGGGTCCTATCAGGCTTGATGGGCTCGCCGCAGCTGGTGCACCACGTCGGCCACCTTCTCCGCGGCGTAGTCGATCTCCTCCTCGGTCGTGTAGCGGCCGAGGCCGAAGCGGATCGAGGCGCGGGCGAGATCGGGATCGAGGCCGAGCGCGCTGAGCACGTACGGTGGCTCCTCGCTGCCCGACGAACAGGCCGATCCGGCCGATACACAGATGTCGCCGATGCCGACGAGCAGCGCCTCGCCGGCGACATCCGGAAAGCTCACGTGCAGGTTGTTGGGCAGCCGGTGCACCAGCGACCCGTTCACGTGCAGGTCGGGCACGCGCGCGCGCAGCTTCTCGAGCAGTCGGTCGCGCAGCGACCGCAGGCGTTCGGACTCGGCCGGCATCCCGGTCCGCGCGATCTCGGCCGCCTTGCCGAAACCCACGATGCCCGGCACGTTCAACGTGCCCGAACGCAGGCCCCGCTCGTGGCCGCCGCCGTCGATGAGCGGCTCGAGCTCGACCTTCCGGTCCCGGCGCCGCACGTAGAGCGCGCCCACGCCCTTCGGCCCGTACATCTTGTGCGCCGTCATCGACACGAGATCGGCGGCGACCTCTGTGACGGGGAACGGCACCTTGCCAATCGCCTGCACGGCGTCGCAGTGGAAGATCACCCCGCGCTCGCGCGCCATCGCGCCGATTTCACGCACCGGCTGCAGCACGCCGATCTCGTTGTTCGCCGCCATCACCGACACCAGGATCGTCCGATCGGTGATCGCCTTGGCCAGGACATCGAGGTCGACGAGCCCCTCGCCCGTCACCGGCAGGCAGGTGACCTCGAACCCGTCCTTCTGCAGATGCCTGCAGCTGTCGAGCACCGCCTTGTGCTCGGTCGCGACCGTGACGATGTGGTTCCCCTTCGACCGGAGGGCGCACGCGACCCCCTTGATCGCGAGGTTGTTCGACTCGGTCGCGCCGCTCGTGAAGACGATCTCCTTCGCGCTGGCGCCGATGAGCGCCGCCACCTGCCGCCGCGCCGCCTCCACCGCGTCCTCCGCCTTCCAGCCATAGGCATGCGTGCGGCTGGCCGCGTTGCCGAAATGCTCCGTGAAGTACGGCAGCATCGCGTCCAGCGCGCGCGGGTCGACCGGCGTGCTCGCGTGGTAATCCAGATAGATGGGCAGCTTCAGGGGCATGCGGTCGTGCTGCGGAGGCTGGCAGCTGGCGGCTGGCAGTCCCGTCCGGTCCAGCTCATTCTAGCCGGACCGGCCAGCTGCCAGCTGCCTTCCGTGACCTGCAGCGCCGAAGTGACGCTCCGCCCCGCGGGGGCGTCAGTACTTCGGCTGCGAGGGATCCACCTGGTCGATCCAGGCCAGGATGCCCCCCTTCAGGTTCTTGACGTTCTTGAACCCGTGCTCCCGCAGGAAGCTCGCGGCGCGCGCGCTGCGGGCGCCCGACTTGCACTGCGTGATGATCTCGCGGTTGGCGTCGAGCTCCGGGAAGCGCTCCGGCAGATCCCCGAGCGGGATCAGCGTGGAGCCCGGGATCCGGTTGATCTCGTACTCGTGCGGCTCGCGCACGTCGAGCACGAACACGTCGTCGCCACGGTCCATCCGCGCCTTCAGCTCCGTCACGGTGATCTCGTCCGCCTGGCTGCCGGCCTCCGCCTGCGGCGCATGCGGTCCGACACCGCAGAACTGCTCGTAGTCGATCAGCTCGGTGACGGTCGGATTCGTGCCGCAGACCGGGCACTCCGGATCCTTCCGCAGCTTCAGCTCGCGGAACTTCATCCGCAGCGCGTCGAAGATCAGGAAGCGGCCGACGAGCGGCTCGCCGATCCCGAGAATGAGCTTCAGCGTCTCGTTCGTCTGGATGCACCCGACGATGCCCGGCAGGACGCCGAGGACACCGCCTTCGGCGCAGCTCGGGACGAGCCCCGGCGGCGGCGGCTCCGGATAGAGGCAGCGGTAGCACGGGCCGTCCTTCATCCCGAACACGGAGGCCTGCCCCTCGAAGCGGAAGATGCTGCCGTAGGCGTTCGGAATGCCCAGCAGCACGCACGCGTCGTTGACCAGGTATCGCGTCGGGAAGTTGTCCGTGCCGTCGACGATGACGTCGTAGCCCTCGAACAGCTTGAGCGCGTTCTGCGACGTCAGCGCCTCGTTGTAGAGCTCGACCTGCACGTTCGGGTTCAGATCGGTGATGGCGTCGCGCGCCGACTCGAGCTTCGAGCGGCCGACGTCCGACGTGCCGTGCAGGATCTGCCGCTGCAGGTTGCTGTAGTCGACGACGTCGAAGTCGACGAACCCGATCGTACCGACGCCGGCGGCGGCCAGGTACATGCCGGCGGGCGAGCCGAGGCCCCCGGCGCCGATCAGGAGCACCCGCGCGGCCTTCAGCTTCTTCTGCCCCTCGACGCCGACCTCCGGCAGGATCAGGTGGCGGCTGTACCGCTTGATCTCGTCGGCATCGAGCGACGGCAGCGCCGCCGGCGCGGTTGCCGTGTCGGCGCCGCCGGCGACGGACGGAATGATGCTCACCGAGTCGCCCGGCTTCACCGGCGTGCCTTCCTTCTGCAGGTAGCGGATGTCCTCGTCGTTGAGATAGATGTTGACGAAGCTCCGGAGCTTGCCCTCTTCGTTGTAGAGGTGCTTCCTGAGGCCCTCGTGCCGGGAGGTCAGGTTGGCCAGCAGCTCGCCGACGGTCGTGCCTTCGACCTCGACGACGTCCTGCTTGCCGGTGAAGGGGCGCAGCGGTGTCGGAATATGGATTTTCGTGGGCATGGCAATCAGTCGATAGCAGGTGTCGCGCGCGCGCTGGCGCCGGCCGGAGCGTCCGGGCGGTCCTCCGCGAGCCGTTCGGGATCGAACCGGGACCGGTCCTCGCGGAGGGTCCAGGACGTCATGTCCCGCGGCTCTCCATTCTGGACCGACAGAATCACGTACGAGAAGAACGGCCACGCGTGGTCGAGATCGTACTGCGACGGGCGCGCCGGGTGATCCGGATGTGAATGATAGAACCCGAGCAGCTCGGCGCCGGCCTCCGCCGCAGCCTGTTCCGCGGCACGATAGTCCTGCGGCCGCACGAGGAAACGGCGCCGCGGCCCTTCGTCCGTCGTGTTCGGGAGCGGCCGCGCCGCCTCCACCACCCCGTCACGGCCGAGGAGCGCGCCGCAGCACTCGTGCGGATACGTCTCGGCGCCATGCGCGCGGATGGCGTCGGCAACGCCGGCCCTGAGCCGCAGCACGCGGTCCATCAGTTCACGCCTCCGACGAACGACCCTTCGGGCGGCTCCTCCCAGAAACGCTCGGAGAGGTACTTCTCCCCGCCGTCCGGAAAGATCATCACAATCACGCCGCTGTCGAGCCGCTCGGCCAGCTTCAGCGCGGCGGCGAGCACGGCGCCGCTCGAGATGCCGACGAGCAGTCCTTCCTCGAGCGCCAGCCGCTTCGTGAGCGCGTAGGCGTCTTCGGTGCCGACACGCATGTCCTCGTCGGCGAGCGACGGATCGTAGATGCCCGGGACGATGGCCGATTCCATGTGCTTGAGGCCCTCGAGTCCGTGCAGCGCGGTTTCGGGCTGGACCGAGATGAGCGCGATCTCCGGCTTGCGTTCGCGGAGGAACCGGCCGGCTCCCACAAAGGTGCCGCTCGTGCCGAGCCCCGCGATGAAGTGCGTGATCTCGCCGTCGGTCTGCGCCAGGATCTCGGGTCCCGTCGTCTCGTAGTGCGCGCGCCAGTTCGCGTCGTTGCTGTACTGGTCCGGGTAGTAGTAGCGATCCGGTTCCGCGGCGTAGATGCGCCGCACCTCCCGGATGGCGCCGTCGGAGCCCTCCATCGGATCGGTGAGGACCAGCTCGGCGCCGTACGCGCGAAGGATGCGCTTGCGTTCGGGCGTGACGTTCTGCGGTATGCACAGCTTGACGGGGTAGCCGCGCGCCGCGCCGATCATCGCGTAGGCGATGCCGGTGTTGCCCGAAGTGGCATCGAGAATCGTCTTGCCTGGCGCCAGGAGGCCGCGGCGCTCGCCGTCGAGCACCATGTGCACGGCCGCCCGATCCTTGACCGAGCCGCCAGGGTTCTTCCATTCGGCCTTCGCGTACAGGCGAATGGTGTTACTGCGCTCGAAGCTCCGCAGGCGGAGGATCGGGGTGTTCCCGACGAGATCGAGGAGGGTCCGTGGCCGGAGCAGCTGGTCCACGGCCCCGGCGACAGGCAACGTCATCGCGCATATCCGACCAGTAAAGTCTTGATTCTAGCGCCGCACGCCCGGTGCTGCAAACCGGAGTGCGGGGCCTGACTTCTGGTTGGATGCCGGAACGGGTGGGATCAGGTCGGATCAGGTCGGATCAGGTCTGATCGGGTCTGATCAGGTCTGATCAGGTCTGATCGGGTCACAATCGGCCGTGCCCATTTCCGAGTACCGCGCCCGGCGCGCGGCACGGCAGGCGGCTGCGGGGCAGCTCGCACGGCGCCACGACCGGTTCGCGGCCGGCAGGCTCGCCATCGCGGCGGCGGGTGCCCTGCTGGCCTGGATGAGCTTCGGTCCGGACTGGATCTCGCCGCTGTGGCTGGCGCTGCCGGTGCTGGCCTTCGCCGCCCTCGCCATTCTGCACGACCGGGTCCTCCGGTCGCTGGACGAGGCGCGGCGGTCGGTGGAGTTCTACGATCGGGGTCTCGCGAGACTCGAGGACCGGTGGGCGGGCATCGGGCCCACCGGCGAGCGCCATCTCGACCCCGCGCATCCCTACGCCGCGGACCTCGATCTGTTCGGGCCGGGATCCCTGTTCCAGCTCGTCTGCACGGCCCGACTGCAGGCCGGCGAGGCGACGCTCGCGGGCTGGCTGCTCCACCCCGCATCGATCGAGGTCATCCGCGCCCGGCAGCAGGCGATTGCCGAGCTGCGCCCGCTCCTCGACCTGCGCGAGCGCCTGGCGCTCACCGGAGAAGCCGTCTCGGGCTTCCTCCACGCCGACACGCTGGCGGGATGGGGCGCACAGCCGCCGCTCCTCGAAGGACGCCTGCCGCGTATCGGCGCCGCTCTCCTCGCCCTCGCGAACGTCGCCGCGCTCGTGGGCGGAATCTGGCTGGGCGCGCCGGCGTGGCCCGTCCTCCTCACCGCCGCCGCCTCCGTCTCGTTTTCGCTCTGGTGGCGCCGCCCGGTCGGCCGCGTGCTCGCGGCGGTGAACGCGCCCGCCGGCGAGCTCCGTCTGCTCGCGCAGGTGCTGGCGCTCGTCGAGGCGACGCCGTTCACGACACCCGCGCTGGCCGCCCTCCATGCACGGCTCGCGGCGACCGGCGACACGGCATCGCACCGCATCGCGCAGCTCACACGGCTGGTGGACCTGCTGGAGGCCCGGCGGAACCAGGTCTTCGCGCCGATCGCGCTCGTGCTGCTCTGGGGCACACAGCTGGCGTTCGCGGTCGAAGCATGGCGCCGCAGGAGCGGACGATGGCTCGGCGAGTGGGTGGCGGTGGCCGGCGAGTTCGAGGCGCTGATGGCGATTGCGGGGTACGCGTACGAGCGGCCAGGCGATCCCTTCCCGGACGTACGCGGAGGCGGGGCTGAAGCCCCGCCGCTACGGAACTCTCGAACAGAGGAAGTTGTCGGGCGCCAGACTGCATTCTTCGACGGCGAGGGGCTCGCGCACCCGCTCCTGCCGACGGATCGTGCCGTCCCGAACGACGTCCGTCTCGACGCGTCGACGCGCGTGCTGGTCGTGTCCGGCTCGAACATGTCGGGCAAGAGCACGCTGCTCCGCACGGTCGGCATCAACACCGTGCTCGCGCTCTGCGGCGCGCCGGTGCGCGCCCGGCGCCTGGCGCTGACGCCGCTGGCCGTCGGCGCGACGCTCCGCATCCAGGACTCGCTCCAGGAAGGGCGCTCCCGCTTCTTCGCGGAGATCACGCGCCTGAAGCAGATCGTCGACCTGGCCGCCGGGCCGCGCCCGGTCCTCTTCCTGCTCGACGAGCTGCTCTCGGGCACGAACTCGCACGACCGGCGCACCGGCGCGGCCGGCATCATCCGCGGCCTGATCGACCGCGGCGCGATCGGGCTGGTGACGACGCACGATCTCGCGCTGGCGGCAATGGCGTCCGACCTCGGCGTGCACGCAGCCAACGTGCACTTCACCGACGTTTTCGAGGACGGCGAGATCCGCTTCGACTACCGGCTCCGCCCCGGAATCGTGCGGACGAGCAACGCGGTGGCGCTGATGCGATCGGTGGGGCTCGATGTGGGGGAGGAGGCGGACCCAAGTGGTCCGCCCCCTGGACGGCCGAAGCGGACCTGACGGCCCGCGCTGCCGGATCGAGGTATCGAATCCGCAATCAGTTGGCGGGCATGGCGAAGGCGCTGTCCTCGACCGGGACGTTGACCTCGATGTTCGAGATGGTCAGCACCGCGACCTCCTGCCCGTTGACGCGGGTGCGAAGGGTCCGCGGCAGCATCAGGCCGTCGACGGGCTGGTAGTCGCTCATCAGCGTGACGATGTCCAGGTTCATGCCGTCCTGGCTCACCGACCCGGACCACTGCGCCTCCAGGGAGGTTTCGGCGTCGAGGAACAGGTGCAGGACCTGGCCGTCGGTACGCGTCAGCTTCAGCTCCCACGTCTTGCGCCCTTCGACGTCGGCCGGGCCCACCAGCTCGAGCTTGTCCCCGCGCTCCTTGTACCCGACGAGCAGGCCGTCGATCGCCGACTGGTTCTTCATCGTGTCGGCCTGGAGCCCCTCGACGACCTGCGGCTGCGGGCCCATCATCGGGTTGAGCGCCCACGCCTTCTCGCCGTCGTAAGCCTGCACGAGCTTCGTGCCCTGCACGGTCATGTCCTGCCGGACCCTGTTCGGCCGCTTCAGCGTGATGGTCAGCGGCATCTGCTGCCCCTGGGCCTTCACCGTTCCCGTCATCCGCACGCTCTGGACGCCGGCCAGCGTCTCCTTGCCCCCGTGCGCCTCGATGTTCTTCGCGACCAGCTCGTCGACCGACGGGGTCTGCGCGGCGGCGCCGGCCGCGCTCAGGGCGACGGCAAGCACCAGCACTCCGACACGTTCGAAACGGAACCTGGCCATGGGCGTAACCTCTCTACTGAATGGTGTCCATCGTGCCGCGCTGCCACGCGAACGGCGGGCGGGTCCGCGGATGATTGCCGATCTCGTTCATCGTCGACGCGTCGTACAGTCGGCCGTTCAGCATGACGTAACGCACGGAATCGGAGTTCCGGATGTTCTCCAGCGGGTTGCGATCGAGCACGACGAGGTCGGCCAGCTTGCCCGCCTCCAGCGTTCCAAGATCGCGATCGAGCCCCAGGTACCGCGCGCCGTTCACCGTCGCGCACCGCAGCACCTCGATCGGGCTCATGCCGCCCTGGGCGAGCATCCAGAGCTCCCAGTGCGCGCCGAGCCCCTGGAGCTGCCCGTGCGCGCCGAGCTGTACGAGCACGCCCGCGTCGAGCATCCGCTTCGCGCCCTTCGCAATCGCGACGTGATTGAAGTCGTCCTCCGCCGCCATCGTCCGGCGCCGGGCGCGGGCGTCGACGATGCCGCGCGGCGTGAAGGTCAGCAGGCGCTCGTTGGTCCAGACCTCCTGGTGCTGGTACCAGTAGTACTCGCCGGACAGCCCGCCGTACCCCACGATGAGCGTGGGAGTATAGCCCGTTCGGGCCTGAGCGAACAGCTCGATGACATCGCGATACAGGTTCGGGACCGGAAGGGAATGTTCGAGGCCGGTGTGCCCGTCCTGGATGAGGGTTTCGTCCATGTACTGGAGCGAGCCCCCCTCGGGCACGACCATCATCTCCAGGTCGCGGGCCGCCTTGATGATCATCTGCCGCGTGTCGCGGCGCTGCTGGTTGTAGCTCTTGACGCTGAAGCCGCCCACCGCCTTGATCCGGCGGAGGTGCGCCCGGGCGTCCTCCTCGGTCTCGATGACGGCCTTTGTCGGGGTCTCGGCGCCGTAGAGGACGCCGCCCGTCGAGAACAGGCGCGGCGAGAGCTTCCGCCCGGCACGTACGAGCTCCGCGTTCGCGAAAACGGCCTCGGTGCTGTTCGAGGGATCGTGCAGCGTCGTCACGCCGTACGCGAGGTTCGCGACGAGCGGCCAGGACTGCTGCGCGAGAATGCCCTCCGACTCGCTGCCGACGTGGGCGTGCGCGTCGATGAAGCCGGGCACGATCGTCCGGCCGCGGACATCGACGCGACGCGCGTCCGCCGGCACCCGCACCGATCGTGACGGCCCGACGGCCGTGATCCGGTTGCCGCTGACGAGGATGGTGCCGTTCTCGATGACGCCGCCCTTCTCGTCGCGCATCGTGACGATGCGGGCCCCGACGAGGGCCAGCGTGCCGCCGGGAACATCGGTGGGCTGGGTGAACCCGATGGGCAGGCCGCGCGCCTCGGGCTCGTCCGGCGTGTCGGCCGCGCCTTCGAGGAACGTGAACGTCCGGTCGAGGGGACGGCGGAACAGCTCCGGTCCGAGCGACCAGTAGACGGTCCGGCTGTCGGAGGACCAGTGCAGGTACATCCCGGCGTCGCGGGAGATGCGCGCGACCGGGTAGCTCGACACCGACGGTCCGAGCGCGACGGGGCGCCCGGACCGCGGGAAGGCCGCCACGTACGCGCGATACCGCTCGGCGAACGCGACCCAGCGTCCGTCCGGCGACGGCACGATCTGCGTCGCGTTCTCGGACTGGAAGTGGACCTGCTCGTCGCCTCCCGACAGATCGACGCTCAGCAGCACGAACTGGCGGTCGCGGCGCTCTCGGAGGTAGATGCGGCGCCCGGTGTGATCGAACTGCGGGTCGCTGCCCTCCTCCCGCACGAGCCGCGGCTCGGCCGATCCGTCCGCGGGCACGACATAGATGCCCGGGCGTTCGGCGAAGGCACGGCCGCGCTGGCTGTCACCGGTCGTGGCGCGATAGACGATCTGCGTGCCGTCGGGCGAGAACGACGGCTCGGTGTAGTGGCCGGGCTCCGTGACGACGTCGCGGGAGGCGCCGTCGAGCGTGGCGACGCGGACGCGTCCGGCTTCCGCGTCGGACCAGGTGACGTACACGACTCGCCGGCCGTCGGGCGACCACGCGGGATCGAACTCGAACTCCGCGTCCTTCGTGAGGCGCCGCGGCGTGCCGTCGGGCAGCGGCCGCACGTAGATCTGGCCGAGGGCGTCGAATGCGACGTGTCCGCCGCCGGGCGCGACCGCGACGTCGCGCAGCATGCGGACCTGGAACGCGTCCGGCGCGACCTCCTGCGGGAACACCAGCCGTTCGGCGACCGTCTGCTCGACGCGCGCGCGGAACGGGATCTCGCGCGCGTCGCCGCTGGCGGCGTCGACGCGCCAGATCTTCCCCTGTCCCCAGACGACCAGCGCGCGGCCGTCCGGCGTCCACGCGTATTGCGGGTAGACCCCGTGAATCGCCCAGGCTTCCTGCAGATCGCGATCGAGCCGATCGAACAGCGGGCGCTCCTCGCCGGTCTGCAGATTGCGCAGCACGAGCACGGTCGACGAGTCGATGCGGCGCAGCAGCGCGAGCGTGCGCCCGTCGGGCGAGACCCGCGGCGTGATCGAGCCGCCGGGCTCCGAGACGAGCGTG
Source organism: uncultured Bifidobacteriaceae bacterium (assembly GCA_964446605.1). Classification (GTDB taxonomy): domain Bacteria; phylum Acidobacteriota; class Vicinamibacteria; order Vicinamibacterales; family JAENWD01; genus JAENWD01. The sequence continues at coordinate 10,728 of CAYUPN010000062.1, read as the reverse complement.
CGTTCGCGGCCGGTGTGCAGGTCGCGGCGGATGATCGCGTAGATGAGGCCGTAGGGATTCTTGTTGTACTCGAACGTCTGACCGGGCGTGACGTCCTTGCTGTAGTAGAGATACCGCCCGTCCGGCGAGAGCGCCGGCTCGCCGGCGTCCTTCTGCCAGCCGTTCTTCTCGGTGACCTGGAGGCCCTCGGCGCCGCTGACGTGATACATCCAGATCTCGCCGGCGCCGCCGGACCGCTCGCGGACGAAGTGCCGGCGCGCGTAGATGTACTGGCTGTCCGGCGACCAGGCCGGGCTGTTCACGTACCAGCGCTTCTCGCGCGAGACCTGCCGCGCGCCGGAGCCGTCCGGCTTCATCACCCAGATGTTCGTCAGCCCGTCGCGGTCGCTCGCGAAGGCAATCCAGCGGCCGTCAGGACTGAAGCGCGGCTGCATGTCGTAGGCGGCGCCGCTCGTCAGCCTGACCGCGAGCCCCTGCCCCGTGCCCTCGATCGGCATCGAGTACAGGTCGCCCAGGATGTCGAACACGACGGTGCGGCCGTCAGGGCTCACGTCGACGTTCACCCACGTGGCCTCGTCCGTCTCGAACGCGATCGTCCTCGACGGGCCGAGTGGCGCGTCGACATCCCACTTCTCCGCGGAGTCGGAGCCGCTGTCCTGTGCCCCAAGCGTTGCCGCCAGCAGCAGAACGGGGATTCCAGAGAGCCGTAACGGCGTGCGCAGGATAGCCGCGCGACGTGCAAGTCTGTGCAGTGCTGTCATGGTGAACTGTCTGATATCCGTACGGGTGTCTGACACCCGTACCAGTACGGGTGTCAGACACCCGTACTGGTACGCGATCAGGGCTTGCCGTTGCCGGGGACGACGTCGGTGCTGGCCCACAGGTACCACGACGCAACGGACCGGTACGGCCGCCAGGGCTCGGCGAGACGGTACAGCCGTTCGGGCGTGGTCTTCCGGATCCGGTAGTGGCGCTGCATCGCCTTGACGATGCCGAGATCGCCGACCGGCAGCACGTCGGGCCGCAGCAGGCGGAACATCAGGAACATCTCCGCCGTCCAGCGGCCGATGCCCTTGATCCGGGTCAGCGCCGCCACGACGTCGTCGTCTTCCAGATCGGCGAGCGCATCGAACGTCAGCGATCCGTCCGTCGCACGGGTCGCGAGATCGCGAAGGAAGGAGACCTTGCTGCGGCTGAGCCCGGCTCCGCGCAGCTGCTCGTCGGAGCACGCGAGCACGGCGGCCGGGGTGAGCCCCGACTCGCCGGCCAGCGCGAGCACGCGGCCGTAGATCGTCGACGCGGCACGCGTCGAGAGCTGCTGCCAGACGATGGCCTCGACGAGCGCCGTGAACGGATCCTCCCGCCGGGATTTTCCGAGACGGCAGCGCCCGACCTCGCCGATGATCCGGGCCATCACCGGATCGACGGTCGCCAGGTGCCGCTCAGCGGCCTGGAGGACGCGGGGCGTGAGCGTGCGCGGCGTCACCGGGGTTCGACGACCGCCGTCAGGCGGACCGACGCGCGGATCTCGATCTCGCCCGGTGCCATCGGCGTCTCCGCGGCGTCGGCGCGCATCTCCATGCGCATCATCGGCATCGGCGGCGGGGTCTGCTCCACGCCCTGGTCCGCGATCGACTGCACGCGGACGATGCGAAGCCCTGCGCCGGCCGCGAGAGCCTCGGCCCTGGCGCGCGCATCCTCCACGGCCTGGCGCAGCGCCTCGCGTTCCGTCGCCTCGCGCTCCTTCAATTCGAACCGGATGCCGCTGATCGAGGTCGCCCCCGCCTCGACGACCTCGTCGACCAGGCGGCCGAGCCGCGACAGATCGTCGACGCGGACTTCGATCGCGTTCGTCACCACGAAGCCGCGCGACACGCGCCCCCCGCTGGTGTAGTCGAAGTCCTCACGCAGGTTGAACGAGGTGGTGCGGATGGCGGCGTCCGGGACCTTCTGGTCGCGCAGTTCCTTCCGTACGTTCTCCATCGCGCGGGCGTTCGCCTGCTGTGCCGCCTCCGGTCGCGGCGCGCGCGACTCCGTCGCGATGGTGACGAACGCCTGGTCCGGCGCCCGGCGGACGACGGCCTGGCCGGCAGCGGCGACGGTGGGCTCCTGCGGCATCATCCGGGGCTGCGCAGCCGCCGGCAGGGCCGTCAGGATGACGAGGGGTACGAGCGGAAGAGCACGCATGACACAGATTATGACGAAATCGGCTCGATCCCGGTTGCACGACGTTGACCAGGGCGCTGACCCCATGCGCGGCCGAAAGGGGGCACCGCGCGGAGACACCTCGGCGCGCCCGCGCGACGGCAGGCGCCCATTCATGGCACGATCGTCGGTGCCATGGCGCTCGAAACAGCCGACGTCCGCAAGCGCATCCGCGAGACCATCGACCGCGCCCGCCGGGAAGCCGCCGAACGGCGCGCGCGCAACGAGCTCGCGTCGGAGGCCTACGAGCGGTTCCAGCAGGACGTGCTCGTGCCGGTCGCGCGGCAGGTCGCGAACGTGCTGCGTGCAGAGGGGTACACCTTCGCGGTGCACACACCGGCGGACCAGGTGCTGTTCGCGTCCGAGCGCTCGCGGGAAGACTTCATCGAGTTCCGCCTCGACACGTCGGGACCGCGCCCGCAGGTGCTTGCGCGCATCGAACGGCGCAAGGGACGCGAAACGGTGGAGGAGGAGCGCCCGATCCGACCCGGGGTCCTGATCGAGAACATCACCGATCGCGACGTGCTCGACTTCCTGGCCGAGGCGATCGAGGGGTTTGTGAGCAAGTGATCGATCGGGTCGGATCAGGTCGGATCAGGTCTGCGCGCCCGCTCGCTGATCCTTGCTCGCGGGCGCGCGTTATGCGAGGCGCTCGACGAACGACGTGTCGATCCCCTCGCGCTTGAGCTGCTTGAGCAGCCCGGCGCGATCGCCGGCGCGGCGCCAGGCCTCCTTGACGTCCACGGCGCCGCTCTGCACGAACGCGACGAGCGCGTCGGTGAGCGGCACCATCCCGTGACGCCGGCCGCTCTCGAGCGCGAGGCGCAGCTGTGCCAGCCTGCCCTCCGCGATGATCGCGGCGACGCCGGGCGTGCCGAGCAGCAGCTCGCGGGCCGCGACGCGGCCGCCCCCCGATTTCCGCAGCAGCACCTGCGCGACGACCCCGCGCAGCGCATCGGCGAGCATCGACTGGAGCTGTGGGCGCCGCTCGGCCGGCATGAGCTCCACGAGCCGCTCCACGGCCTCCGGCGCCGAATGCGCCGGGATGCCGCACAGCACCAGATGGCCTGACGCGGCCGCCTCGATCGCCTCGGCCGCGACCTCCGGCGCGCGCACGTCCTCGATCACCAGCACGTCGGGGCTCTCCCGGAGCGCGGCGCGCACCGTCGCCAGCAGCTCGGCCGGCCCGCCGCGCACCTCGCGCTGGCTGACCAGCGACGTCCGGTTCTCGTGCAGCACCTTCACACGCGACTCGACGGTGATCACATGGTCGCTGCGCGTGCGGTTGATCAACTCGACGAACGCCGAGAGCAGCGTGGACTTGCCGCCGGCGCGCGGCCCCGTGACGAGCACGAGCCCTTCGGGCTCCGCGCAGAGCGACTGGATCTCGCGCGACAGCCCGAGCTGCTCGACCGAGACGACCCGCGACGGGATCAGGCGGAAGATGCCACCCGGCCCGCGGTGATCCCGGAACGCCAGGCATCGCACGCGGCCGACGTCGGCCACGTCGCAGATCCACTCGCTGCCGGCAGACACCGCCGCGTCCGCCGGAACGATGTCCAGCAGCAGCGCCTCGATCTCCTGCGGCTGGAGGGACGCCTCGCCTTCGAGCACGCCGATTTCGCCGTCGACCCGGATCGACGGGCGCGAATGCGAGAACAGATACAGCGCCTCGGCGCCCCGGGCGGAGGCCAGTCTCAGGAGCCGCTCGAGCCCTCCGAGCCTCGGCGGTCCCGGGCGCTGCGCGGACTCCAGCCGCACCGGGCTGCGCGAAAGGGGCAATACGACGGCAGGCTCGCCGTCAGGGGGCGGCAGGTCGCGTCCGGAAGGCATCGGGGCCTCGCTCGGGCGCTGGGGAGCCGCGCCGCCGACGACGCGCCGGCGGCGGATTTCAATCCAGATGTCGTCGCCGCCGCGCGCGGCGACGATCGCGAAGTGCTCGTCGGGCAGGATCGCCGAGGGGGGCAGCTCGGCTTCGACGGCGCCGAACTCCGCGAGCGCATGCCGCGAATCCGCCGGCAGCAGCTCCAGGAGCAGCGAGTCCATCGCCTCCAACGTCATGACGGCCGACGCGATCTCGATCGGCCCCCGCGGCGCGACGACGATGGGGCGCTCGCCGACGTGCAGCACCAACGACTCGCCGTCCTCACGGACGATGGCGGCGAGAAATGAATCTACCAGCTGCACGCACGTCCCCCTGCACGATTTCGGTTCGTCATCGTCCCGACTTTAGACATCACTGCACGTTGTTGCCTGGATTGGTCAGGGATCAGGTCGGATCAGGTCGGATCGGGTCGGATCAGGTCGGATCAGGTCTGCGCGCCCGCTCGATGATTCCTGCTCGCGGTCGCGCGATCAGGTCGGATCAGGTCCCGCCCGCGCCGCGTGCAATGCGCGAGCAGGTCGCGCCGTCGCGCTGCGCGCTCCGGCGAGTCAGGCGCTGTGGCCCGTACGAGCCAGATGAATGGCCAGCAGCCCTCCGAGCACGCGGCGCCATTCGGCGTTCACGAAGCCATGCCGGCGCAGGCGCTCGACGAGGTCGTCGGCGTGCGGGAAGGTCTGCAGCGACTCCGGGATGTAGCGATAGGTATCGGGGTCGCGGTGGAGCAGCCACCCGAGGGCCCCGCCGGCGGCATTCAGGTAGAGCCGGTAGGCGGCCCAGAGCACCCGCGGCCGCGGGCGCGTGAAGTCCAGGGACACGAAGCGGCCCCCCGGGCGCAGGACGCGGCGGATCTCGGTGAGCGCGCGCTCGAGATCCGGAACGTTGCGCAGACCGTAGCCGGTGGTGACGAGATCGAACGACCCGTCCGGAAAGGGCAACGCCAGCATGTCCCCGGCGAGCAGCTGCGTCTGCCGACCGGCGTCCCGCAGCCGTGCCTGCTCGATCATGCGCGGGACCAGATCGAGGCCGACGACCTGCGCGCCGCGCGCCGCGGCGAGCCGCGCGATGTCGCCCGTACCGCAGGCGAGGTCGAGCACGCGATCCGACGGGCCCGGTGCGGCCACTCGGATCAGGCGCCGTTTCCAGCGCCGGTCGAGGCCGAACGACAGGACGACCGTGATCAGGTCGTAGCGATCGGCGATGGTGGCGAACAGGCGACGGACGTAGGCGGCCTTGCCGGCGGGCGTGACGATCGCGTCGCGAAGGCGGGGAGGCGTCGGCTCTGCAGTCCGGGTCACGCCGGAGAATCCGGCCGCTACCGGACCTCGATGACGCCGCGCATCATCACCGCGTGGGGCCGGCAGACGTACTCGTGCCGGCCGGCCTCCTGCGGCGCGGTGAACTCGAGCGCGCCGGTCTCGCCGGCATTCAGGAGCCGGGTCGACACGCCGAAGGCGTCGATTGCGAGGTCGTGGACCATGCCCGGCGTCTCGTTCCGCACGACGATTCTGACGCGCTCCCCCGGCCGCACGACCAGGGTCGGGTTCGCGCCGGACCCGGCCGCGTAGAACGCCATCGAGCGGGCGGTCAGCTCGATTTCGCGGACGTCGCCCCTCGCGGTGAGACGCGACACCAGCACGCCGGCGACCGCGGCGGTCACCAGCACCACGAGCGCCAGCACGGCCCGGCGATCCCGGAGCATCGCGGTCATCCGATCAGCATCCCCGTGACGTACATCACCCCGACGCCGACTGCCAGGCCCGCGGCAACCGGCCCCTCCGCCAGATATCGGCGGATCGAGCGCCCCTCTACCACCTGCGAGAGAATCTGGACCGTCACCTGCGCGATCGCCCCGACGCCCAGCGCCAGGAACAGCACCGACCACACCGGCGAGTAGACGAAGCCGCCCAGCCAGGCGCCGGCAATCGTCGGCAGGCCGCCGATGAGCCCGAGCCCGATCAGCGTCCTGATGGGCGGACGCGCCGACGGGCCGTAGTCACGCGACAGCGGCGCGACGATGGCCAGCCCCTCGGTCGTGTTGTGCAGCGTGAAGCCGACGATGAGCAGGCTGCCGAGCGCGGCTTCGCCGAGCGCGAAGGCCGACCCGATCGCCAGCCCCTCGCCGAAGTTGTGCAGGCCGATGCCGATCGCGACGAGCAGGGCGAGGAGCCACCCCGAAGCGCCGCCGGCGCCCAGATCCTTCCGGCGCCCCTGCAGCCAGGCGCCGAACGCCTCGAGTCCGAGAAACGCCGCGCCGGCCGCGAACACCGCCAGCGCGATGCCCTGGAACGACCCCGGGATGGTCTGCGCGATCTCCAGCGACTCGGCGCCGGCGTCCACGAGCAGGAACAGCAGCAGGCCAATCGTCAGCGCGAGTACGAAATCCAGGCCGCGCCGGCCGAGCCGCCCGACGAGTGGGAACCAGAGCAGGCCGATGGCCACCGGGACGACGCCGACGTACAGCCCGATGAGCGCGAACGTGCCGACGGCGGCGAGGTCGGGCGTGGGCGTGGCGACCGCGACACCGATGGTATGGTCGAACGTCAGCCCGGTGCTGGTCACCAGCCGCAGGACGTGCGTCTCCCCGTGGACCCACGGGTAGGGAATCCTCAGCCTCGTCTGCCCCAGGTGCGGCAGCGTCGTGCCGTTCGTCGCACTGAAGTTCCAGTACGCATCGTCCACGATCACCTGCGCGATCGTGACCGGATCGGGTCCGTCGTTCAGCACGTCGACGGTGATGCCGGCCTCGCCAAGCACGACGCGGCCGATCGCGAGGCGCTCGACCGGTGGGTAGCCGGCGCCGAGCACGGCGTCGGCCGGCCCGCTGCGCGCGATCCAGACGAGCAGGCCCGAGAGCAGGAGCAGCGGAATCAGCGCGAGCGCCCAGGTGCGAACCGCTCCGCCGCGCGCCGGCGCCGCGGCCGTTCCGACGTCAGGTGTCACGGCCGGCCTCCACTGCGCGGAACAGTCCCATCCACCCGAGCTCCGCGAACTCGCTCTGGTGGGCGTGGAACATGAAGTCCCCCGGGTAGCGGAACGTCGTCTCGAGAATCGCGCGCTCGCCCTGGCACAGCATCAGCGTGTCGGTGCGCTCGGACGTCGTGCGGCTGGTGCCGGTGCGATAGACGTCGAAGAACATCCCGTGCAGGTGGAAGCTGTTGAGCAGGTCGAACTCGGTGATGTTCACGAGGTAGATGCGTACCGGCTTGCCGACCGTCACCCGGATCGGGTGGTGCATGTGGTAGTGCGCGACGGTGTTGACGGCGTAGACCTCGTTCTCGTTGTCGAAGTTCGTGTCGAACGCGTTCATCACCATCACGAACTCGTCGCGCGCCGACGGATCCGGCCCCTCTCCCTTCGGGTCCACGATGAACGTGCCGTAGAGCCCCTTGTGGATGTGCCGCTTCAGCGGAACGGCGTGGCAGTGATAGAGGTGCAGCCCGAACGGATCCGCCTCGAACTCGTACGTGAAGTCCTGCCCCGGCAGCACCTGGTGTTCCGGCAGCGAGCCGTCCATGTCCGGGTGATGCCAGCCGTGGAAATGAATCGTGTGCGGGTGCGCCCCCTGGTTGACGAAGTGCACCCGGACGAGGTCACCCTCGGTGGCGCGGATCGTCGGCCCGGGAACCTGGCCGTTGTAGGTCCAGGCCGGGAAGAAGACGCCGGGCGCGATCTCGATCTCGCGATCGACCGCGAAGATCTCGTACTCGCGCACCATCGTGCCGTCGGGACGCGGCGTCTCGCGGTAGCAGCGGACCCGCTCGTCGGGCGACAGGTGCGAGAAGTTGAACGAGGTCAGATAGGTTGTCGGATCGAACACCGAGGTGTCGACCTCGCCCACCGTGCCCAGCGCATGCCCGGCGTGCCCGAGGACGTGGCCGTCGGGGACGGGCGACTGATGCTGGCCGGACAACCGGGCGACGGTGCCCGCACTCGCGAGGAGCGAGCCGATACCAGCCGCCTGCAGCCACGAGCGCCTCGAGAGGAGCGGGAACGGGTTCATAGCGTCTGCGGAGCGTGAATGTCCGGGTGCATCCGGGTGACACCCTCAATTTTTTGAACACCCAAAATATTCTATGGACTCAACCAAAAAGTCAAGATAGGATTCTTCAAACCGGAACCGTCCGACCCATGCTTCCATCCAGCACCGTCGAGAACTACCTCAAGCACATCTACTTGCAGCAGTTGACCCTGCCGGCGGGCGGCGCGCTCGTCCAGATGGGCGCCCTCGCCGCGGCCATCGGGGTCACCCCCGGCAGCGCGACGACGATGGTCAAGGCGCTGTCGGAGTCGGGGCTGGTGCACTACGAACCGTATGCCGGAGTTCGGCTCACGCCGGCGGGGGAACGGCTGGCGGGGCTGGTCATCCGGCGGCACCGGCTCGTCGAGCTGTTCCTGGTGCAGGTGATGGGGATGAGCTGGGACGAAGTGCACGACGAGGCGGAGCAGCTCGAGCACGTCGTCTCGGAGCGGCTCATCGAACGCATGGACGAGATGCTCGGCCACCCGGAAGTGGACCCGCACGGCGACCCGATCCCGGATGCCGAGGGCATCATCGCCCACCGCGAGATGCAGAACCTGCTGACGTGTCCGGTCGGCGTGCCGCTGGCCGTCACGCGGGTGGCCGATCAGGACGCGTCGTTCCTGCGGTTCCTGGAATCGAGCGGCCTCAAGCCCGGACAGCAGCTCCGGGTCCAGGCGCGCGACGAGGCGGCCGACAGCGTGCGGGTGGAGCGCGAAGGCGGCGACGAGCTCACGATCGGCGCGCGCGCCGCGTCGAAGCTGCTCGTCGAGGTCATCGCGTCGATCCTGCTGATCTGTGTGCTGAGCGCGGTGCCCGCGCTGGCGCAGACGCCCGCCGCGGTCCCGCCGGCCCCCTTCGAGATCACGGACAACTCGTTCTTCGTCGAAGAGGCGTTCAACCAGGACCCCGGCGTCTTCCAGAACCTGGCGACCGTGCTGCGAGAGGAGGGCGGCAACTGGTTTCTCGGCTTCACGCAGGAATGGCCCGCGCCGTCGAAGAAGCACCAGCTCTCGTACTCGGTCGGAGTCGCATCAGTCGGCGACGGCACCGGTGCGGGCGACGTCCTGCTGCATTACCGGTATCAGGTCACCGAAGAGGATCCCGGCCTGCCGGCGATCTCGCCGCGCGTCTCGCTGATCCTCCCGGTGGGCGACGAGCGGCGCTGGCTGGGCCACGGCAGCTGGGGCCTGCAGTTCAACCTGCCGGTCAGCAAGCAGGTCGGCAACTACTACCTGCACGG
>CAYUPN010000062.1:0-1277 GCA_964446605.1 uncultured Bifidobacteriaceae bacterium | reverse complement strand
GTGCCGTTCACGCGCGTCGCGGGCGGGACGTCGGTCGGCGTGCTGGGATACTTCAGCTACGAGCTGCCGTTCAGGAACTGACCCGGGCGGCGCCCCCGCGACGGTTACGGGGAAGCATCGGCTTCCCACTGCGCGACGAGCCCCGGCAATTCGTTCGGGTCGTCGATGATCCAGGCCGCGCGGCGGCGTTCCTCGTCGGAGAGCTTTCCGAAACCGAAGCCGTAGCGCACGAGACACGCCGGCACGCCGGCGGCGAGCGCGGCATGGAGATCCGCCGGCGAGTCGCCGACCATCACCGCCCGGCCGCCCGCGGCGTCGCGCAGATGGATCAGGCCCGCCGGATCCGGCTTGCGCGGAAACGGTCCGTCTCCGCCGAAGATTTCCGTGAAGTACCGGGTGAGGCCGAGCTCGTCGAGCAGCCGCCGTGACATCGCGCGCGGCTTGTTCGTGAGCACGGCCATCGGCGTTCCGCGCTGCGCGAATGTCTCGAGCAGCTCCGGAATGCCGCCGTAGGGGCGGGTGGTATCCAGCAACCGCTTGTCGTAGAGGGCGAGGTAACGCGCCAGACCTTCGTCGACCGGCGCGTCGATCCCGGCGGCGTCGAAGAGGCGCTCGACCAGCACGCGCGCCCCCTCGCCGACCATCGCGGCGATCGCGTCGGCCGGGAGCGGCGGACGCGCGTACTCCCCGAGCAACGCGTTGCCCGAGGCGGCGAGATCCTGCGAGGAGTCGACGAGCGTGCCGTCGAGATCGAAGACGACCGCACCCATCGCGCGGCTCAGCGCGCGTCGCCGCCGGTGAAGGTCGCGAACGAGGTGGGCGTCTCCCAGACCGTCACGCGCACCACCGGCAGCCCGGCGCTCCTGCCCTGCTCGTAGATGATCTTCGCGATGTGCTCGACGGTGGGATTGCTGTCGACCAGATAGACCGGCTCGCCGAGCTCCTGCAGCGGCTTCACGAGCGGGTCGTCGCGCCGCAGGATCATCTGGTGATCCAGGTTCGCGTCGATCCACCCCTTCACGACGCGCTTGATGTCGCTGAAGTCGCACACCATGTTGCGCGTGTCGAGCGCATCGGTCCGCACCTCGATCTCGGCGAGGGCGTTGTGTCCGTGCGGGTGCTTGCAGATACCGTCGTAGTCGAGCAGCCGGTGCCCGTAACAGAACTCGATCCGCTTCGTAACGGAATACATTTGTCAACATTGTACCCTTGCGAGGTTGGATCAGGTCTAATCAGGTCTGATCAGGTCCGATCAGGTCGGATCAGGTCGGATCAGG
>CAYUPN010000061.1:0-23531 GCA_964446605.1 uncultured Bifidobacteriaceae bacterium | reverse complement strand
TGATCCGACCTGATCCGACCTGATCCGACCTGATCAGACCTGATCCGACCTGATCCGACCTGATCCGACCTGATCAGACCCGCTACCAGAGCGTATACCCCCCATCAATTACATACGCGGCGCCGGTCACGTACGCGGCCGCGGGGCTGGCGAGGAACACCGCCAGGGGACCGATCTCGTCCGGCTCGCCGGGTCTGCCCATCGGAATGTGCCGGACGATGGCATCGATCACCTCGGGACGGCGTTCGTTCCAGGCACGGTTGGTGTCCGTCATGAACAGCCCCGGACAGATCGCGTTCACCGTGATGCCGTGCGGCGCCCAGTCGGCCGCGGCGCAGCGGGTGAAGTGCAGCACGGCAGCCTTCGACGTCTCGTAGTCGCGCCCGCCGATGCCGCGATTGACGATGAGCGCGCTCATCGACGCGATGTTGATGATGCGCCCGCCCTGGCCTCTGGCGAGCATGGCCTCGCCGACGAGCCGCGTGCCGAGGAAGCAGCTCGTCAGGTTCAGATCGAGCGAGCGCCGCCAGTCGTCGAGCGTCTCGGCCTCGATTGGCATGCTGACTTCGCGATTGCCGACGTTGTTGACCAGGATGTCGATGGGACCGAGCTCGGCGAGAATCCGCCGGAGTGCCGACTCGCATTCCTCCGGAATGCCCATGTCGCTCCGGACGGTCCACGCCTGGCGTCCGCGGCTCCGGATCTCGCCCGCGGTCCGGTCGAGCGTCTCCTGCGTGCGGCCGGTGATGACGACGTCGGCGCCGGCGTCGGCGAAGGCCAGCGCCATCGAGCGGCCAAGGCCGCGGCTGGCGCCGGTCACCAGGGCGCGGCGGCCGTCGAGACGGAAGCGATCGAGCACGTTCGTCGGGTTCATGGGCTCCATCGGGTCAGCGAACCTGAATCATGCGGGCACAGGGTACAGGAAGACGGCGCCGATGCGGAACCCGCGGGCCGATCGTGAGATAGTGAGGCGACACGGAGCACAGCGCATGGAGCGGCGGAACTTCCTTTCCCTCGGTACGGCAGGCACGCTGGGATTCGTTGCCGCGGCGGCGGGCCACGCGTCTGCGGACGGCGGCTGCAGCGACATCGCACCGGCGCCCGGCGAGCTCGACGAGCTGACGATTGCCGCCCTGCAGGAGCGGATGGCGCGCGGCCAGGAATCGGCGCGCTCGATCGTGGAGAAGTACCTGGCGCGCATCGACGCGATCGACCGCGGCGGGCCGATGCTGCGCTCCTTCATCGAGGTGAACCCGGACGCGCTCGCGATTGCGGACCGCCTCGACGCCGAGCGCCGCGAGGGCACGGTGCGCGGCCCCCTCCACGGCATCCCCGTCGTCGTCAAGGACAACATCGACACCGCGGACCGGATGACGACGACGGCTGGCTCGCTGGCCCTCGAAGGCTGGATCCCGCCGTCCGATGCGTTCCTCGTCGCGCGGCTGCGCGAGGCGGGCGCCATCATCCTCGGCAAGGCCAATCTGAGCGAGTGGGCCAACTTCCGGTCCACGCATTCAACCAGCGGCTGGTCTGCGCGCGGCGGGCTCTGCCGGAACCCGTACGCGCTCGACCGCAACACGTCCGGTTCGAGCTCGGGCACGGCGGTGGCGGTGGCGGCCAGCCTCGCCGCGGCCGGCGTGGGCACGGAGACGGACGGGTCGATCGTCTCGCCGTCGAACCATGCCTGTCTCGTCGGCGTGAAGCCGACGCTGGGGCTCGTCAGCCGCAGCGGCGTGATTCCGATCGCGCACAGCCAGGACACCAGCGGACCGATGGCACGCACGGTACGGGATGCGGCGCTGCTGCTGACCGCGATGGCCGGCACCGACCCGTCGGACCGGGCCACCGCCGCCGCGCGGAACAGGACGCACGACTACACGCGGTTCCTGGATCCGGACGGCCTGAAGGGTGCGCGGATCGGCGTCCCGCGCAAGCGCCTGTTCGGATACAGCGACGCGTCCGACCGCATCGGCGAAGAGGCGCTCGAGGTCCTCGGGCGGCAGGGCGCCGTCATCGTGGACCCCGCGGACATTCCGACGCTGAGCAAGATCGGGGATCCGGAGTTCGAGGTCCTCCTCTACGAGTTCAAGGCGGATCTGAACGCCTACCTCGCCAGGCTCGGCCCGACGGCGCCGGTGCGCTCGCTCGCCGACGCGATCCGCTTCAACGAGACGCACCGCGACCGCGAGATGCCGTACTTCGGCCAGGAGATTTTCGAGATGGCCGAGAAGAAGGGACCGCTCACCGAGGCGGCGTACCGGAAGGCGCTGGCGGAGTGCCGTCGCTTCTCACGGACCGAGGGGCTCGACGCGGTGTTCGCGAAGCACCGGCTCGACGCGCTCGTGATGCCGACCGACTCGCCCGCCTGGGTCACGGATCTGGTGAACGGCGACCACTTCCTCGGCGGCAGCTCGACGATCGCAGCGGTGTCCGGCTATCCGCACATCACGGTCCCGGGCGGCTTCACCTTCGGGCTGCCCGTCGGCGTCTCGTTCATCGGCCCCGCCTGGAGCGAGCCGACGCTCTTCCGGCTGGCGTACGCATTCGAACAGGCGACGAAACACCGGCGTGCGCCGGGGTACGCACGGAGCGCGAAGGAGAAGTAGAGAAACGGAAACCGAAAGCGGTAAGCGTGAAGGGCGCGTGCGCTCGCTGGCTACTCGAGCTCGCGCACGCGCCCTTTCCGTTTCCCGTTCTTCGTTTCCCGTTACCGCAACAGCTCGGCCAACTCCGCCGGCGCGCCGTTGCGCGCCTTGCTGACGTCGGCCGCTTCCATGAAAGCCATGATCTCGACGGTCTCGTCGAGCGGCACGGGCGCCTTGCCGGTCCGGAAGAACTCGACGACCTCCGTGATCAGCCCGTAATAGCCCGAGCGCTTCGGCGGCGGGTTCCCCTGGTAATCCGGCTGCGTGAGGATGGCCTTCGGCCCGAAGACGACCTGGCCGTACGTCGAGGGGCCGGTGCGGTTGCCGCGGACCACGCCGATGCGGCCGTCCTTCCAGTGGCCGACGACGACGTCGGCGTCCTTCGTGTGCGTGCGGGTGACGCGCTCGCAACCCGGGCCCATGAACGTGTAGAGCATCTCCACCGCGTGAATGCCATACCAGTAGAGATCCGGATGCGTGGGGTCCAGCGTGGCGGGGCCCCAGGTGATCGCGCCGGAGATCTCCGTCATCCGCGGATCCCGCCGGATCGCCTGCACGTCGTCGGTGAACCGCAGCGAGGACGAGCTGAACATCGGCACGTTGCGCTCGCGGGCGAGCCGCGCGAGCTCGCGCGCGTCGCGCGTGCTGGCGGTGAACGGCTTGTCGACGAACAGCGGCTTGCCGGCCGCGATCACCGGACGCGCCTGTTCCAGGTGCACGCGTCCGTCGACGCTGGTCAGCATCACCGCGTCCACCCGCGTCACCAGCTCCTCGATCGAGTCGACGATCTCGATCTTCCAGCTGTCGCGCAGCTCCGCGGTGAACTTGTCGACGCGCGTGGCGCTCGCCTGGATGTCCGGGCTGCCTCCCTTGTAGGCCGCCACGACGCGCGCGCCCGGCACGTGGTCCGCGCGCGACGGGTCGTTCAGCAGCTGCGTGAACGCCACCGCGTGGGACGTGTCGAGACCGATGAGCCCGACGCGAATCGGCGTGCTGTCCTGCGACGCCTGCCGTGCGGCAGTCCCGGTGGCGAGACCTGCGATGACGACTGACACGATCGCGGCCAGCACGGCCGCACTCCGACGAATCATGGCGACTCCTCTCCACGGCGCGCGCCGGCGCCGACCGGTGACATCACTGCTTCGCTGACGCCGGCGCCACGACCGCGAGCACGTTGCCCGCGCCGGGGGCACTCAGCGTCAGACCGTTCGCGTCCGCGGCGAGCGGCCCGCTCGCGGATGGCTCCGCCGGCCCGGCGTCCGCATAGATCCACGTCACGTCGTAGCGTCCGGCCGGCAGGTCGGTCTGCACTCGCCCGCCCGACGGGAAATACACGAGAAGACGGGCGTCACCCCCCTGTCCGCGCGCGGCGTACGCGAGCCGGTCGCCGCCGGCATCGAGGGGACGCTCGATTGGCTCGAAACCCCACGGCGGGGCCAGCGTGACGAGCCGGCGGGCCGCACGAATGGCCGCCTCCGCCTTCGGGTTCAGCCCGAGTCCGGAATCGGGCCGATGGAAGCGCACGGCCGCGAAGCCGGCCAGCAGGTGCCGGACGAACCGCTCGACGCCATCCTGATCCGTGTGCCGGAAGCGGTTGCCGTCGGCGCCGTACGTCTTGACCGCGTTGATCGGCCGCGGCGCGGTCCGCAGATAGCGCCGGGCCCACACGGCGTTGCGCCAGTGCTCCGCGCCGGAGTTGTGGTTGTTCTGCGAGAGATCCGCGAAATCGTAGCGGTCGGGACGGTCGAGCGTCTGCCGGTGCCGGTCGGCGGTGATGTCCCAGTCGTCCCACATCTCGGTTACGAACACGCGCCGCCCGCGTGCCTGCGCGGCCTGCCGGATCACGCCGGCCCAGAACGCGCTCCACGCCGGATCGCCGCTGGTCTCGTTGTCGATGCAGTACAGCACGTGGCCATGCCGCAGCGTCGATTCCAGCATGCGCTCCACGAACCGGCGCTGGTACTTGAACACCACCTGGTTGTCGCGCTGCACCGGCGTCGTGTAGAAGAACGGCTGCTCGTTCCGGCCCGGATGGTTCGGGTACTCGGGCTGGAAGCCGGACGCCTCGTACGAATAGTTGACGTTGTTCGCCGGGTTGTACGGATGCGGCGTCCAGTGGTCGCGGCTGTAGTCGAACCGGTCCCACACTTCGATCTGCACGACGATGTCGCGTGCGGCGGTCCACTGGAGGAAGCGGTCGAAGCGCCGCCAGTACTCCGGGTTCCACGCCGCGAGATCGTACCGGCCGTCATCCAGCCTCCGGAACGGGTAAACCTCGAAGCCGCGGTCCCTGCGGTCGGACATGGTGTTGCGGAGATAGTTGCCCCCGGCCGCCTTCAGCCGGTCCAGCTGCTCGCGCAGCGGCTCGTCCAGCCACTGGAACAAATTGTCGTCGTCGCTGCCGCCGAGGAGGACCTGCGTGTGTCCGCGGAACTCCCAGTAGGACGGGTGATCCGGCGACGGCTGGATGCTGCCGGCCGGCGCGGCCGCGTCCTGGTGGCTGGCCCCAAGGGGAGACACGAGGACGAGGAGCGCCAGCGCGGCGCACGGCGACAGCAGCCGGCGCAGGCGCTGCGCCGGGCGGATGCCCTCGTCCCTCCGTTCGTCGCGCGTCCCCCGGGCCACGGCTACAGCTTCACGGTCGTGCGGCTCCGCGCCGCCTCGTAGATGGCGGCGATCGCGCGCATGTCGTTCAGCCCTTCCTCGCCCGGTGTCAACGGCTCGGTGTCGTTGATCACGCACTCCGAGAGGTGGTCCATCTCGAGCGCGAAGTGGTTGCGCTGCGGCAGGATGCGCTCCTCGATGCGGCCGCCGCGGAAGACCCGCATGCGCAGGCCGGTGTATCCGGAGGCCGGGTCGAGCTCGAACGACCCGCGCGGCTTGAAGACCCGGAAGCGGTTGAAGTTCACGCCGTAGCTCGAGCCGCAGTTGGCGAGGATGCCGCTCGGGAACTCGAGCTGGAAGTTGATGTTCTCCTCCACCTCGCGGAAGCGGGGATCACCGGGCGTCGAGTGCATCATCGCGTTGATGGCCACCGGCTCCTCGCCCGTGAGATAGCGCGCGGCGTTGAGCGCGTAGATGCCGATGTCCATCAGCGACCCGCCGCCGGCCATGTCCTTCTTCAGCCGCCACTGATTGGGGTTGCCGATGTTGAAGCCGGCGTCGCACAGCACGATGCGCGTCGGACCCATCTCCTCGGTGTCCTCGCGCGCCATCCGGATCATCGTCTGGTTGTACGGCTCGTAGCGCACGCGATAGGCGACCATCAGCTTCCGGTTCGCCTCCTTCGCCGCGGCGATCATCCGCTCGCAGTCCTCCGGCGTGTTCGCCATCGGCTTCTCGCAGAGCACGTGCTTGCCGGCCTTGAGCGCGCGGATGGTGTACTCCGCGTGCATGTTGTTCGGCAGGACGATGTAGATGACGTCGATCTCGGGGTTGTTCGCGATGCTGTCGTAGTTGTCGTAGTTGTAGATGTTCTTCGGATCGACGCCGTAGAGCTGCGCCATGTGCCGCGCCTTCTCGGGCCGGCCACTCACGAATCCGACCAGCTTCGACTGCCGGGCGTGCGCGAAGGCCGGCATGATCTGGTTGATGGACAGGTTGCCCAGTCCGACGAGGGCCCAGCCGATCTGCCGCCCGGGCAGTTCGGGCAGCTTGATGTCGGGGACCTGTGCGGCGGCCGGCGCGACCCCGGAGGCCAGCGGCGCGGTCAGCAGCGCGCCGCTGGCGGTCTGGAGGAAGCGGCGGCGGGACAGCGTGGCATCGGATCGTGTGCTCATTGACATCATCCGTGGCGCCCGGCGGGCGCGGAGAAAACGGGTTTGGGACGTGGACGTCCGAGCAGGATAGCGCCGACCGGCTCTCCGCGCCACGTCCGGCGGCGGGGCGGGGATGGCTCCGGCGCCCGGGGCCGATCAGGACGCGGTGCGCGGGCGACGGCCCGGACGGCCGCGGCGCGGGCGACGGCGCGGTTCCGCCCGAACGGGCAGATCGGAGCGTTCCGGACACAGCTGGCCGCTGCGGACGATGTCGGCCAGCGTGGTTCCGGCCAGGGTCCTTTCGAGGTCGGCGAGTGCCGCGTCCATGCGCCGGTGCAGGGCGCAGAGCTGCCGGCCGTGAGCGGCAAAGCCGAGCGGGCACTGCCGGATGCGCCTGATCGGGTCGACGGCGTTCACGACGTCGAGCGCCGTGACGGCCTCCGCGCCGCGGGCCAGGACGAAGCCGCCGCCGAGGCCCCGCCGCGAGCGCAGCACCTGCGCCCGCACGAGCCCGTGCAACACCTTGGACAGGTACGTGCGCGGCACGTGCGTCGCCTCGGCGATGGCATCGGCGGACAGCGGCTCGCCATCCCGTCCCGCGAGGCAGACGGCGGCGCGCATGGCGTATTCGGCGGTGAGGGACCAGGCCATGACGGTTCGGCTCACAGTGTACCGCCGGAGCGGGCAGTCAGTGGCGCACCGGGGCCTGGCGCTAATGGAAAAGAATGGCCGCTCTACACTTCTCGATAAATAGATAAAAATATCCACTTATGCCACCGTAGCCGCCACTTCCACGCCGGGGACCTGCCGCATGCCGAACGAGCCGAATCCCGTCCCGCGCCGGATCACCCCCAGAGGCTGGCGCATGCCGCTGGGCCCTGCCTCCTGCGGCGCGATCGCCTTCCTCTCGCTGAGCGGCCTGGCCATCTGGCTCGCGCCGTTCAGCCGGACGCTGCAGGTCACGGTGCTCGCGCATACGCTGGCCGGCCTCGCCCTGCTCCTGCCGGTGGTCTGGTACGCGGTCCGGCACTGGCGCGAGTACCGCGCCTACCCGCTGACCCATCACAAGCTGCTCGGCTATCTCACCGCCGCCGTGCTGGCAATCTGCGCCGTCTCGGGGCTGGTGCTGACCTGGCAGCCGCTGATGAGCACGCGCATCGGCTATCTCTGGCGCGACGCCCACCGCTGGTCCACCATCGCCGTCGTCGCGTTTGCCGCGACGCATGTCGTGCTCGTCTGGCTGCGCGACCGCCGGCATGCCGCGGCGCCGGCGATTCGCGCGTTCGGCCGCACCGCCGTCCTGGCCGCCCTTGCACCGGTGCTGCTCGTGCCCGCGGGGATCGTCCTGCTGCGGCCTCCGGAACTGCAGCGCAGCTTTCCGCCCGGCTACGAGCGCTGGAACCCGCGGAACGCCCTCTACGAGCACAACCGCAGCTTCGCGCCCAGCCTCGCCCGCACACCGGACGACGGCCCGATCGATCCACGGCTGCTCGCCGGATCGCGGGGATGCGGCACGGCCGGCTGCCACACGGAGATCGTCGCCGAATGGCAGCCGTCGGCGCATCGCTACGCGGCGATGGACAAGGCGTTCCAGGCGATCCAGCTCACGATGGCGCGCCAGAACGGACCGGCATCCACGCGCTACTGCGCCGGCTGCCACGATCCGATTTCGCTGTTCTCGGGCGCGAAGTACATCGCCGCGGACGAGCGCGAACTGACCGGCCTGCAGGGTTATCAGGAGGGCATTTCGTGCCTCGCCTGTCACGCCATCCGCCAGACCGACATCCGCGGCAACGCGCAGTACACGGTGCATCCGCCCGACCGCTACATCGGCGAGATCGAGTTCGACGAGACGGGCCGCGCCGGCTGGCGGCTCGTGCGCGACTTCCTCATCCGCGCCTATCCCCGGCAGCACGTCGAGAGCCTCTCGAAGACGATGTTCAAGAAGCCGGAATACTGCGCGGCGTGCCACAAGCAGTTCGTCGACGAGGAGGTGAATCGCGTCGGCTGGGTGCAGCTGCAGAACCAGTTCGACAACTGGCGGATGAGCCGCTGGGCGCGCGAGCGCTCGGACCCGGCGAAGACGGTCGAATGTCGCGAGTGCCACATGCCGCTGGTCCCCTCCTCCGACCCCGCCGCTGGCGACCCCGGCGACTACAACCGCGCCGCCGGCGACGGCCGGCACCGGTCGCACCGCTTTCTCGGCGCCAACCAGCTGATGCCGGGGCTCCTGGATCTCGAAGGAGCGGCCGAGCACACGCGGCTCACGGAGGCGTGGCTGCAGGGGCGCCTGCCGATTCCCGAGATCGCGCACAAGTGGCCCGGCCCCGACGTGCCGGCGGTCGCCCTCGACCTCGACGTGCCCGACCGGGTGGACGGCGGCGCGCCGTTCCTCGTCCGCAGCGTGATCACGTCGCGCAAGGTCGGACACGACTTCCCGACCGGACCGCTGGACATGATCCAGTCCTGGATCGAGGTCGTGGTCCGCGATGACGCGAACCGGGTGGTGTTCTCGAGCGGCACCGTCGACGCGCAGGGCTTCATCGAGCCCGGCGCGTTCCTGTTCAAGGCGGAGCCGGTCGACCAGTACGGAAATCTGATCGACAGACACAACCTCTGGGAGATGGTGGGCGTCCGCAACCGGCGCTCGCTGTTCCCGGGCTTCTCCGACACGGCGGAGTTCACCGTGACCGCGCCATCCGGCGGGCGCCTCACCGTCGACGCACGGCTCCGGTACCGCAAGATCGACCAGTTCCTCCTCAACTACATGCGCCGCATCGGTGTCTTCGCCGAGGTCGGCGACGGACACCTCACCGCGCCGATCACGGACCTCGCGTCCGCGCGCCGTGAGATCCGGGTGGCCGCGCCATGAGCATCGCGCGGCTGTCGCGCCGGCAGCGGCGCACGCTCGTCGCCGGGACGGCGGCCCTCGTGATGCTCGTGGGTCTGGGCACGGCCGCGCTCCGGCAGCCCGCTGCGGATCGCTACGACCCCTCCGCGCAGGCGGAAGGCATCACGGCGGAACTGGAACGCGAGACCCCGTCGCTCGTCCCGACGGTTCGCTTCAGCGACGTCTCGGACGCGGCCGGCGTCACGATGCGCCACTTCCCGGGCGTCAGGTCGACCCAACTGCCCGAGGACATGGGCTCGGGAGCGGCCTGGGGCGACTACGACGACGACGGCGATGACGACCTGTTCGTGGTGAACATGCGCGGGCCGCTCGGAGAGGAGGGACGCGGTACGTCGCGGCTCTATCGCAACGACGGCGGCGGCCGCTTCAGCGACGTGACCGAAGAGGCGGGCCTGGCGCTCGAGGTCTACGGCATGGCCGCCGCCTGGGGCGACGCCGATGGCGACGGGCGCATCGATCTCGCCGTCAGCGCCTACGGAGATCTTCGTCTGTACCGCAACGCCGGTGACGGGCGGTTCGAGGACGTCACCGCGCGGGCCGGACTCGCGCCTTATCGCCGCTTCTGGGCCGGACTGTCCTGGGCCGACTACGACGCCGACGGCGATCTCGATCTCCATGTCGCCGGATACGTCCAGTACCGCTTCGATCCGGCGGATGCCGCGCGCGCCTCGACGCAGGTGCACGCGGAGGTCCCCTACACGCTCAATCCCTCCTCCTATCCGCCCGAACGCAACCTGTTGCTCCGCAACGACGGGAGCGGCCGATTCACCGACGTCGCACGCGCGGCCGGCGTGGACAACCCGACCGGCCGCAGCCTCACGGCGGCCTGGTGCGACTTCGACGCCGACGGCTGGCTCGATCTGTACGTGGCGAACGACGTCTCGGACAACGCGCTCTACCGAAATCTCGGGAACGGGCGCTTCGAAGACGTCTCCCATGCGACGTGGGTGGCCGACCCGCGCGGCGCGATGGGGCTGGCCGTCGGCGACTGGGACCTCGACGGCGACTTCGACATCTTCGTCACGCACTGGCTGGCGCAGGAGAACGCGCTCTACACGAACATGCTGATCGGCGGCCGCGGGCTGCCCGCCGGACGGCTCGCGTTCATGGACGATGCCGACCAGCGCGGCCTCGGGCAGATCTCGCTCGACTTCGTGAAGTGGGGCACGTCGTTCTTCGACTACGACAACGACGGGCGGCAGGACCTCCTCTCGATCAACGGCAGCACGTTCCAGGACCCCGACGACCCGCGCCGGCTGGTGCCGATGCGGCACCAGCTGTACTGGAACCGCAGCGACGATGCCGGGTTCTTCGAGGTGTCCTCGGCCGCCGGGCCGGCGCTGACCACGCCGAGCGTCGGACGCGGCGCGGCGTTTGCCGACTACGACGCCGACGGAGACGTCGACGTGCTCGTCGTGAACCACGGCGACGGGCTGCGGCTGCTCCGGAACGACGGCGGCAACGCGGCGCGGTGGCTGCGCGTGCGGGTCCGCGGCGCGCGCGATCCCCGCGGCACCGGGGCGCTGGTGCTGGTCCGGACCGGCGACCTGACCCAGCGCGCGCAGGTGGACGCCCAGCCCTCGTACCTCTCCCAGAACAGCGCGGTCCAGCACTTCGGCCTCGGCGCACACGAGCGCGCTGACGAAGTGATGGTCAGGTTTCCGAACGGCCGCGAGATGCGATTCACCGGCGTGCCCGCCGGACAGACCCTCGAGGTCAGGGAGCCCCGGCCGTGAGTCTGCGCGCGATCGCCGCCATGCTCGTCGCGATGGCCGCCGCCGCCGGAATGCTGTGGGCCCTGGCCGGGCGCCCGGCAGCGCCGGTGGCGGCGGCCGGGGAGGCCGCGGCGGACGCATCGGATCTCGGTGCGATCCGGCACTTCTGGGCCGCGTACGACGAAGCCAGCGACCATCGGATGGCGGGCCGCCTGGACGAGGCGATTGCGGCGTATCGGCGCGCACTGGCCGTCAGACCCGATCACGAGGACGGCCTCTACTATCTGGGCAACTGCCTGCTCGAACGGGGCGAGATCGGGCCCGCCGTCGAGACCTACGAGCGACTCGTGGCGGCAAGCCCCGAAGGATCGTCGCGCGGCTACATCCAGCTCGCGCTGATTCGCGCGTCGCTGGAGCCGCATCCGTGGCGCGACCTCGCGGAGGCGGAGCGGCTGTTCACGCAGGCGCTCGCCGTGGATCCGGACAGCGGCGCGCTGGTCGGGCTCGGCGAGACCGCGCTCCTGCGCGGCGACACCGAACGCGCCGGACAATTCCTGCGGCGCGCGGGCGACGACAACGCGATGAGCATCGCCGTGCCCTATCTGCTCGGCTACCTCGCCTGGGAGCGCGGAGACGAGGCGCGCGCCTTCGAGCTGTTCCGGATCGCGGTCGCCCGGGGTGAGTTGAAGAAGGGCGCCGTGAAGTGGACGGAAGAAGGCGACATGAAGGCCGATCCGGAGCTGCGGTGGCGCGCGCTGGCCCGCCAGAGCGTCTTCGGCGTCCACTGGATCGCCCTGCGTCGATATCTCGACCCGCCCGGCCCCACAGCCGAAGACATCCGCCGCGACTACCGCCGGCTCGCGGCGGCCATCCGCCGCGCGCGCTCCTGACCCCTCCCGCGCCGTTCGCAGCCGCAGCCGATCCGCAACGCTGCGCGCACCCGCATCGTATATAGGCCAATACGCCGCTCGCTGTTCGCGTGCGCGCGCAGCCGGGGGGACGATGACAGAACCCGGCCAGTGTGGTTACATGATGCACTCGCCCGAACGAAGGAGACAGGCATCGGTATGAGGGTCAGCACAGGACTTGCGGTGGCCGCGGCGCTCGGCCTGACCGTGACGATCGGGGCCCGCGTCGCGGGTCAGGCGCCGCAGCCGGCTCCGGCCCCGGCCGCCCAGACGGCACAGGAAGGCCACGGCGGCCCGGCGCAGCCCGGCGCAGCGCAGACACCGCAGACGCCACCACCCCCGCAGCGCCGCAGCCAGGCGCGCTTCCCCGCCCACCAGCGTCCTCCCGCCGATCCGGCCGTCATCGAACGCGGCCGCGGCCTCTACGTGTCCACGTGCGGCGCCTGTCATGGCGTGGACGCACGCGGTGGCCAGCTTGGCGGCCCGAATCTCCTGCGGTCGGCGCTCGCCCTGGCGGACGAGGAGGGGGAACTGATCGGCGAAGTCATCAGGAACGGACGCCCCGGCACCATCATGGTGCCCATGCCGCTGCCCGACGACGACATCAAGGCCATCTCGGCGTTCATCCACCATCTGCAGGCGCAGGGCAGCAACCAGGGCGGACCGCCGCCGGGCCCCCCGGTGGAGCTGAACATCCTCGTCGGCGACGCCGCGGCGGGCCAGAAGTACTTCGCGGCGAACTGCAGCACCTGCCACTCGGCCAGCGGCGACCTCCAGGGCATCGCCTCGCGCTACGAGGAGCCGAAAATGCTGCAGAACCTCTGGGTGTCCGGCGGGCGCGCGGGCCGGCGATCGGGCGGCTCGGGCGGCTCGGGACAGCAGGGCGACGCGCCCGATCGGTCGGTGGTGACGGCGAAGGTCACGCTGCCCTCGGGGGAGACGGTCGAGGGACCGCTGGTGCGCTACGACGACTTCCTCGTCACGATCCGGCTCGCGGACGGGACCACGCGGACAGTCCGGCGGACCGGTGACCAGCCGCGGCTCGAGATCAACGATCCGCTGACCGGCCACACGGAACTGCTCGCGGTCCTGACCGAAAAGGACATGCACGACGTCACTGCATACCTGGCGACCCTCAAATGAGCATGAAGAAGGTTCTCCTGATTCTCTCGGTGCTGGCGCTGCCCATCGGCCTGGCCGGTGAGGCCCGTGTCGGCGTGGCGCCGTCGGATCTGTTCAAGCCGCTCGGCAGCAGCTGGCCGACCTACTCCGGGGACTACTCGGGCAAGCGGTACAGCGCGCTGACGCAGATCAACCGTGACTCGGTCAAGCGCCTCGGCCTGGCGTGGGTGAAGCGGCTCACCGCCGGCGCCGGCAACCAGGGCGGTTTCGGCCGCTTCGGCGGCGGGCCCCCGTTGATCATCGGCGGCCACGGCTCGCCGGATTTCCCGGCCGTGTCGGCCAACGTCAAGGGCACGCCGCTCATGGTGAACGGCGTCCTGTACGTGACCACGCCCGACAACGCCTGGGCGCTCGATGCGTACGACGGCCGGGAACTGTGGCACTACTTCTGGCGCACGCGCGGCAGCACGCCGATTGCCAACCGCGGCGTCGGGATGTGGAACGACTACCTGTACTTCGTCACGCCCGACAACTACTTCGTCTCGCTGGACGCGAAGACCGGCCAGGAGCGCTGGAACAAGGTCCACGCCGACTTCAACCAGCAGTACTTCTCGACGATGGCCCCCATCGTCGTCGACAACCATGTCATGGTCGGGACCGGGAACGACCTCGACTCGCCGGGCTACCTGCAGTCGTACGACCCGGAGACCGGCGAGCAGCAGTGGCGCTTCTACACCGTGCCGATGGAGGAAGGGGACGTCGGGCTCGACACCTGGCCGAGCCTGGAGTCGGCGCGCCACGGCGGCGCGCACCCGTGGCTGCCGGGGGTCTTCGATCCGGAGACGCGGCTCTACATCTTCGGCACGGGCAACCCGATCCCGGCATACACGGCCGGGCGCGGCGAGGGTGACAACCTGTTCACCTGCTCGCTCGTCGCCGTGAACGTCGACACCGGGAAGCTGGCGTGGTACTTCCAGACCTCGCCGCACGACATGCACGACTGGGATTCGGCGCAGACGCCGATTCTCATCGACGCCGTGATCGACGGGAAGCCCCGGAAGCTGGTCTCGACGGCGGCGCGCAACGGGTATTTCTTCACGCTCGACCGCGTGACCGGCGAGCACATCCTGACGACGAAGTTCGGCAGCGCGGCGAACTGGGTCGACCGGATCGACGAGAAGGGCTACGTGCGGCGCAACCCGCAGAAGGACCCGATCATTCCGGGATCGATCGTCTCGCCGACCTCCGGCGGCACGATCAACTGGGAGCCGCCGGCCTACTCGCCCGACACCGGGCTGTTCTACGTGGCCGAGAAGAACGGCTACTCGATCTTCTACCTGACCGACCCCGACCCGCGCGGCTCGATGGGCCTCGGCGGCAAGGACGAGGTCATGGTCGGATCGGCCGGGAACTTCCTGACGGCCATCGACCCGACCACCGGGAAGATCGCCTGGCGGCGGCCGTACCCCGGCGGGTTCGGTGGGGGCGGCGGCGGCCTGCTCGCCACGGCCGGCGGCCTCGTCTTCTCGGGAGACGCGGGCGGCAACATCGTCGCCTACGACGCGAAGACCGGTGAGCCGCTGTGGCACTCGCGGATCGGCACCGTCAGCAACGCGCCGATCACGTACGAGCTCGACGGGCGGCAGTACCTGCTCGTGGCCGCGCGCGACATGCTTTACGCGTTCGCGATCTACGAGTAGCCCCCTGGGCCTTGGGCCTTGGGCTCTGGGGCTTTGGGCCTTGGGCTGACGCCACGGAAGGGCACGGGACGGTCGACAGCGCAACCGCGCATCGATCGTTCCGTGCCCTTTCCGTTTTGAGCTACCCTCTACCTCGCGCGTCTGGAGGCGGCGCGCTCCCCCATGTCCTCCTTCCCTGACTGGATGGAGCCGATGGCCGCGACGCTCACGCAGGAGCGGTTCACCGGGCCGGAGTGGATCTTCGAGCGCAAGCTCGACGGCGTGCGGCTGCTGGCGTTCAAGAACGCCGGCACCGTCCGCCTGCTCTCACGCAACCGTCTGCCGCAGAACCAGATCTATCCCTCGGTGGCCGAGGCCGTCGGCGCACTCCCGGTGCGCGAGCTGATCCTCGACGGCGAAGCCACGGGTGTCTGGGGGCGCGTCGGCGACGTGGCGTATCACGTCTTCGACGTGCTCTGGTTCGACGGCCGGGACGTGACGGGACTCCCGCTCGAGGAACGGCGCGCACTGCTGCGACAGCTGCCGCTCCGGCCGCCCCTGCGGCGGGTGGAAGAGCTTTCCGGCGACGCGCCGTGGGAGCGTGCGTGCCGCGAGGGCTGGGAAGGGGTCATCGCGAAGCGGCGCGGTTCCAAGTACGAGCACCGGCGCTCGCCGCACTGGCTGAAGATGAAGTGCGAGGCGACGCAGGAGCTCGTCGTCGGCGGCTTCACCGATCCGCAGGGTGGACGCGTCGGTCTCGGTGCGCTGCTCGTGGGGTACTACGAGAACGGCGATCTCGTCTACGCGGGCAAGGTCGGCACCGGATTCGACACGAAGCTGCTGCTGGACCTGCGCGCGCGGCTGGACGAGCTGGAGATCCCGGAGCCGCCGTTCACGCGGGCCGTGGGTCTGCCGCGGCTCCGCGCGCATTGGGTCGGGCCGGAGGTCGTCGTGCAGGTGGCGTTCATCGAGTGGACGGTGCACGGCAAGCTGCGCCACCCGCGTCTGCTCGGCGTCCGCACGGACAAGGATCCGCGCGAGGTCATCCGGGAGACGCCGTGATCACCCACCCGGACAAGATCCTGTTTCCGGACGACGGGATCACCAAACAGGAGCTGGCCGACTACTACGCCGCGATCGCGCCGGCGATGCTCCCGCACATCCGGAACCGGCCCGTGACGATGGAGCGCTACCATCGCGGGATCGGCGAGCCGGGCTTCTTCCAGAAGAACGTCACGCGCGGGTTCCCGGAGTGGCTCGCGCGCGTGGAGGTGCCCAAGAAGGGAGGCACCGTCCACCACGTGCTCGTCACCGACGAGCGCTCGCTCCTCTGGCTCGCGAACCAGAACTGCATCACGCCGCACGTGTGGACCTCACGCGTGCCCGATCTGTATCGGCCCGACGTCTGCGTCTTCGATCTGGATCCCTCGATCGAGGATGCGGAGATGCTGCGGACGGCGGCGCTGCAGCTTCGCGATCTGCTCGGGGAGCTCGGGCTGGCCAGCTGGGTGAAGACATCCGGATCCAAGGGGTTTCACATCGCCGTGCCGCTGGACGGCCGCGCGCGCTTCGGCGAGGTCGCCCGGTTCGCGGACGCGGTCGCCCGCACGCTGATCGACCGCGATCCCGATCACCTGACGCTCGAGTTCAGCAAGGCCGACCGCGGCCGGCGCATCCTGGTGGATACCGGGCGCAACGCGTACAGCGCGACGGTCGCCGCCGCATATGCGGTGCGCGCCAAGCCCGGCGCCCCGGTGTCGGCGCCGTGCACGTGGGAGGAGGTCGAGGGGGGCGCGGTCCACCCGCAAAGCTTCACGCTCAGGACCATGCCCGGACGGATCGACGAGGTCGGGGATCTGTGGGCGGCCATGGCGGCCGCGCCGCACTCGCTCAAGGAGGCATCAGGTCGGATCAGGTCTGATCGGGTCGGATCAGGTCGGATCGGGTCGGATCAGGTCTGATTCAGCCCTCCTCCACCACGGCATGTAGCGGCGGGGCTTCAGCCCCGCCTGCCTCGAAGCGCGAAGGAGATCGTGCCCGGATACCGAATCGCGGGTAGATTGGATGCGGCCGGGGTTCCGGCCGCAGACAACGGAGGACTGTGAATGAAGGACGCGTCGCCGGTTTCGATCGAGCTCGTGAGCGACCAGGTGCGGTATCTGGAGGAGATGGCACAGAAGCACGGGTTGCCGGACATCGGCAAGGCCGTGCGCTGCCTGGTGAACTACGCGCGCGAGACGCCGGAGCACGAGGAGGCGATCTTCACGGAGGTGCGCTGTCTCGACTGCTGACGCTCATCGCGTGACGGCTGCGCGGGCGAGCAGCCGGTGCGCGTCGGCGAGGCGATCGTCCGTGGGCACGTACACGCGCGCGGCCTTCGCCAGCCCGTCGCGCAGGACCGGCGCGGCCTCGGCGCCGCGCTCCGACGACAGCAGCGCCCGCGCCAGCGTCCAGTGCGCGTCGATGGCGGCCGGATGGAGCGACAGGCCGATGCGCGCGAACTGGTCGAGCACGCGCCGGGCGGCCCGGATGGCGTCGGCGGCCCGTCCCTGGCGGCGGACGAGCTCGGCCCGATCCGCGGCGATGCGCACGGTGAGGGGATGCCCGGCACCGAGGCATTGGACGGCCATGCGCGCCGCGGCGTCGAAGTCCGCCGCCGCCTCGCGACGGCGCCCCTCGGCCATCCGGAGGTAGCCCCGGTTCTGCAGGGCGAAGGCGATCATCGGGTGATCGCTTTCATAGAAGCGGCGCAGCGCCGGCAGCGCACGCGCGAGCTGCGCGTCGGCGTCGGCCAGCGCGCCGCGGCGGGTCAGCAGGCGCGCGTGGTAGAGCCGGGTGATCGCCTCCTGCGCAGACGCGTCGAAGGTGGCGCGCTGCAGCACCTGGAGCGACTCCCGGAACAGCGCATCCGATTGCGGCAGGTCGCCACGATCGCGCTGGACGTTGCCGAGATCGCGGAGCGCGCGCGACAACATCTCCGGCGCAGCATCCGCGCGCCGCATATCCGCAATGGCCTGCTCCAGCACCTGCGCGGCCCCCGCGAGGTCGCCGCGCGTGTGCAGCAGGTCTCCCAGTTCGAGGGTGACCGCCAGGGTGTCGGGGTGGGCCGGACCGAAGCTGGCGGCCCGCAAAGCCCCGGCGCTCCGGAGATTCCGTTCGGCGTCGGCGTATCGGCCGCCGTAGTGCTGCGCCTCGGCGAGCGCCAGCAGGCATTCCGCGACTTCCGCGCTGTCGGCTCCGAACACGCGCTCGCGCGCCGCGCGGGCGTCCTCGAACAGCTCGGCGGCCGCGTCGTAGCGCCCGAGCAGCAGGTACGCGTGCCCCAGCCGCAGCATGAGGCGCGCCCGGCTCGCGGGCTGCGCGCCCAGGTCGCGCCGGACGAGACGCGCCGCGTGCTCGACGAGACCCTCCGCCGACGGCGCGCGGGAGAGCTGGCGGGCGCTCGGCACGCTGAACAGGTGCCCCAGCACGTCCTCCACCTGCCGCGCGCGGCGATGCTCCTCCGCGGCCCGCATCCGCTCGTACGTGACGATGGGCGCAGCGATGCCGATCGTGAGCAGCACGGCCGCGGCGGCGGCCAGACCGATCCGGTGCCGCCGCACGAACCTGCCGGCGCGATACGCCACGCTGTCCGCCCGGGCGCCGACCGGCAGGCCGAGCCGGTGACGCCGGAGGTCCTCGGCGAGCCCGGCCGCGGTCGGATACCGGCGGCCGGGTTCCTTGCGCAGGGCGCGGTCCACGATGGCGTCGAGATCGCCGCGCAGCGCCCTCGCCAGTGCCCGGCGGCTCGCGCCACGCGCCGCGCACACGTCCCCGGGGGCTTCCGCGATGCGCTCGCTGGGCGGCGGCGGCGTCGTGTCGCAGACCAGGCGCACGAGCTCGCCGGGCGCGCGCACGTCCACGGGCTGCGCCCGCAGCCCGGTCAGCAATTCGTACAGCAACAGTCCGATCTGGTAGATGTCGGACGCTATTGCGGGCGGAAGGCCGCGGACCTGCTCGGGACTCGCGTAGGCCGGCGTGAGGATGCGCGCCGGCCCGTCGGCAGGCTCGCCCGGCGCCCCGTGCGGCTCGAGCATGCCGGCGATGCCGAAGTCGAGCAGCTTCACATCGCCGTCGGCCGTCACGACGATGTTCGAGGGCTTGATGTCGCGGTGGACAACGAGCTGGTTGTGCGCGTGCTGGATGGCGAGGCAGACGCGCTCGACGAGCACGAGCCGCTCGCCGATGGACAGCCGGCGCGCGTCGCACGCCCGATCGATCGGCTGTCCCTCGACGTGCTCCATGACGAAATAGGAACGGCCGTCGGCCGTGCGGCCGCCGTCCAGGAGCCGCGCGATATGGGGATGGCTGAGCGATGCGAGGATCTGCCGCTCGCGTTCGAACCGCCGCGTGACGGCCTCGGCGTCGACGCCCGCGCGAATCAGCTTGAGCGCGCCGGTCTGGGTGAACTGGCCGTCGGCGCGCTCGACGAGGAAGACCGCGCCCATGCCGCCCTGACCGATCTGCCGCTCGATGCGCCAGGCGCCGACAACGTCGCCGGGACGCGGCAGGGAGGCGTCCGCCTGGCCCGCCGCGGCATCGGCCAGCAGATCAGGGCTGCAGCCGGCATCCAGCGCCGGCGCGGCGGTCCCTGCGAGGCGCAGCAGGTGCGCCACGTCGGCGCGCAGATCGGATTCGCCCGCGCAGCGCAGGTCGAGGAAGCGGTCGCGCTGGTCCGCGGGAAGATTCAGCGCCTCGTCGAACAGTGCGTCCGCGCGCCGGCGGCGTCTCGCGTCCACGGGTTCCTCAGGATACGGGTCCCAGTTCCCTCAGCAGCCAGGCGCGGGCGCGCGTCCACTCGCGCTGGATCGTGCGCAACGGCACGTCCAGCGCAATGGCCGTCTCTTCCTCCGTCATGCCGGCGAAGAAGCGGCACTCGACGACCCGGGCCAGGCGCGGTCCGATGGTTTCCAGCGTGGTGAGCGCCTCGTCGACGGCGAGCACCACGTCGAGGCGGTTGTCCAGCGAGACGTCCACCAGATCGAGCGGCACCGGCATCGCGCCGCTGCCCCGCTTGCGTGCGCGCCGGCGGCGTGCGCCGTCGACGAGAATGCGGCGCATCGCCCGCGCGCTCACGGCGAAGAAGTGGGAGCGGCCCTGCCAGTCGACGCCGGTTTCGGCGCACAGCTGCATGTACGCCTCGTGGACGAGCGCCGTCGCGCCGATCGTCTCGCGTGCCCAACCGGATGCCAGCTGCCGGCGGGCGATGTGCTTCAGACGCCCGTAGACCAGCGGCACGAGCCGATCGAAGGCGGACCGATCGCCGGCACGATGCTGCCGGAGCAGCTGTGTGATGTCGCCGACGTCCGCGTCGCCGGCGACGCGCCTTGCCGGGTTCATGTCGTGCAGCCCTTCTCGCCGGGGAGCGGCAGTGTAGCACCGCGACGCGGGCGACCGCACGGCGTGCGGCGGCGGGACCCGGTCCGGGGCGCGGAATGTGTGCATCCCCGTGCGGATGCGTGCGGCTCCGGACCCCGGATTCCAGCGGGCCGTCAGCGGGCGTGGCGGGAATTGGCGGCTCCTTGCGCCTGATCCGTACATCCGGAGGAGGTGTGATGGCGCAAGTTCGTATCCTGTGTGCAACCGCCCTGATCCTGACACTCGGCGCCGCAACCGCCGGCGCGCAGCCGCCGATCGGGTTCGAGCGATTCACGACCGCGGCCGTCGGGTCGGGCGTGGACTTCGGATTGACGGAGACCGAAGTCTTCCAGAAATACGCCGCGCAACTGCCGCTGCCGGGCGGCCCCCCGCCCGTGCACGGGCAGAAGGACAAGCGGCTCATCGACATCGAGATCCGCTCGGACGGGAGCGGCCTCGCCAACTACGTGTACGACGTCGTCTGGGTCGACAACACGGACGATTTCCGGCTCGAGTCCTGGTTCATCCCCGACCTGACGGCGCGCGAGGTCGGGCAGCTGCAGGCCTTCCGCGACGCGGTCATCGTCGACATCGAGCGGTATCCGCGGGGGCGCCAGTGGCGGTTCTCGGTCATCCTGCAGCGCAACCCGCTGATGGTCCCGTGGCAGGTGATGATCGACGCCGACCTGCAGGACGTCATGACGGCCGTCTCCCAGACCGGCTCACGCCTGCTCGACATCGACACGAAAGACGACATCTGCAACCCGAACACGCCTCGAGGCCAGGCCTGTGACAAGGTCGTCGACGCGGTGTTCGTCGAGAACTCGGGCTCGAACTATGCGCCGACGGCCAACGGGCTGATCCTCACGACGGACCTCTACCCGCTGATCGAGGCCGGCGGCTACCAGTTGATCGACCACGAGCCCATCGGGCAGGACTACTTCATCACCATCTGGGTCCAGTCGAATCTGGCGTTCGAGGACCTCTACGGACAGACCGAGAACGACGTCGTCGTCAACCACGCCCTCCTGGGACGGACCGTCGATCTGGAAGTCCTGGAGATTCCGACCAGCGCAGGCGGCAGCCAGATGCAGTACTCCAGCGTGCACCTGTTGTTCTGAACGAGTCCGGGGCTCGGACACGTCCGGGTCGGTACCGGTGTCTGACACCCGTACCGTACGGGTGCCAGACACCGGTACCAGTACAGTACGGGTGTCAGACACGCGTACGGCAGTTGCGATCCGGCTCCGTACCGGGTAGAAACCCGTATGCGCCGGACCGTCCTGCTGCTGTCCCTTCTCGCCGTCACGACCACGCTGTCCGCCGACTGGCCCCACTACGGCGGCGGCCCCGAGCAGATCCGCTACTCGCCCCTGACCCGGATCACGCGCGACAACGTCGCGTCGCTGAAGGTGGCCTGGACCTACGACACGGGCGACGCGTTCGAGGGCTCCGAGATGCAGTGCCAACCAGTCGTGGCGCACGGGGTCCTCTACGCGACCTCGCCGACGCTGCGGGTCTTCGCGCTCGACGCGGCCACGGGCGCGCTGAAGTGGAGCTACGACCCGAACGAACCGGGGGCGGCGCCATCCCGTACCCGCATTCGCGGGCTGATGTACTGGGAGCGCGGCCCGGATCGGCGCGTCTACTTCGGCGTCCGCCACTGGCTGTACGCGCTCGACGCGAACACGGGCACGCCGCTGCGCACCTTCGGGCAGGACGGACGCATCGACCTGCGACAGGGCTTCACCGGGCGCGACCCGCACGCGCTCAACGTCGGCGTGAACACGCCCGGCGTGTTCTACGGCGATCTGCTCATCCTCGGCTCGGTGCTGTCCGAGAGCCTGCCCTCCGCTCCGGGGGACATCCGGGCGTTCGACGTCCACACCGGCGAGCAGCAGTGGGCCTTTCACACGATCCCGCACCCCGGCGAGTTCGGGTACGACACGTGGCCGAAGGACGCGTGGCAGTACACCGGCGGCGCCAACGCCTGGAGCGGGCTGGCGCTCGACGAGCGGCGCGGCCTCGTCTTCGCGGCCACGGGCTCGGCCGCGTACGACTTCTACGGCGCCAACCGCCACGGCGACAACCTGTTCGCCAACTCGATCCTCGCGCTGCGCGCCGACACCGGCGAGCGCGTCTGGCACTTCCAGGCGGTGAAGCACGACGTCTGGGACCGCGACTTCCCCGCGCCGCCCGCGCTCCTCACGATCCGGAAGGACGGCCGCCCGCTCGACGTCGTCGCGCAGGTCGCGAAGAACGGCCGCACGTACGTGCTCGAGCGCGAGACCGGCCGGCCGGTGTTCCCGATGGAGGAGATCGAGGTGCCGCCCTCCGAGGTGCCCGGCGAGAAGCTGGCGACGACGCAGGTGCTGCCGGTACTGCCCCCGCCCTTCACGCGCCAGCGCTTCACGGAGGACATGATCACGACGCGGACGCCGGAGGCCCACCGGGCCGTCCGCGCGGAATGGGAGCGGCTGAGCACGCGGGGCGAGTTCGATCCGCCCAGCCTGGGCGGCACGGTTCTCTTCCCCGGCATGGACGGCGGCGCCGAGTGGGGCGGCGTCGCCTGGGATCCGTCGCTCGGCTACCTGTTCGTGAACGCGAACGAGATGGCGTGGCGCGTGCGCCTGGCGCCTCGCGACATGCCGGATGGCGAGCCGACGACCGGCAAGGCGCTCTACGAGCGCTACTGTGCGTCCTGCCACAAGGCGGATCTGACGGGCAACCCGCCGGAGTTCCCCTCGCTCACCGGCATCGGCGAGCGCCGCAGCGTCACGGACGTCGCGGCCGTCGTCAACCGGGGCGGCGGGCGGATGCCGGCGTATCGCGACCTGCACGGGGCCGTCCGGCGCGCGATCGTCGAGTACGTGATGACGGGCCGCTCCGAGACGGTGAGCGGCGACACACCATCCCCGTACGACATGCGCTACACGCTCGACGGGGACATCCGCTTCACGGATCCGGACGGCTTCCCCGCCATCACGCCGCCGTGGGGCACGCTCACCGCCATCGACATGAACACGGCAACGATCGCCTGGCAGGTGCCGCTCGGCGAGGTACCGGGCTCCGGCCTGACGAACACCGGCAGCGAGAACTACGGCGGACCGGTCGTCACCGCCAGCGGGCTGCTCTTCATCGGCGCGACGAACTACGACAAGAAGTTCCGCGCGTTCGACTCGCGCACGGGCGAGCTGCTCTGGGAGACGACGCTGCCGGCGGCCGGCAACGCGACGCCGGCGGTGTACGAGGTGAACGGAAAGCAGTACGTCGTGATCGCGGCCGGCGGCGGCAAGTGGGGGGCGCCGTCCGGGGGTACCTACGTCGCCTTCAGTCTGCCGTGATCAGGTCTGATCAGGTCTGATCAGGTCTGATCAGGTCGGATCAGGTCTGATC
>CAYUPN010000060.1:0-23897 GCA_964446605.1 uncultured Bifidobacteriaceae bacterium | reverse complement strand
GCTCGGCGGCGGCGCGCCCCGCCACCAGGAGGACCAGGCTGCCGTCGATCGAGGCAGGGCCGCATTCGGTCTGTCCTGCGGCTTCTGCCACGGTTCCGACGCGCGCGGCGGCAGCACCGGCCCGAATCTCTGGCGTTCGGCGGTCGTGCTCATGGACAAGCAGGGGGAGGCCATCGGCAAGGTGATCCTCGAGGGCCGGCCGGACAAGGGCATGCCTCCGATGGTGCTTCCCGAGTCGCAGATTGCCGACATCGCTGCGTTCCTGCGCAGCCTGCCGGCGAGCGGGCGCGATCCGGCCCGCATGCGGCCACCGACCATCGTCGTGGGCGATGCCGTCGAAGGGGAGAAGTACTTCCAGGCCACCTGCGCGTCCTGCCACTCGGTCACGGGCGATCTCCGCGGGCTGGCCGCGAAGTATCCCGACCCGCGCCAGCTGCAGCATGCGTGGTTGATGCCCGGGTCGCAGCGCGGCGGCCCGCCGCCGCCCCGGCCGGAGGTGCAGGTCACGCTCAGCGATGGCCGGACGGTCGTCGGAACGCTCGCCCGTATCGACGATTTCATCGTGTCTCTCGTCGATGCCTCGGGTGAGACGCAGAC
The DNA here is from genome assembly GCA_964446605.1 of uncultured Bifidobacteriaceae bacterium. Classification (GTDB taxonomy): domain Bacteria; phylum Acidobacteriota; class Vicinamibacteria; order Vicinamibacterales; family JAENWD01; genus JAENWD01. The sequence goes on along the minus strand of CAYUPN010000060.1, from coordinate 23,300 downwards.
GTTCAGACGGACCGCGGACGGACCGGCGGTCGACATCCGCGATCGACTGGAGCCGCATCGTCGACTGGTGCCGACCTATACCGACGCCGACATTCACAACCTCACCGCCTACCTGGTAACGCTGAAATGACGCCTCCAACCGGCCGTCGTGCCGCTCCTCCTCTCAGCCTGCTGCTTGCGATGCTGGCCACCGTGTCCATCGTCGCCCAGACGGGCCCGCCTGACAGCCGCTATCGTGCGCTCGCCGACGATTGGATCTCCTACGCGGGCGACTACACCGGTCGCCGCTACAGCGCCCTGACGCAGATCGACAGGAGCAACGTCGATCGTCTCGGGCTGCAGTGGGTGACGCGGATCACGCCCGGCCTGCCGCCGGCGGCGGGGCGCTTCGGCCGCTTCCGGACGCCGGGCGCGGATGTGACGCGCATCATCAGCGGGTTCGGCACGGGCGAGCTGAACCAGTCGAGCGGCCGCTCCGCCCGCATCGTCAGTCCGGCCCTCGCAGTCGACGGCAAGCTCTATGTGTCGACTCTCGACAATGCGTGGGCCATCGACGCGCGCGACGGTCGCCTGCTCTGGCACTACGTCTGGAAGACGCTCGGCGGCACGCACACCGGCAACCGCGGTCTCGGCATGTGGAAGGACCGGCTCTACATGACGACCCCGGACAATTACCTGATCTCGCTCGACCGCCGGACCGGCCAGGAACGCTGGGTGAAGAAGATCGCCGAGCTGGACCAGCAGTACTTCACGACGACCGCCCCGATGGTCATCGATGATCTCGTGCTGGTGAGCCCCGGGAACGACCTCGATGCGCCCGGCTTCATGAAGGCGTTCGACGCCGACACCGGTGAACTGAAGTGGACATGGTTCGCCACGCCGCAGAACCCCGGCGACCCCGGGCTCGAGACGTGGGCGAGCCTGGAGGCTGCGCGGCACGGTGGCGGCCACATGTGGATTCCCGGATCGTTCGATCCGGAGACACGTCTCTACATCACGGGTACCGCGAACCCGACCCCGGCGTATACGTCACAGAGCCGCGGGGAGGGTGACAACCTCTATACCTGCTCGCTGGTCGCGTTGCACGTCGACACCGGCAAGCTGGCGTGGCACTTCTCGACCTCGCCGCACGATACCCACGACTGGGATTCCGCGCAGTCGCCCATCCTCGTTGACGCGCCATTCAAGGGCCGCGACCGCAAGCTCGTGCTCCAGGCGACACGCAACGGGTACTTCTTCGTCCTCGACCGTGTCACCGGCGAGCATCTCCTGACGACGAAGTTCTCGGAGGCGGCGAACTGGGCGACGGGCATCGACGAGCGTGGCAGCCCGGTGCGGAACCCGGCCAAGGACTTCCACATCGGCGGCGCGCTGGTCTCGCCGCAGAACGCCGGTGCCATCAACTGGGCACCCCCCGCGTTCAATCCGCAGACCGGCCTCTTCTACATGGCGATGAACGAGAGCTACGCCATGTACTACCTCACCGAGACCGATCCGCGGGGTGCGATGGGGCTGGGCGGCAAGGAAGAGCAGAACGTGACGTCGTTCGGCACGTTCCTGCTCGCCATCGACTACACGACCGGCGAGCCGCGGTGGAAGCGTCACTTCCCCGGGTCGGGCTCGTGGGGCGGGACCTACATCGGACATCACTATCTGACAACCGCAGGCGGGCTGCTCTTCGGAGGCGACCCGGGCGGGAACCTCGTCGCGTATGACGCCGCCACCGGCGACCCGCTCTGGCACGTTCGGCTCGGGGAGGTATCGAACGCTCCGCAGACGTTCATGCTCGATGGCAAGCAGCATCTCATCGTCGCGGCTGTCGATGCGCTCTACGCGTTCGCGCTGCCGGATGCAGCGCTGACGCGAACGGATGGAACCAGGTAGTCCTCGCACGCCGCGGCGGACGCGCCGCGGATGGCACGCAGTGGGGAGGAGTGTATGAGAGGCAGTGTGACGCGGCGCAGGTGGCCGCTCGTGGTGGCCGGCGGCCTGCTGGCGCTGGCAGTCATCGGCTACCAGGCCGCTCGAATCCCGCAGGCTCAGCTGGCGAAGCCCGCGATCAGCCGCACGGCACCCGAGGAGATCCGCGGCAACGTCGACCGCGAGTGGGTCACGAAGGCGGCGATCGACGGGTTGATGTCCTACTGGATCCGGCACTCGGTCGAACCGAACGGCTTCATCCAGGAGAACCTCGATCGACAGTGGCAGCCGTGGGGCACGCAGCGTGAGGCGAGCGTGAACGGCCAGGGGCGTCAGCTGTACGCGATGGCCGTGGCCTATGAGATGGCGCCTTCACCCGAGTTCAAGGATGCACTGACGCGCGGTCTGGATTTCCTCCTCAAGATGCGGGATCCCGAGTTCGGCGGCTATTACGACCGGGTCGGACCGAACCACGAAGTGATCACCGAGCACAAGACCGGCTTCAGCAGCTTCGTCATCTTCTCCCTTGCCGAGGCGGGTCGGGTGACCGGCGAGCAGAAGTACCTCGATGAGGCGATGGTCTTCTTCCGTGAGATGCGCGACAAGATGCGTGATGGTCCGTTCATCGGCTCCGGTCGCTTCACCCGCGACTTCATGGCTCAGGCGCCTGGCGGGATGTTCGGCGCCCGACCGGGCGCCGGGGCACCGCGCGCCCCGGCCGTGGCGGCCCCTCCGTCCGGCGCGCGCCCGACGACCGGGTCCGTGGTCTCGAACCGCCGGCACCGCATCAACCTGCATGTCTTCGAGGCCCTGCTGTCGCTCTACAACGCGACCCGTTCCGAGGAGGTCTGGTACGAAATCGCGCAGGAGCTGAAGGCCATTGAACGCCTCTACGACTATGAGATCGGGTACCTCCCCGAGTCCTACGACGAGAACTGGAAGCCCGTAGGCAATCCGAGCGGCAACCCCGGGCACCTGTTCGAGTGGGCCTCGCTCCTCAGCCGGGCCGTGGAACTCGGTGCTGATCCGAAGTTCGTCGAGCTGGGATCGCGCAGCCTCGATCTGGGGCTCAAGAGCTACAACGAGGCGGTCGGTGGACTCGGTGGCGTCACGCCCGACGGCAGGCCGGCCCGCATGTTGTGGTGGCCGCAGTGCGAGGTGATCAAGGCCACCGCGAACTACGCCATCCTGCACGGCCGCTCGGAGCTGTGGCCGTACTACCACAAGACCCTCGACTTCGTGAAGCGCGAGTACTTCGACCCGGAGCACGGTGGATGGTTCCCCGACTTCGTGCCCGGTCAGCCGAGGGCCGAGCGCGGTGAGAAGGCGTTCTACAAGGGTTCCGTCGATGGTCCGGAGTGGGGCGCGTACCACCAGATGTCCATGTTCCATGACCTGTGGCGCATCACCGACCCGAATTACACGCCAGGGCCCGCCGCGAAGCGATGAGGAGCGGCGTCCGCCGAATCGCCGGCTTCAGAACGGGGAGGAGTCCGATGTTGACGCGTAGAGAGTGGCTGCAGACCGTCGCACTGACGACCGCGGCGTTCCCCATCGCACGGACGGTCCTGTCGGCGTCCGCGCCGGAGATCGCCCGCATACGCGGTGTCCGCATGGCATTGCAATCCGCCAGCTTCAGCTTCAGCGGACTGGGCCTTTCCGACATTCTGAAGACGATGCAGGCTCTCGGGTTGACAGAACTCGACATCATGTCGGAGCACGTCGAGCACTTTCTCGGCGCGCCGGGGATCCGGCTGCCCGGAGCAGGACGTCCGGGACCGTGGACGCGTCGGGAAGGCGCGCCGCCGAGACCCCCACAGGGATCGACAGGTGCAGCCGCGCCCCGTCCCGCGTTCCGCGGAATGGATCCCGCGGTCCGCGACGCGCTCCGGACGTGGCGACTCGAAGTCGACCTCGCGAAGTACCGCGAGGTGAAGGCGGCGTTCGACAGGGCCGGCCGGATTCTCTTCTCGTACAACCTGAGCTTCAACGACTCCTACACGGACGCGGAGATCGAGAAGGGCATGCTGATGGCCAAGGCGCTCGGCACGCGCATCATCACCGCCTCGTCCCCGCTCTCGGTGATGCCGCGTGTCGCGCCGCTCGCGGAGAAGCACGACGTGATCGTGGCGTTGCACAACCACAGCGAGGGACCGGACGTCTTCGACGAGGCGATGAAGCTGTCGCCGAACGTCTGGGTCAACCTGGACGTCGGCCACTTCTTCGCGATGGGCCACGATCCCGTCGCGTACCTGCGCGCGCACCACGCGCGTATCACCAACATTCACGTCAAGGATCGCAAGAGCAATCGCGGCCGGGAGATGCCCTTCGGCCAGGGTGAGACGCCGTTGCGCGAGGTGCTCACGCTGGTGCGTGATCAGCAGTACGACATGCCGGTCTGCATCGAGTATGTCGGTCCTGATGGTCCGGCAGTGGAGATCGGCCGCTGCCTCGACTATTGCCGCAAGGTGCTCGAGTCCTAGGGGAGACGAGCCGGTGGCTCTCGGTCGACGAGCGTTCATCCTGGGCGCGGCAGGATGGCCTGCTGCCGCACGGCTCGTGTCCGCGCAACGGTCGAGGAGTGCGGCGGCGGCCACCGCCGCCCTGCGGGCCGCGATCCCCCGCGCCGAGGCGGACCCGAGCCGGCCCGTGTATCACTTCCGTCCGCCTGCCAACTGGACCAACGACCCGAACGGGACGATCTTCTACAAGGGCTGGCACCACCTCTTCTACCAGCTGAATCCCGCCGAGCCGCGGGCCGGCAACCAGCACTGGGGCCACGCGCGCAGTCGCGATCTCGTCAACTGGGAACACCTGCCGATCGCCCTCTGGCCGCTCACCGACCGCGGCGAGACGGCGAACTATTCGGGTGGCGCCATTCTCGGCGCCGACGGCCGCCCTCGCATTTTCTACACGAGCATCGGCCACGCCGACCCCGAACAATGGATGGCCGTGCCAACGGACGACGAGCTGATCGGCTGGGAGCGGCCGGCTCTGAATCCCGTGCTGGCCGTCGGCGCGCATGGAGCGACCTCCGTGGCCCAGTGGCGCGATCCGTTCCTCTTCCGTGAGGGCGGCGACACCTACATGGTGTGCGGCGGCAACACCAACGCCAGCCGGGGCGGCGGCGGGTCCGTGTTCCTCTACCGGGCTTCGAACGCCGAGCTCACGCGCTGGGATTACCTCGGCGTGGTCTTCCGCTGCGGCGAGCGGGAGATCGTCAACGTCGAGTGTCCGAATCTCTTCCGCCTGGGCGACAAGTGGGTGCTGCTGATGTCGCCTCACACGCCGTGCCGGTACTTCGTCGGCACCCTCGATCTGGCCAGGCCCGCGTTCGTGCCGGAGACGCGCGGCGTGCTCGATCCGGGCGCGGCGTACGCGAGCAACATCTCGGTCGACGATCGCGGCCGCACGATCCTCTGGTTGTGGGGACGCACCCATACGCCGGTGGAGAACGGCTGGAACGGCGTGATGGTACTGCCGCGCATCCTCTCGATCGATGCCGACGGCTTCCTGCGGCAGCAGCCTGCCCCGGAGTTCGAGTCGCTGCGTGGCGCGCCACAGACGAAAGCCGCATTCGACGTTCCGTTGGGAACACCGGTCCCTCTCGATCCAATCGCCGGCGACTGTCTCGAGTTGCAGGCCGATCTCCTTCCGGGGGCGGCGGGTGAGATCGGCTTCGATGTCCGCGTGGGCTCGGAGGGCCGCCCCGGACTGCCGATCCGCCTCACGCGCGGCGCGCTCCTGGTCGGCTCGCTGCGTGCGCCGCTGTCGCGCGGTGCCGACCGCCATCGGCTGCGTGTGTTTCTCGACAAGCGCGTGGTGGAGGTCTACGTCAACGATGGGGAGGCGGCTGTCTACACGACGACAGACGCCGCCGTCGACGAGCGTGCGATCGTCGCCGTGGCGCGCCCGTCGACGCGACGCGTGGGCGCTCCTTCGTCGTCAGCGCAGCGGGTGCCCCGCATCGAAAACCTGACCGCCTGGGCGCTGAAGCCGGCGGGTTTCACGCTCGATCGATTCGTGGCCGACCGGCTCTGAGCGCCACCGCGTTGCGGCGACCTCGAACACAGGAGCACAGTGTCCCGGATTCGACTCTTCGCAGGCATCGTCCTCGTCTCGGCCCTGTTGAGCCCACCGTCTGCACAGACGCGTGCAGCGGCTCGGGCATCCGAACCGTCCGAACACTGGGTGTCGACCTGGGCGACGGCGTTGCTCCTGGCCCCGCCGGCGGTGCGGCGACCGCCGTCAGGTTCGGCCTCCTCCGGAGGCGCCACGGGCGCCGCACCCGCGCGAACTCCCGGCGCGACCCGGCGGGCCCCGGCGTCGAGTGGACCGCCGCCGCACAACCTGCCCGACAGCTTCGAAGACCAGACGCTCCGGATGATCGTCCGCACCAGCCTTGGCGGGCGCCAGCTGCGGATCTCGCTGTCGAACATGCTGAACGCCAATCCGCTCCGGGTCGGTGCTGCCCATCTCGGTCTGCACACCGGACGCGGTGCCATCGAGCCGGCGAGCGACCGGGCGTTGACGTTCGGTGGACAGTCGACGGTCATAGTCCCGCCCGGTGCGCTCGTGCTGAGCGATCCAGTGGACCTGGAGGTGGCCCCACTCACGGATCTGGCTGTGTCGTTGTACCTGCCGGAAGCGACCGGCGCGCCATCCAGCCACACGACCGGCATGCGGACCGCCTATATCGCGAACGGGAACATGGTGGCTCAGCCGGTGCTTCCCGCTGATGCACAGACGACGACCGCCTATGCGTGGCTGTCGAGCGTCGACGTCCTGGCGCCGGCGACTGCCTTCACGATCGTCGCGCTCGGCGACTCCATCACGGACGGGTATGCCACCACCGTCGATGGGAATCGGGCGTGGCCGGCACTGCTCGCCCGGCGCCTGAACGGGGACGCGCGCACCCGGCACATCGGGGTCGTCAACCAGGGGATCTCGGGCAATCAGGTGTTGCGCAACGGCGCCGGCCTCAGCATGCTCGCCCGGTTCGACCGTGACGTGTTGAGTCGCCCGGGTGTCAAGTGGCTGATCCTGCTCGGCGGCATCAACGACATCAACATTCGCGGTCGATTCGGCACACCGCCCCTGACCGCGGAGGAACTGATTGGCGGATACGAGCAGATCATCGCGCGGAGCCGCGTCCACGGGATCCGTGTCATCGGTGCCACGCTCACGCCGCAGGAAGGCCAGTTCACGGCGACGGAACAGGGCGAGCAGATCCGCCAGGCCGTGAACACGTGGATTCGCACCTCGGGCCGATTCGACGCTGTGGTGGACTTCGATGCCGCGGTGCGCGATCCGACCCGTCCGCAGCGGCTGAATCCCGCGTTCGATCCCGGCGATCACATTCATCCCAACGATGCCGGCAACGCGGCCATGGCGGCGGCGTTCGATCTCGGCCTGTTCGGGAGATGAGCACAGCACCGCGAGGGCAGACATGTCGAGGATTCGTATGCGCGACGCAATGGTCGCGGTGAGCCTGCTTGCCTCCCTGCAGGCCTGGGGAGCCGTCGATGTGGCGTCGGCACAGCCGCCGCGCGCAGGCACCAGGCGCATGAACACGCCGGTGCTGGCGCTCGTGTCCCCGGACGTGCACCCTGATCGGCGCGTGACGCTGCGCTTTCGCGCCCCCGAAGTGGAGATGGTGCACCTGGTGGGCGAGATCACGCAGGGCAGGGGCCCCCAGGCGATGACCAGGGACGCCGACGGGATCTGGACGATCACCGTCGGGCCACTGCCACCCGAGATCTGGAGCTACAACTTCCGCGTCCACGGCGTCGACGTTCCCGATCCCTCGAATCCCGCGATCAAGCCCACACCGCCCGGCCAGACGATGTCGAGCTTCGTCGAAGTGCCCGGGGACGCTCCGGCGTTTTACGACTCGCGCCCCGTTCCGCACGGGGAAGTGCGGATGGTGCTCTACGAATCCCGGGCGATGGGCGTCACGCGCTGGCTGTGGGTCTACACGCCTCCCGGCTACGACACGTCGGACGCGCGGTATCCCGTGCTCTATCTGCTGCACGGCAACGGTGAGACGCAGAGCGGCTGGGTGATGAACGGTCGCGCCAACATCATTCTCGACAACGGCATCGCTGACGGCAGGATCGAACCGATGATCGTCGTGATGCCGCAGGGACATGCGCTGCAAGGGCAGGGCGTCGGGCCGCTCGTCCGGATTCAGGGCGAGACGCAGATGTTCTCGCCGCGCTTTCCGAAGGATCTGCTCGACGAAGTGATCCCGCTCGTCGACCGGACATACCGCGTGCGAAGTGGAGCCGCCAACCGTGCCATCGCCGGTCTGTCGATGGGCGGGGGGCAGGCGTTGAGCATCGGCCTGACCAACCCGGGCACGTTTGGTTACGTGCTCGGCTACAGTGCGGCAGTCGTCGGCGAAACCGCAGACGTCGACGAGGCGCTGGAACGGATCCGGACGGCACCTGGGGGAGTGTCCGGCGCGTTTCGGCTCGTGTGGATCGGCTGCGGCCGACAGGATTTCCTGTTCAAGAGCAACCTCGCCTATGTCGATGCGCTGCGGAAGGGTGGGCTCAGGCTGACGTATCACGAGACCGACGGCGGTCACGTGTGGAGTGTCTGGCGTCACTATCTTCACGACACCCTGCCATTGTTGTTCCGCTGAACACCGGCACCGGGCAGGCGGCACGGCACGCGTTTGTCGTGACAAAGCAAGGCGGTACGAGCATGCGGACGAGAGCAGTGGCCGGGGTGGTCCAGTGACGAGGTGGGTCGGTTTCATTGCGCTGATGCTGGGGCTGGGGGGCCTCGTCCTGCCGGGCGGGTTTGCGGCGCAGTCCGAAGCAACCCGGGAGCATTGGGTCGCCACGTGGGGCACGGCGCTGCAGCTCGCGCGGTACGGCGGGCCAGGCCGTGGTCCGTCGCGGTCGTTCACTCCGCCTCCTCCACCACCGCCCGGTACACCGGCGCGCCGCTTCGCGGCACCGGTCGAGATCTCCCGCATCGCCGACCAGACGGTGCGCATGATCGTGCGCACCAGCATCGGCGGGCAGCGACTGCGAGTCCGGCTCGCGAACGCGTTCGGCGGCAGCGCGGTCACCATCGGCGCCGCACACGTCGCACGGCGGCAAGCCGGGTCGTCGATCGTCCCGGGTTCCGACCGCACGCTGACCTTCGGAGGCCAACCGAGGACGACCCTCTATGCCGGTCAGACCATCATCAGCGATCCGGTCGAACTCGAGGCGCCACCGCTGACCGATCTCGCCGTCAGTCTCCACATCGTGGGTGCAGCGGAACCGCCAACGGCGCATCGCTTCGGGCTCCGGCCGACGTACATCTCCACGCCCGGTGACTTCACCGCGGCGCTGTCGATCGATTCGTTGGCCGCGACGACCGAGTCGTACTACTGGCTGGCGGGTGTCGACGTCCTCGCTCCGGCGGAAGCGGGGACGCTCGTGACATTCGGTGACTCGATCACCGATGGCGATCAGTCGACGCCCGACACGAACCGCATGTGGCCCGCACTGCTGGCGGTGCGCCTTCAGGGGCAGCCGGCGACACGTCACGTCGGCGTCGTGAACGCCGGCATCGCGGGCAACCGGCTGCTCGGCGACAACAATGGCGGAGTCGTGCGGTTCATGGCCCATGCTCTTGCCGTACCCGGGGTCAGGTGGATCACGGTGCTCGAAGGTATCAACGACATCACGATCGCGACCCGGCGGCGCGGCGCGACCGGTAGCGCATCGTCGGGGTCCTTCAGCGCGGAGAGTCTGATCGGCGCGTACACGCAGCTGATCGCGATGGCCCATGTCCACGGTGTGCAGGTCATCGGATGCACGCTGACGCCGTACGGAGGTTCGAGCGCGTCCACCGCAGCCGGCGAAGCGATCCGACAGCACGTCAACGAGTGGATCCGCACCAGCGGCGCGTTCGACGCGGTCGTCGACTTCGATGCCGTGACGCGTGACCCGGATGACCCGCAGCGATTTCGGCCTGAGGCGGAATCGCCCGATCTGCTACACCCCGGTGACGGGGGGTATCGCCTCATGGCCGACGCCGTCGACGTCACGCTCTTCGCTGTGCCCTCCGTCGCGCGCACCGGGATGCGAGGACGCGGACCGGCGGCGGTGCTCGTGCCGATGGCTGGGGGTTGGGAGACGACCGCGCGCTAGACTAGCCGGAGGGGCGGGAATTGCGGGAGCAGCTGGAGCAGGTGCGGGATCAGCTGGCGGTTCGCCGGACCGGGTGAGGGGCTGGCCGACGAGCTCACCACTCGCGACACGCCCCGCGCGTCGACCGGCGACGTCGCGGCCCGGCCGTCATGACCGGCGGCCGGGTCTCCCATCCGTCCGCCGGGCGGCGCATCAGCGCGTGAGGAACTCCGCAAACGCGTGCCAGGCCGCGGTGCCTGACAAAGCCAGCCGTCCCGGTATCGATACGGCAAGCACCGCGCCGCCCCACAGGTAAACGGGATGCACGCGCCGCCGACTCCATCGGTCGTACGCCATCCCGAACAGCACGAAGACGAACGACAGGCTGAAGAAGGCAAGCGGGCCGACGCCCCTGAGGCCGGGGATGCGGGCCACCGCGGCCGTGATGATGCTCACGTACGCCAGCAGCATCAGCCGTTTGTGCGTTTCGCGATCGCGCCGCTTCAGGAACGCGACCGACACGAACAGCGTGAAGAGCACCATGTCGGTCAACGGCACCGCCATGAACACGAGCGGATCGACGCCGGGCCCCGCGGCGCCGGCTGCCCCCGCCGCGATCGCGGTTGCGACCCCGATGAGCACCATGATCGCGGCCAGGACCATCCCCGCCACGCCCAGGCGGCGGTGCACGTCGACGCGGCGGGCCCGCACCAGTCCGGTCTGCACGATGAACAGGGCGACCCAGGCCGTGAACACGAAGCCATGGACATACACGAGCGGCGTCAACTCGACGCGGCCGCCGAGCGTCGGCACGTCGAAGAACGCGCGGAGATAGTACGTGCGCGCGAAGCCGGCAAAGACGGTCAGCGCCATCAGCGCCGCCATGCCGCTGTAAAACGCGCGGTCGTAACGCCCCGGCTGGCGCACGACCTGCGGCGCCGCCGTATCAGGAACCAGACTGGTTGCCATGGGGACGCGATTTTACAAGGAATCTCGCCGGTGCGTCCGGCTTTGTGGCACCACAGTTCGTTCGACCGGCCCATCCGGTTCGGGCCACCCGGCGGCGACGACCGCCCGGCGAGCGCTTGACATCTCCCGTGAGCCATAGATAATTCATGTGTGAACCAGATCGGCCACGGTAGAGGCCATCTCATGGCCCTTGTGCACGCCGCCGACGCCGTCCAGCGGCAGGCCGAGTCACGGCTGGCCGCGGTGGGGTTGTCGCTGCCGAAGCTCGCTGCCCTCGAGGCCATCTCGAATGCAGGAGCTTCGGTGCCCCTGAGCCAGCTGGCCGAGAGCCTGTCGTGCGTGAAGTCGAACGTCACGCAGCTGGTCGACCGGCTCGAAACCGATGGTTTCGTGACGCGGGCGGCGGATCCCACCGATCGGCGCTCCCGGCTCGCCGTGCTGACACCCGCGGGCCGTGAGGCGTGCGAGAAGGGGCGCGTCATTCTGCGGGGCACCGAAGAGGGGCTGGTCGAGCGGCTGGGCGTCGAGGATGCGCGGACGTTGGTGACGCTGCTCGCCAGGCTCGACTCGTGAGTCTTTTTTTTCGCCCGATAGTTCATCTATGCACGGTCTAATCATGAACCAAAAGGAGGTTCACATGGCTACGAGCTCGCAGGTCTACCCCGGCGCCGTTGTCCGTTCGCGCTCGACGTCGCGTCCCGTCCTCGGAACCATCGCGCTGTGGGTGGTGCAGGTGCTCACGGCGGGGATGTTCTTCATGGCGGGCTCCGTGAAGCTCACGGGAGACCCGATGATGGTGCAGTTCTTCGACGCGCTCGGGGCCGGGCAGTGGTTCCGGTACCTGACGGGCGGAATCGAGGTCGGCGCCGCGGTGCTGCTGCTGGTGCCGCGCGCCGCCGTCTTCGGGGCGCTGCTGCTGGTGCCGACGATGATCGGCGCCATCCTGTCGCACGCCCTGATCGGCGGGTCGGCCGTTTCGGCGGCGATCCTGCTCGCCGCCACCTCCGCGATCCTGTGGTTCCGTCGCGGCGAGCTGGCGTCACTGGCCGCGCTCGGCGGGACGCGACTGGCGCCGCGGATCGAGTAGCGACCTGAAGAGACGAGACGGCCGGGCCCGCGCGCCGGCCGTCTCGTCTGCGTCCTCAACGACGTCGTGACAGTCGGCGCTCGCCGGTCCTCCCGCCTACTCCCTGGCGCCGTGTCGTCGCAGCGCCGCCTGGACCTCCGGATTTCCCTCGGCCATTGCCAGCAGCGACAAGGGCTCGCCGTTGCCCGGCGCGTGGATGTCCGCGCCGGCCGCGACGAGGCGATCGACGACGGCGGGGTAGTCGCCGCCGCTCGCCCTGCGGTGGACGGAGCCGAAGGCCGCCCACCCGAGCGGGGTGCTGCGGTGAACGGGATCGCGGCTGTCCACGGCGACGCGTCCGCGCTCGAGGATTGCCTCGACGAGCTCGACGTCCCCCATCCAGCATGCCGCGTGAAGCGCCGTGCCCCCATCGACGCCACCGGCCGTTTCGTCGAAGCCGAGCCGCAGCATCAGATGTGCCGCCTCCCGGCGCCCGTAGAAGATCGCGTACGCGAGGCGTGCGTGATCGGCGGGTGTGAGGGAGGCCAGTGCCGACGGCACCTGCTCGATGAACACCCGCGCGCCTGCTTCGTCGCCCGCCAGCACCGTGTTGATGAACCGCACGTGCGGCGGGCTGCGGTGCACGAGCAGATCGTGGACCTCGCGATGCCCGGACATGAGGGCCACGTCATGCGGAGACAGGCCGAAGCCGAGCGTCCAGCAGTAGATGTGAAACGGCGGCACTGGTGCATAGCCCGGCTCGTTGATCCGGGCGGCAATCGCCCGGGGATCGGCGTCGAGGACACGGGTCGCCAGCGCCACGTCGCCGAGGCGCGCCGGCATGAAGATGTCGGCGGCGGCGCCGCGCTCGAGCAGGCGGCGGCAGACGTCCGGCCGTTCGGCGAGCGCGTACTGCGCAGGCATCGACGCGTGGTCGATGCAGGGGGCGTTCACGTCAGCGCCGTGATCGATCAGCAGGTCGGCGATCTCGACGGTTGCCGCTTCGTGGAGCGGTTGCCGGCCGTCGCCGCCGCGCGCGTGCACGAGCGCAGGAGTCGCGGCAAGGAGCTGTCGCAGCTCGTCGACCCAGGCGAGCCTCGCGGCCACGTTCGGCGTGAGCGGCACGCCGCGCGCGAGGAGCCGTCGCGCCGTGTCCTCGGTGGCGTTGTCGAGGACGGTGTACGGTCCGTTCTCCCACTCGCTCGGCAGCGTGAGGTCCGCGCCGGCGGCAATCAGCACCTCGAGCAGCGGCGCCTGGTTCACCGCCACGTGGGCGGCACGCTGGCCGAAGTGGAACAGCGGCGCGTTGACCTGTTCCCTGACATGTGGCAGCGCGAGCAGGCGGGTGGACGCCGCGACGTCGCCACGGGACACCGCGTCGCGGAACGCCCTGAGGTCGCGTTGCTGTTCGGGGGTGGCGGGCCCGCGGGAATGCTGGTCAGACACGGAGACGACTCCTTCGACGCCGCCCATCCCGCGTCCGGTCCAGGCAGCACCGCGACGCCGTGGCGCTGACGTCATCTGACCATACGTGGGCGTCATCCCGCCAGACGGCCGGCGTGCAGGCGGCGTTCGCAAGGAGGGCGTTGCCGGTCGCGTGCGGAGGTCACGGCTCGCCGGGCTTGCGTCCATCCACCGGATGGGCGGGCGGTCGACGCCCGCCCATCGGTGCATGGCGCCGCTGTCACGCGGCCGCCCGGGAGCCCTTCGCGTCCTGGATCTCCACGGTGCGGGGCGTCTTTTCCGCGCGCGGAGGCAGCGGCACGCTCACCTCGAGCACGCCGTCGGCGAACGTTGCCCTGACGTCGTCGACGCCGGCCCCCTCCGGCAGCGGCACGGTCCGGTAGAAGCTGCCGTACTCGCGTTCGCGCCGGTAGAACCCCTCGTTCTTCTCTTCGGCTTCGTGCTTCCGCTCGCCGGTGATGATGAGGTGACCGTCGGTCACTTCGACCTTGACGTCCTCCTTCTTCATCCCGGGCAGATCGATCTTCGTCACGAGACGGTTGTCCTTCTCGAAGACGTCGACGCGCGGGTACCAGGCGATCTCCGAGGCTGTGCGCTCCCGCAGTTCCGGCCGACGGAAGAACGGCCAGTCGCCGAACAACCGATCGAACTCCGACGTCATGTCGCGCATCATCGCAAACGGATCGCGCAGCAGCCGGCTCGGAACGAGCCCCGCTTCCTTCCTGAATGCCATGAGATTCCTCCTTTCGAATGAAACTGGATGAGAATTCGTGGTGGATGGCGCCATTCACGGAGCGGCGTCGCTTCCCTGCAGCGCCATCCACAGCCTCCAGTTGCAACTCGTATTCCTCCGTGACGGGCACGAAAGGGGAGGTGTGCCGAGCGGTTCACCGCGCGAATGGCGGCGGGGGCGCGGAGTTTTTCGCAGGCACCGGGCGATATTCCCCACTCGACACTCGACACTCGGTGCTCAGCGCCTCAGCTCTTCCATCTCGGCCAGCATCTGGTCCAGCCTCTCGAACACCCTGCGATACACGGTGCTCACGTCGAAGTCGAAGATGATGCCGCCAAGCAGGTCCACCATGATCGTCATCGCCACGACGGGAAGGATCACGATCAGCGGAATGCCCTTGATCAGGTGGGCGTCGGGGACCGTCTCGACCATCGTGCGAATCAGTGCCTGTCCAACCCCCGATTCCCCGACGGCGATCGCGATGGCGAGGAACGTCACCGCATAGATGTGCCGCTGAACGCGTCGCCCCCACGCGAGCCGGGTCCTCAGCCACCGCTGGAATGCCCGGAGATACTGATAGCTGTCGAGGCTGACCGGCGCGTCGAACGTCGAGACATGCGGGAACTGCCGCCGCACGACGATCAGCCCCACCCAGGCCAGGCAGAGGATCGCCCCGCCGTACGGCATGCCGAGCGCGGCGTAGAGGACCCACACGACCGGCGCTCCGATGACGATCGCGATCTCGTTGATTCGCTGCATGCGCCGGATCCGCTCGACGATGTGCGTCGATTTCCGCGTGTAGAGGTCGTTGACCTTCGGCGCCCGGAGGGTTCGTGAGCGGCGAGGACCGCGACGGTGGCCACGGGTTGGACGTGGACGAGCGCCGTTACGGCAGAGCTTCCTCGCCCAGGCACGCGTCCGCACCGGGCGTCCGGTCATGCTGTCATGCTACGGGGGGCAGCATGAGAGGGTACCGATTGCGAAAACCCGACTCCGATCTCGACTCGCCGCTGGTATCCTCGCTGCCCGGGATTCTTCGTCTTCCGCACGGTTCGCAGCCGTGCCCTCTCGGCGGGACGGCGAGCGTGGCACCCGACCCGTGCCGGGCTTTGTGGAGCACACCATGCAACGCACAGACGCGGCGAGCGTCCAGACGGTCATGACTCAACAGCCAGGCCCGTATCGCGGCAACGACACGCTCCTCTTCGGCATCATTCTCGGGGTACTGGCCTTCTGGCTGTTCGCGCAGACCACGCTGAACATCGCGCCGGCCATGGCCGCCGACCTCGGGGTCGCGACCAGCGTCATGAACATCGCCGTGTCCATCACGGCCCTGTTCTCCGGCATCTTCATCGTCGTCATCGGCGGGCTCGCCGATCGCGTCGGGCGGGTGAAGGTCCTGAACTGGGGCTTCGTCCTCGGCATCGCCGGCTCCCTGCTGGTGGCGATCGCGCCACCCGGTCCGCTGGCCGTGCCGCTGCTCATGGGCGGGCGGATCCTTCAGGGGCTCTCGGCGGCGTTCATCATGCCGTCGAGCCTGGCGCTCATCAAGGCCTATTGGGATGGCGCGGGCCGCCAACGGGCGGTGAGCCTGTGGTCCATGGGCTCCTGGGGCGGGTCCGGGTTCGCGGCGCTCTTCGGCGGCCTGATGCAGGAGAACGTCGGGTGGCGCTGGATCTTCTTCGCGTCGGCCGCCGTCGCCGCCGTCGGAATGCTGATGGTGCGCGGCACACCGGAAAGCCAGGCCGCCGCCGACCGGGATTACCGGTTCGACACGATGGGCGTGCTGACGTTCATGGTGTCGATGATCGCGCTGCAGGTGGTGGCCACGCAGGGCAGCGAGATCGGCTGGACGCATCCGCTGACGCTGAGCCTGCTGGCCATTGCCATCATCGTCGGCGCGCTGTTCTTCCGGGCGGAGAACCGCGCCGAGTATCCGTTCGTGAACTTCGCCCTCTTCCGCAACGCCACGTACACGGGGGCGACGATCTCGAACTTCCTGCTGAACGGCGTGGCCGGGATGCTGATCGTCTCGATGATGCTCCTGCAGCTCGGCGGCGGTCTGTCGGCGCAGGAAGCCGGGATGCTGACGCTCGGCTACGCGATCGCCATCGTCGCGTTCATCCGCGTCGGCGAGAAGCTGCTGCAGAAGTTCGGCGCACGCAGGCCGATGATCTGGGGGAGTCTGATCGTCGGCCTCTCGATCGCGATGCTGATGCCGACCAACCTGTTGATCGAACAGTACAGGACGCTGGCCGTCGTGTCGTACACGCTGTTCGGTCTCGGCCTGGCGTTCTACGCGACGCCCTCGACCGACGCGGCGCTCTCGAATCTGCCGGACGACCAGGCCGGCTCCGGATCCGGCATCTACAAGATGGCCTCGTCGCTCGGCGCGTCGTTCGGGGTGGCGATTTCGGCCGCCATCTTCACCGCGCTGGGCGCCGACGGCGAATCGATCCGGTGGCTGGACGGCGTGATCACGTTCGCCGGCCGTCAGGACAACCTGGCCGTCCGGCAGGCGGCCCTGGTCGCGCTGGGATTCAACCTGCTGATGGTCGTGGCAGCCATCGTGTCCATCATGCTCACCATCCCGAAAGGGCGTCCATCCGGAGGCGTGCGATGAATCCACTCGTCAATGAGTTCAGGGGCCGTCTCGAGACGATCACGGCGTGGCGTCATCATCTCCACAAGCATCCGGAACTGTCGCTCGAGGAAGCGAACACCGCGAAGTACATCGCCGACCTGCTGAAGTCCTGGGGCTATGACGTCGTGGAAGGCATCGGCCAGCACGGCATCGTCGCGTCCCTGACGGCGGGAAGCGGCGACAAGTCCATCGGCCTTCGCGCCGACACCGACGCGCTGCCGATCCAGGAAGACAACGATCTTCCGTACAAGAGCACCGTTCCGGGGGTGTCGCATCTCTGCGGGCACGACGGGCATACGACGATGCTGCTGGCGGCCGGTGAACACCTGGCCCGGACCCGCAAGTTCGACGGCACCGTCCGGCTGATCTTCCAGCCTGCCGAAGAGATCATGGCCGGCGGCCCGGCCATGATCGCGGACGGACTCTTCGAGCGCTGGCCGGTCGACGCCGTGTTCGGCATGCACAACATGCCGGGGCTGGAGCTCGGCAAGCTGCACTTCCGCGACGGCGCGATGATGGCCGCCGTCGACAACTGGGAGATCGAGCTCACGGGCAAGGGGAGCCACGGGTCGATGCCCGAGCTCAGCATCGACCCGGTGGTGGCGGGGTCGTCGCTCGTGATGGCGCTGCAGACGATCGTGTCGCGCAACGTCTCGCCGCACAACAGCGCCGTCGTCACCGTGGGAGCGTTCCTTTCGGGGAACGCCGGCAATGTCATCGCCCAGTCGGCGATCCTGCGCCTGTCAATCCGCACCACCACGCCGGGGGATCGCGAGCTGGTGCTGGGCAAGGTGCGGTCGATTGCGAAAGCGCAGGCCGAAAGCTTCGGCTGCACCTTCGAGATCCGGGAGGGCGTGCCCGGCGCGGTGCTCGTGAACGATCCCGCGGAGACCGCGAAAGCCGCCGCGATTGCGCAACAGGTGTTCGGTGACGATGCCGTGATGTATCCGGGGCCGAGCTACCTGGGAAGCGAGGACTTCGCGTTCATGCTGCAGGCGAAGCAGGGGACGTACTGCCTGCTCGGCAACGGCGACACGCCGATGGTCCATCATCCGCAGTACGTCTTCAATGACGAGATCCTGCCCGTCGGCGCCGCGTACTGGGTGGCGCTGACCGAACACTACCTGCGCTGAGCCGCTCCCCGATGCCGGCCCCGGCGAGCGGCCGTATTCGGCGGCACAACCGCGGCCGTCGCCCGAGGGCCCCCGCGCGTCCCGATCCTTGCATCGGACGTCCCCGGAAGGCCGATGCGCTTCGATGGGAGGGTCTGCATCGTCTCCGGCGCGGGGTCCGGCATCGGGAGGGCCGTCGCGCAGCAGTTCGCGCGCGAGGGTGCCCGCGTGCTCATCGCGGACCTCGACGAACAGCACGGCAGTCAGACGGCGCAGCAGATCTCATCCGCAGGCGGTCAGGCGCGATTCGTCAAGTGCAACGTCGGGGATCGTGACGCGATACGGGACACCGTCCGCGCCGCGCTCGACACCTGGCACGGCATCGATATCGTGGTGAACGACGCGGCGATGATGACGTTCACGCCGATTGTCGAGCTGCCGGAAGAGGACTGGGACCGGCTGATGAACGTCAATCTCCGCGCCGTGTTCCTGTTCTGCAAGTACTCCGTGCCGCACATGCCCGCGGGCGGCGCCATCGTCAACATCAGCTCCGTGCACGCACACGCGACGACGAGGAACGTCGTGCCGTACGCGACGTCCAAGGGAGGCATGGAAGCGTTCACACGTGGCCTCAGCGAGGAGCTCGCGCCGAGAAGGATCCGGATCAACTGCGTGGCGCCTGGCGCGGTGGACACCCCCATGCTCTGGAACAACCCCAACGTCAGGAGCGGCGCCGAGACGGTGACGGGTGCGATCGGCAGGCCCGAGGACGTCGCTCACGCGGTCTGCTTTCTGGCGTCGCCGGACGCGCGGTTCATCACCGGCACGACGCTGGTCGTCGACGGCGGCCGCCTGGACATCCTGTAGCGCTCATGCCTCGATTCATGTTCGCGACCGGCATCGAGAACAGCTACCCGACCATTGAATGGCAGGGCAAGACGATTCGGCAGGACGAGCTGGCGAAGACGCGGCACTACGATTGCTGGCGGGAGGATTTCCAGCTGCTGCGGGAGCTCGGCATCGAATACCTGCGGTACGGGCCGCCGTACTACACGGCGCACGCCGGGCCGGGCGACTATGACTGGGACTTCGCCGACGAGACGCTTCACGCGCTGCACGATCAGGGGGTCACGGTCATCGCCGACCTGTGTCACTTCGGCGTGCCCGACTGGATCGGCAGTTTCCAGAATTCGGATTGGCCCGCCCTGTTCGCGGACTACGCGGGCGCGTTCGCGGCCCGCTATCCGTGGATCCGCTTCTACACGCCGGTCAACGAGATCTTCGTCGCGGCGACGTTCTCGGCCCAGTGGGGCTGGTGGAACGAGCGCCTTCGCAGCGATCGCGCGTTCGTGACGGCGCTGAAGCACCTCTGCAGGGCGAACCTGCTGGCGATGCACGCGATTCTCGATCGTCGGGCCGACGCGATCTTCATCCAGAGCGAATCGACGCAGTACTTCCACGCCGAGGACCCGCAGTGCACTGAGCTGGCGCGCGTGTTCAACGAGAAGCGCTTCCTGTCCTTCGACCTCACCTACGGGCATGGCGTGGACGCCACGATGTACGAGTACCTCCTGGACAACGGATTGACGCGCGAGGAGTACCACTGGTTCCTCGACCACCACGTCAAGAACCGGTGCGTCATGGGGAACGACTATTACGCGACCAACGAGAACATCGTGCGCCGGGACGGCAGCGTCACGCCGGCAGGCGAAATCTTCGGGTACTACCCGATCACGCATCAGTACTTCGCCCGGTATCGCCTGCCGGTCATGCACACGGAGACCAACGGGCTGGGCGGTCAGAGCGCCGTCGCGTGGCTCAACAAGGAATGGGCGAACGTGCACCGCCTGAAGCAGGACGGCGTCCCGCTCGTCGGCTTCACGTGGTACAGCCTCCAGGACCAGGTCGACTGGGACAGCGGCCTGCGGGAGAACCACGGGCGCGTGAACCCGCTGGGCCTCTGCGATCTGGATCGACGGATCCGCCCGGTGGGGCACGCGTACAAGACGCTGATTGCGCAGTGGCGCGACACGCTGCCGACGGAGAGTACCGTCCTCAGGATCTGCGAATAGCGACCGGCGAATGCCCATGGCCGGAGGCGACGGAGGCCTCTGGCGCGGCGCTCGACGGCCGGCGCGCCCGGTCAGAGGACAGCCGTCGACTGACCCACGGCCGGGCGCGATGGTGACTCGTCGGCCTACCGGCCGCTGGTGACGTAGATCATGCCGCGTCTGCCTTCGTAGTACTTCTCGTTGCGCGCGCATCGCACGGTGAACGCGTCATTCGCCGTATCGCTGCACTCGAGGAACTGGAAGTCGCTCTTCGACGCGTTGCACTCGTTCCAGCCGATCGATGGGCCCGACGTCATGGCGAACATCCCGGTTGCGATGACCGTGTTGCTGATCCGCTCGTAGATCCTGAACCGGCGGGTCTTCGTGTCGTTGCACTTCGTGCTGCCGAACTCGAACGTCTTGTGATTGCCGGGGTTGACGTTGTGGTCCTTCTGGAGCTTCCCATCGGTGTGCAGGATCTCCACCTTGATGGAGGCCGCGGAGTTGTTGAAGAACTTCGCGTCGAAGTACACGGAGTCGTCTGCGGACGTCGGTGCGGTGCACAGGAAGGTCAGGAGCAGCGCTCCGGCGATGATGAAGCCTGGGATGGTCCGTGACAGGGTGCGCATTGCGTGTCTCCTCGAGGCGCGGTCGCATCGGAGCGGCCACCGGCCGCACGTGCCGTCCTCGAAGGAAGATCGCGCAGAACGTCGCGGGAACCCCTCATCGGAGGGCAGAGCGCCCGCGGATGCACTGTCTTTCCATCGTCCGGGCACGGCGCGCGACTCGGGCCGGCCCTGATGACGACGATCTCCTGCACCTCGATTGTGATCGGTCGCCGCCCGCCGTCGCGGCCGTCCGCTGCCTCATCTGCTGGAACCGGGCCGCGGCACGCTCCCCGGAGCAGGAGGCATCAGGTAAGATTCCGTCTGCCGTGCCCGTTTCCAACAGCCGGCACATCGGACGCTACGAGATTCTGGCGCCCCTGGGTGCCGGAGGCATGGGCCACGTGTATCGCGCGCACGATGCGCGGCTTGGCCGCGATGTCGCGCTCAAGGTGCTCCCCGCCGACCTCGCCGCCGATGCCGAACGCCTCGCCCGCTTCCGGCACGAAGCCCGCGTCGTCGCCGCCCTCAATCATCCCCACATCGTCACGATCTTCTCGATCGAGGATGCGGACGACCTGCCGTTCATCACGATGGAGCTGGTCGAGGGGCGGACGCTCGATCGCCTGCAGGCCGGCGCCGGGCTCTCGCCGGCGCAGTTCTTCGACATCGGCATCGCGCTCGCCGATGCGTTGTCCGCCGCGCATCGAAAAGGGATCGTCCACCGCGACCTGAAGCCGGCCAATATCGTCGTGACCGATGACGGCCGCGCCAAGGTGCTGGACTTCGGCCTGGCGCGCGACACCGGGGGACCGGCGGCCGGCGATTCCGCGGCGACAACGATGGCGCTGACCCAGGCGGGGATGGTCGTCGGGACCGTGCCGTACATGTCGCCCGAGCAGATCGAGGCCAGACCGGTCGACCACCGCTCCGACATCTTCTCTCTCGGCGTCGTGCTCTACGAGATGGCCTGCGGCGTGCGGCCGTTCGGCGGCGAGTCGTCGGCCGCCCTGATATCGTCGATTCTCCGCGACCAGCCGCGCCCGTTCGTCGACGTGCGCACCGACATGCCCGAAGGCGTCTGGCGCCTGACGGCGCGCTGCCTCGAGAAGGCGCCGCAGGACCGCGTGCAGAGTGCGCAGGACGTGCAGGCCGGACTGAAAGCCCTTCGCCAGGCCTGGGAGTCGGCTGGGGCCGGTTTTGTCGTGCGGCCTGCGACCGTGCCAGCGTCCGGTCCGACGGCCTCGAGTGATCTCCGGGTTGCCGTGCTCCCGTTCACCGTCCGTGGGAGCGGCGATGCCGAAGCGTTGGCCGACGGTTTGACGGATGACATCACCGCGGGCCTGTCGCGCTTTTCGCACCTCCGCATCGTGGCCCGGCATGACGCCGACGCGGCCAAAGGCCTTGCCGCCGATGCGCGGGCTGCTGAGACACTCGGCGCGCGCTACCTCGTCGAGGGGACGGTTCGCACGGCGGGCACGGCCCTGCGACTCAACGTGCGCCTGATCGACACGTCGACGAGCGCGCACATGTGGTCCGAGACCTACGATCGGACGCTCGGCGGCGACCTGTTCGCCCTGCAGGACGATCTGGCCTGGCGCGTCGTCGCGACCGTCGGCGACACGCAGGGCGTGCTGTCCCGCTCGCTCGCGGCCTCGCTCAAGGATCACAACCTGGACGACCTGACGGTGAGTGAGCTGGTGCTGCGCTTTCACGGGTACGCGCAGCGTTTCATCCCGGACGAACACCGGCGGCTGCGCGCCGCCTTCGAGCGTGCGCTCACCCGCGAGCCGGGTCATGCGCAAGGCTGGGCCTGTCTTGCCTATCTGTACGAGCAGGAACACTCGCAGCGCCTCAACCCGCTGCCGAACCCGCTGCAGCGAAGCGCCGACGCCGCGACCCGCGCCCTCGAAATCGATGCGGCGAACCAGTATGCGTGCCGGGCGCTGGCGGCGCTGCGCTTCTTCGAACGCGACCTGAAAAGCCTTCGCGTGGCGGTGGAGCGTGTGGTGGCGCTCAACCCGCTGAACACGACCACCGTGGCGTACGGAGGCCTGATGCTCGCGTATGCCGGCGACTGGGACCGCGGCGTCGAGATCATCGAGCGCGCGAGGGACCTCAATCCCCACCTTCCGGCCTGGGTGCATACGGTCGTCTCCACGCATTACTACCGCCAGGGTGCGTTCGACAAGGCGCTGGTCGAGGCGAAGCGGTCGAACCTCTCCTTTTACGTCTGGACGCCGCTCACCGCCGCCGTCGCGGCGGGCCAACTCGGCCTCGTCGCCGACGCCCGTGCCGCGCTCGACGCGCTCCGCAGGCATCATCCGGCCTTTCTCGATCCCGACAACGTGCGCGCGCTCTGGTCCACCTGGCAATGGGATGCGGACCTGGTCGACCGGCTCCTGGAGGGGTTCATCAAGGCGAAGGCGCTCGTCGATCGGCCTCCCGAGGCCTCGCGGCCGTCGTCCGGCGTCGATCGGCGGGCCTCGATCGCGATCATGCCGTTCTCCGATCTCTCCGCGGAGAAAGATCAGGAATGGTTCTGCGACGGGATCGCCGAGGAGATCCTGAACGCGCTCACGGCGCTCCCGAACCTGCGGG
>CAYUPN010000059.1:0-24386 GCA_964446605.1 uncultured Bifidobacteriaceae bacterium | reverse complement strand
CTAGAAGCGCTCCATGCAGCCCACGTCCCGCCCGGCCGCGGTGCTCGAGACGATCGCGCGGCTCCTGCCCGAGGACCCTGCGGCCTGTCTGACGTTGCTCGAGCGGGAGCCCGACTGGCCCGCCCTTCTCGAGCACGCACGCCTGCACGGCTTCATGAGCCTGCTCGCCGGCGCGTCCGCCGATCTGCGCCAGGGGCCTCCTCCCGACATCGTCCGCGCGCTCGACCTGCACCGTGCCGTTTCGCGCGCCTGGTACGTCCACCAGTGGCGGACGCTCGAGGAGATACTCGCCGCCCTCGCGTCGCGTTCGGTACGGGCTGCGGCGCTCAAGGGCCCGTGGCTGGCGCATCGCCTGTATCCCGAGCCGTCCGACCGCCATGCGGTGGACCTCGACGTGCTCATCGCGCCTGCCGATCTCGACCGGGCCCTCGAGATTCTGACGGCGACAGGCTGGCGGACCGGCGAGGGACCGGCTGCGCGGTACGCGCGCCGGCATCATCATCACGTGCAGGTGACCCGCGACGGGTCTCCGCCGCTGGAGCTCCATTTCCGCGCGCGCGCCGGCTTCGGCACCATCGTCGAATCGGCGCCGCTTCTGGCGCGCGGGTCCGTCGAGCGCACGCCTGGCGGGCACGAGGTGCTGACCCTCGCGCCGGAGGACGAGTTCGTCTATCTGGCCGTCCACGCGGCGGGGCATGCGTTCGCCAGACTGATCTGGCTCTACGACCTCAAGCTGCTGCTGCGGGCGATCCCCGCGTTCGACTGGGCGCTTGCCGCGACGCGTGCCCGGCAGATCGGCGCCGGCGCACCGCTCGCGTTCGCCTGCCGCCTGTTGCGCGAGTGCATGGGGCTCACGATTCCGCCGATGGCACCGTTGCGCGGTGGCGGACCGCGCCATGCGCTGGCGAGGGCCGTTCAGCGTCGCGTCGTCGCCGACGCCGGCCCGCTCGCAATCGATCGGCTGGGCGGACTGACGTTCACATCGCTCCTGAGCCGCAGCCCGCTCGCGGCGCTGAGGCTCTGGAGCCATCACACCGCGCGCAGTCTGAAGCGGCGCATGCACCGGGCCGCTCCGTGGCTCGTCTCTCCGGACTGGGGTGGCTGAGTGAGCTGGACGGGTGTCCTCAGCGCGCGCCGCGCTGGTCGGGCCGCGCCTCCCACTTTCCCCTGAAACTGATCCAGAAGGACAGCGCGATGAGCCGCATGTCGAGCCAGAATCCGCGGCGCGTCAGATACAGGCGGTCGTAACGGAACTTCTGCCTGCGCGGGATATCGCGCGCGGCAAAGATCTGTGCGATCCCCGTGAGGCCGGGGCGCACCGAGTGCCGCTCGCGATATCCGGGGACCTCCTCGAGCGCCTCGAGCTGGCCACCGGCACCGACTTCGATCTCGCCGGGTCTCAACGCGCGCGGGCCGACGAAGCTCATGTCGCCGCTGAAGATGTTCCAGAGCTGCGGCAGCTCGTCCATCGCCGTCGCGCGGAGCAGGCGTCCAACTCGCGTGACGCGCGGATCGCCCCGGCTCGCCTGGAGTGCGCCAACGCGTGCCTCCGCGTCCGGGACCATCGAGCGGAACTTGAAGACCCGGAACGTCCGCCCGCCTTCGCCGACGCGGGGCTGCGTGTAGAAGATTGGCCCGCCGTCTTCGAGCTTGATCGCGGCTGCAATCACGGCCCATAGCGGCGCAGATACGAGCAGGCCCGTTCCCGACAGGATCAGATCGAGCGCCCGCTTGGCGGCCGGGATCGGCTGCACCTCGATTCCGGTCTGGACGGCCGCGCCGTGCGCGATGGGTCGCTCAGCGATTGTTCGTTCCATTCGTCAGCTCACGGAACTGCCGGTGGTACGCGGCCACGGCGCGTCGGCGATCGAAGAGCAGGCCGGCCTCCCGCGCGCGCATGCCCATTGCCGCGGACCGTTCCCGGTCGCGATACAACGTCTCGATCGCCCCGGCCATGGCCGTCACGTCACCGGGCTCGGCGACGAGCCCGCAGTCGTGTTCGCGCGCGACGTGCGCGACCTCGCAGTCGGACTCGACGGACGCCACGAACGGGCGGCCCGCCGCGAGAATGCCGTACAGCTTGCTCGGCACGATGTAGCCGGCCAACCCGGGCTTCAGGCCGATGACGAAGACGTCCGCGGCCGCGAACGAGTCGATCAGGCGTGCCTTCGGCTGATACGGGAAGAACCGGACGCTCGCGAGCCCCCGTCGTGCCGCGTCGGCCTGCAGCGCGGCCTTCTGCGCGCCGTCGCCGACGATCGCGATCACCAGATCGGGCAGATGCCGCAGCCGTTCGGCCACGTCGAGTAGCCCGTCGATGCCCTGCGACAGCCCGACGTTGCCGGAGTGCATGACGACGAAGCGGTCCGCGAGGCCGTGTTCCCGCGAGAACGCGTTGTCCTTCGGCGCGGGCACGATGGCTTCGCAGTCGGCCCAGTTGTGGATCACGGCGATCCGGCCGGGGTCCGCCCCCTTCGTCTCGATCAGCCTCCGCTTCATCGTGTCGCCGAGCGCGATGATGCGATCGGCGCGCGCCACCGTGCGCCGTCCGACCCGCTGCAGCACGGCCTCGAGGCGGCGGCTCTGGAAATCCTCCAGCAGCCGCGCGACCTCGGGGAACACGTCCTGGCACAGGAAGACGAAGCGTCCGCCGGTCAATCGCGCCGCCGCATCCCCCACGAGGCCCACGATGGGCGGGTCCGTGAGCGCGACGACGACGTCGGTCGGCCCGAGCCGGAGCGCCGCGAGAGCCGAGGTCGCGAAGTAGGAGAGATAGTTCGCCGCACGCCCGGTGAAGCGCCGCTTGTCCCAGGCCGTGCCGTAGGCGCGCAGAATCCGGACGCCGTTCCGCCGCTCCTCACGCACCGGCATGAACCAGCGTGGCGGGGCCTCGACGGGCGCCGCCGACGAGAGCGGTACGCCGGCGACGACCGTCACGCGGTGCCCGTATCGTGCGGCGAGGTCCTCGGCCAGCTCCGTCAGCAGCTGCCCGGTCGCGCCGAAGTCCGGATAGTAGGAGCGGTTGAAGAACGCGATGTGCAGCGGCCGGCCCGCCGCGTCTGCCTGCACGGTCGCTATCCCGCCCGCCTCGCCGTTGCCCGGGTCTCGGTGTACCAGGCAATCGTTCGCGCCAGGCCTTCGTCGAAGGAGGTCGTCGCCCGGAACCCGAACGTCTGCTCGGCGCGCGACACGTCGAGCGACCGCCGCGGCTGCCCGTTCGGCTTCGACGTATCCCAGCGGATCTCCCCCTCGTACCTGGTGAGCTCCCGGATGCGCGTGGCGAGGTCCCGGATCGAGATCTCGAACCCCGCGCCGATGTTGACCGGTTCGGGCGACTCGTATCGCTCCGACGCCTGCACGATGGCGCGAGCGGCGTCCTCCACGTAAAGGAACTCGCGCGTCGCCGATCCGTCGCCCCACACTTCGACGAAGGGCCGGCGCTCGTCGCGCGCCTCCACGAACTTGCGGATCAGCGCCGGGATGACGTGTGAGCTCTCCGGGTCGAAGTTGTCGCCCGGACCGTACAGATTGACGGGCAGCAGGAAGATCGCGTCGAACCCGTACTGCTGCCGGTAGGCCTGCGCCTGCACCAGCAGCATCTTCTTCGCGAGCCCGTACGGCGCGTTGGTCTCCTCCGGATACCCCTTCCAGAGATCGGCCTCCTGGAACGGCACCGGCGTGAACTTCGGATACGAGCAGATGGTGCCGATCGCCACGAACTTGCGCACCCCGCTCCTGCGCGCGTATTCCATGGTCAGCGCGCCCATCACGAGGTTGTCGTAGAAGAAGCGGCCCGGGTTGGCACGGTTGGCGCCGATACCGCCGACGATCGCCGCGAGATGGATGACCATCCCGGGCCGGATGTCGGCGTAGAGCCGGGCAACCTCGCTCTCGCGGGTCAGGTCGTACTGCGCCTTGCGCGGCGCGAAGACGTGGCGGCAGCCGCGCCGCTCCAGCTCCGCGACGACGTGGCGGCCCAGGAACCCGTTGCCCCCGGTGACGACGATGCGCGTCTCGACGAGTTCAGACATGTGCAGCCTCTCCAGGTCGACGGACGACCAGATACGGACCGAGCACGAGCATGTCCATGTCGTTCCGCAGGAAGCAGTCGACCGCTTCGTCCGGCGTGTTGACGATGGGCTCGTTCTCGTTGAAGGACGTGTTGAGCAGGACCGGGACGCCCGTCTGGCGGCCGAACGCCGTCAGCAGCTGCCAGTAGCGCGGGTTCGCCTCGCGCGTGACCGTCTGCACGCGCGCGGAGCCGTCGACGTGCGTGACGGCGGGAATGACCGCCTGCTTGTCGGGGCGGACCTGGCAGGTCACCAGCATGAACGGCGACGGCCCGTCGAGGTCGAAGTACTCGAGCGCCGCCTCGGCGGTCACCGAGGGCGCGAAGGGCCGGAACGCCTCGCGATGCTTGATACGCGAGTTGAGGATGTCCTTCATCCGCGGATTGCGCGGGTCGCCGTTGATGCTGCGGTTCCCGAGCGCGCGCGGGCCCCATTCGAACCGCCCCTGGAACCAGCCGAGGATGTGCCCCTGCGTCAGCAGCCTCGCGGTCTCGTCCGCCAGCTGCGCGTCGTCGGCGAACTCGCGGTACTCGAGGCCGCGGCGCTCGAGGGCGGCGCGGCAGTGGGCCGGCGAGTACTCGAAGCCCCAGTAGACGTGATCCATCACGAGGTCGCGCTGATGACCGAGTACGTGATGGCGGATGTACAGCGCAGCGCCCAGCGACGTGCCGCCGTCATAGGCCGCCGGCTGGATGTAGACCTCCTCGAACGGTGTCTCGCGGGTGATCTTGCCGTTCAGCGTGCAGTTGAGGGCGACCCCGCCGGCCATGCACAGTCTCCGCTGGCCGGTCTTCTCTGCGATGCCGCGCAACAGGTCGAGCACGATCTCCTCGAGGAGCGCCTGCAGCGACGCCGCAATGTTCTCGTGCCGCCGGTCGAGCGGTTCGCCGGGCTGCCGCGAGGGCCCGAGCACCTTCTCGAGCTCGGGGGAGTAGACCGGGCCGAGCGTTGGAGAGCCCTCGTCCCAGGTCATGTTCACGCCTTCGGAGTGGTGCACGAAGTACGGGAGCTCCAGGGCGAATCCCATCGGCTTGCGGCGCACGAGCCGGCGCAGGCAGTCGAGGTATTCGGGCTCGCCGAACGGCGCGAGCCCCATGACCTTGTACTCGTCGCCGTACTTCGGGAACCCGAGATACTGCGTGATCGCCGTGTAGAGAATCCCGAGGGAGTGGGGGAACTCGACCCAGTCGTCGATCTCGATCGTCGAACCGCGGCCGACGCCCCACATCGTGCTGACGAAGTCGCCAAACCCGTCGATTGAGAGCAGCGCGGCCTGATCGAACGGCGACACGAAGAAGCTGCTCGCCATGTGCGCCTGATGGTGCTCCACGCGGTGCATCGTCGCCGGCAGGCCGGCGGCGTCCGTGCCGAGCGCCTCGGCGAGCACCGGCTTCGGGTCGCGGACGCGCGAGACGTTCGCGAGACGATCCCGGATCATCGAGAAGCGCGGGCCCTGCGACAGCGCGAACATCAGTTTCCGGTGGATGTGTGCGCTCGGGTCGCGCGAGATCGCGATGTGGGCGATGTCACCGGGGGCCGCGCCCGCCCACCGGAGACAGCCGGCCGCCGCAAGCGACGGAAAGCCGGCCTGGTGCTTCAGCCGGCTGAAGCGCTCCTCCTCGACGGCGCACTCGATGCCGCGGTCCGAGAGCAGCGCCGCGCTCGCGTCGCCGTGATAGGCGTTCAATCCGAGAATCAACATGCCGATCTGCACACCTTCCGGGCGGAAAACACCCTGTCACTCTTTCGGCGGCGCGTCGCCGCCCGAGTAGGTCTCGAGCACCAGGAGGCACTCGAAGATCAGACGCTCGCAGGCGTACCGCAGCGCCGCGCGGCCCTTGAGCGGCCCTCCGGCCCGCAGGTATGCCAGGAGGCCGACGGGAGCGACCATGAGCCCGGCGCGGCGCAGCCGATCCCTGACCCGCAGCGGCCCGTTCGCGCGCAGCCGCTCGGCCTCCAGCCGCGCGTACTTCAGCTGCGACCGGACGAATCGCTCGAGCGGTTTGCGGTCGTCGTGCACCAGCTTCGCGGCGAACCGGTAGATCGACCCGCTGGTGGCGATCTCCTGCGTGTGCCCCGGCTGCGTGACCTGGACGAGCGAGGGCCGGAACAGCACCAGCTTGGCCGGGTAGACCGAGCCGGCGAGACGAGTGCCGTTGATGGCGTACTCGAACCCCGCGATCCCACCGTCGTACGCCCCCGTCAGGAACTGCGACTCGAGCTCCTCGACGAACGCCGGCGGGACCTGATAGTCGGCGTCGAGCGCGAGCACGAACGGCGTGGTGATGCCGGTCTCGTGAATCGCATGGCTCCACTGGCGCCCGTGGGTGTCGAACGCCCGCTCGTGCCAGCAGACATTCGAGTACTGCGCGGCGATTGCCCTCGTCCGGTCGGTGGACCCCGAGTCCACGACGACGACGCGCCGCGCCCACGCGAGACAGGCGAGCGTTCGCCCGATGTTCGCCGCCTCGTCGTGCGTCAGGATGACCGGCGTGACGAGATCGCCGGCGTGCGGCAACGCGCTCACGTCCGGACCCCGTGTCGGGAGAGCCAGTTCTCCAGCGACACCAGCATCCAGAGTCGCGACCAGGTCACGCTCGGGTCGCCGGTCTGGAAGGCATCCCAGAGCGCCCGCACCTGAACGGGGTTCACGAACGGACGGTGCGCCAGGCCGCCATTCCCCAGCAGGCGCCGCTCGCAGAAACCCCGAAGCGCGCCGCGCATCCAGGGCTCGAACGGCAGCGTGAACCCCTTCTTCGGCCGTCGCACGATGCTCG
The DNA here is from genome assembly GCA_964446605.1 of uncultured Bifidobacteriaceae bacterium. Lineage (GTDB taxonomy): Bacteria > Acidobacteriota > Vicinamibacteria > Vicinamibacterales > JAENWD01 > JAENWD01. The sequence goes on along the minus strand of CAYUPN010000059.1, from coordinate 17,539 downwards.
CCGGCAGCGCGGGGCCGAGCGCCTCGACGAGCAGCCGCTTCGGCGTGTCGGCCGGCCGCTTCTGCGCATCCTCGAGCCCGACCACGAACTCGGCGACACGGTGGTCGACGAACGGCACGCGGACCTCGAGCGCGTGGGCCATGCTCATCTGGTCCGTGTCGCGGAGCAGCACGTCGTGCATGTAGGTCCGCGTTTCCGCGTACGAGATCCGCGCGATCCAGCCGGCCCCGTTCATCCGCCGGAACGCGTCCGAGAGCAGCGGAACGTACGGATCCGGCTGACCGGCCATCTCCGCGCTCCACCGCGGATCCAGCAGGCGGCGGCGCTGCTCGAGCGAGAGCAGCTGCCGGGTGAGCGGGTAGAGCGAGGGCAGTGAGCCGTCCGAGTCCAACGCGGCGGCGGCCTTCGCGGCCGTCACGCTGTCGCCACCGAGCCTCCGGATCAGCCGTCCGGCCGCTCGCCGAACCTGTCTCGGCGCAGCGCGCCAGCAGCGGCCCACGCGCACCACCCGCGGGAGCCGCGTGAACGAGGGATAGCCGCCGAACAGTTCGTCGCCGCCGAGGCCGGAGAGCGCCACGGTCAGGCCCGTCTCACGCACGGCGCGGGACACGATGTACGTGTTGACCCCGTCGCCGGTCGGCTGATCCATTGCGTCGAGCGCGGCGGGCAGCGCGTCGAGCAGCGCGGGCTCGTCGAGCCGCAGCGACATGTGGTCGCTGCCGACCATCTGCGCGACCGCAGCGGCGTGCGACGACTCGTCGAACCGCGCGTCGGCGAAGCCGACCGAGAACGTCCGCGCCACCTGCCCCGCCTCGCGCATCAGCGCGACGATGGCGCTCGAATCGATGCCGCCCGAGAGAAACGCGCCGACGGGGACGTCGCTGACGAGGTGCGCGGCGACGGAGTCCAGCAGCAGCTCGCGGGTGCGGCGCAGGCACTCCTCGCGCGGCAGCCCGTGCGGGGCCCGGGCCGCGGACGCGAGATCCCAGTACCGGACGGGCGCGCCGACGGCGCCCGCCGACACCGTCAGCCGGCTTCCCGGCTCGAGCGCCCGCACACCGGCGATCATCGTCCGGGGCGCGGGCACGGTCTGGTAGGTCAGGTACTGCCAGAGCCCGTCGGGATCGAGGATGGGCTCGACGAGTCCCGACGCGAGCAGCGCTCTGACCTCGGAGGCGAACAGGAACCAGCCATCGCCCGAGGTGTAGTAGAGCGGCTTGATGCCGAATCGATCACGCGCCAGCTCGAGTCGCCCGTCCGACCACACCGCGAACGCGAACATCCCGCGCAGGCGATCGAGCACCTGAGGACCCCATTCGGCGTAGCCCCTGAGTATCGCCTCCGTGTCCGTCCGGCTCCGGAAGACGTGTCCCGCGTCTTCGAGCGCCGACCTGAGCGACGCGAAGTTGTAGACCTCGCCGTTGTAGGTGATGCAGCCGTCCACGCCCGGCGCGTGCATCGGCTGCCGGCCTGCCTCGGTGGGATCGATGATCGCCAGCCGCGTGTGCACCAGCAGCGGGACGGGTGCATCGGGACCGGCAGGCCCTCCCGTCGTCCAGGCGCCCTCGCCATCCGGACCGCGATGCGTAATCGCGCGGCGCAGCCGGTCGCCGATCTCCCGGATGGCGTCGGCGGTGAAGCGTCGATCCCAGAACAGCCCGCCCGCGATGCCGCACATCAGCGAGTCCCGTAGTCGCCGACGGCCGCCGCGTGGCGCGCGCCTGCGGTGCGCGCGCCGCGAACGACCGTCTCGTACTCGCTGACGAGTCGCTGGATCACGCGCGACCACACCAGCGTCTCCGCGAACGTCCGGGCCGACGTGCTGGCCGCCGCGCGACCGTCCGCGTCCGCGAGCACGCGGTCGAGGCCGGCCGCGAGGTCCGCGACGCCGTTGCCGCACACCCACCCCGCGCCGGCGTCGGCGATCTCGCGCGAAACCAGCACGTGCGGGCTCACCAGCGCCGGCGTTCCCGAGGCGAGCGCCTCGCCGAGACCGACGCCGAAGTTCTCGTGGTGCGAGGGCAGCGCGAGGAGCGATGCGTGCCGCAGCAGATCGCGCTTTCGCGAGCCGTCCACCCAGCCGGTGAACTCGACGCTGCTGCCACCCGGCAGGGTTGCGGCGCGGGCGCGGAGCCCGGACACGTACGCCGGATCGCCGTCGCCAGCGATGACCAGGCGCCAGGGGTGCCGCATCCGTTGGGCGAACGCGTCGATCAGCGTATCAAGCGCCTTCACCGGATGGAGGCGGGAGAGCGCCAGCACGTACGGCGATGCGGCGCGCATTCCGTAGGGCACGGGCTCCTCGAACAGGCTCTCGTCCAGTCCGAGCGGGACGACGAAGCCGCCGCGCGTTTCGAATGCCGACGCGACCTCCGCCTGTTCGGCCGCGGCGGTGTAGTGCACGGCCGCCGCCCCGGCCAGCGCCCGGCGCCCCGCGGCGGCCAGCAGCAGCCGCTTGCGCCACGGTTTCTGTGCCAGCGACCAGCCGTCGAGCGTCCCGAGCGGGCGGATGATGTACGGCACGCCGGCGCGGCGCGAGGCGGCCGACGCCGCAAGGCAGGCATGCGAGAGCAGCGCGTGCACGTGCACGAGATCGAATTCGCCGACGCGTGCGGCGAGCCAGCGCTGCAGCGGCCGCGAGTACTTGAAGGCCTCGCTCCACTGGCGCGGGAAGAGCCGGACGCGCACCCCCGGCGCCGCGAGATCCGGAGGCGGAGCCGCGAGCGCGCCGCGTCCGTCCGCGTCCGTGGCCACGAGCGTCACGTCGTGCCCGGCCGCTGCGAGTGCTCGGCACATCTGTCCCACGGCCGTGCTCGGTCCGCCGTAACGCGCCGCCACCGACGGGATGACGTGAAGGATCTTCATGCCGCCGGGTCGTGCGTCACCGCGAAGGCGCGGGTGAGTGCCTCGGTGACCCGCGCCTCGAATGTCGCGCGGGAGAACTCGCGGGCCACGCGCGCGCGGGCGGCCTGCCCCATTGCCGCCCGGCACGCGCGATCGGCCAGCAGCGGAACCAGCGCTCCGGCCAGCGCGTCCGGGTCTCGCGACGCGGCGAGCACGCCGGTGACGCCGTCCTGGACGACCTCCGCGGCTGCGGAGTCACGGAGCGCGACGCACGGCAGACCCCGCGCCATCGCTTCGAGGTACACGAGGCCGAATCCTTCGTCGGTGCTCGGCAGCGCGAAGACGGCAGACCGGCGGTAGAGCAGCTCCAGTTCGGCGTCGGGCACGAATCCCGCGATGTGCACCGACCCGCGCAGGGCGGGATTCGCCGCCGCTCTCCTGATCCGCTCGACGTCGTCGCCGCCTCCTGCGAACACGAGCCTGGCCGAGGGCACGCGGGCGATGACCTGCGGCCACGCGGCCAGCAGCGCATCGTGTCCCTTGTAGCGTTCGGAGGCGGCCATCCGGCCGACCGCCAGGACGGCGGCTTCGCCGATGTCGGGGACGGCCGTGCCGGGCCCGGGCTCCCGGGGCGCGCGTGACTCCGGGAGCGCGAGATGGCAGACCTCGATTGGCCCGACGCCGGGATTCGCGGCCCGAACCCGCCGCGCCGTGTAGTGCGAGTTGGCCAGCCGGACCCGCGCGTGGCTCACCCGCATCAGGGTCGCAGGACCGAGCGGCCGCCAGGCCTCGATGCCGTGCAGGAACACGGCGTACGGCGGCCGGACGATCCCGGGCACACCGCTGAGCGCACGCAGCAGTCCGAGATGGTTCGCGAGGACCCAGGCCGGCCGCGTCCGGACGAGCTCGCGGCCGAGACGCAGTGTGAAGCGGACCTTGTCCGCGATCGCGGGCGCCACAGCCGGTCCGTCGAACATCGTGACCGTCCGGACATCCGGGCCCCACCCGTGCACCAGGGCGCCATGGAGCAGATCGGTCACCACGGCGACACCGTCGGCGCTGCCCGTGCGCGTGACCGCGGCGAGCAGCGGAACACTCATGCCGCCGCTCCGCTCACTGGATGCCTTCGAGCGGCGTCGTCGCGCGCGGGATCGTCTTGTACCCGCGCCGCGGTACCGCCGGGGGTTCGTCGTGAGGTGTTTCCACAGGAAAGTCGACCGGCATCAGGCGCAGGAACTTCACGAGCCGCCGTCGCAGGACGATCGACATCCCGATCAGCACGATCAGGCTGACGTTCAGCGCCGCGAACGTCTTGATGAACTGGTGCTCGAACTGGTACGCCACCATCAGCACGATGATCATCACCGGGTTCACCATCACCGCGGGCGTGACGAACCGCCGGACGAGGAAGGCGGCGAGGCCCATCTGACAGCCGTAGAAGAGGATCGACAGGTACATCCCGGCGAGCCCCCAATCGACGTAGAACTCCGCCATGTAGCCGATGCTGATGGACGTGCCCTCTTCGGACACCATGATCCCGGTGAAGCGGCGGGTGTAGGACGAGTCCGACGGGAGGACCGGCTTCTCGGGGAACAGGAAGCGCGGCATGACCGTGTTCGTCACCGCCATCTTCAACAGCTCGCCGCGGGTGTGCGGCTGAGTGGCCGGCACGTACTCCAGCACGCGCGAGAAGAACGTGATGTAGGACACGCGTTCGATCAACCCCTCCACGACCGTCCCGGTGTCGCTGAACACGAAGGGGATCGCTTCCCCTGCCTTGTCGACGAAAAGCGACACGCGGGTGAGGGGATCGGGGGCGACGAGGTCCCGGTTGTAGAGCCTGCGTGTTTCCTTCTTGACGCCGGCCTGCCACACGAGCGCGAGGAAGAGGATGATCGTCGCGACCGCCGCAGTACGGACCGTCTGCCGGAGCGTCGGCTTTCGGAGGCTGCGGTCCCATGGCCGCCAGTAGCTCATGTAGACGATGAAGAGCAGCAGCCACGGGAGCTTGAAGTCGGAGAAGTACGAGCCGAGCAGGGGCACGAAGACCCAGCCCATCGAGATGAGCAGGTACTTGTACGCGGCCCGGCGCCGCAGGATCTCGAACCAGAGCAGCAGCAGCAGTACCCACCGGAACGCCAGGGCGCGGTCGAGGATGACGTCGAGCCCGCCGAACGCCTTGGTGTTGATGATGTAGACGTAATCGAGCGCAAAGAGCAGCATCACGAGCTTGAACAGCCCGGTGATGTTGGAGACGTACGCCTCCGGCTCGCCCGTATCCGGATCGTAGACGTCGGGACCCGGCAGGAGGTGCATCGTCAGGCGGATGCCCGCTGCCAGCACGAGCAGCCCCATCAGGGACAGGAATGCCGTGCGCTCGATGTCGCCTGTCGCGTACGCGGACGGGTAGATCCCCGTTGCCGCGAAATAGAAATAGCCGAGGGTGACCGCGCTCCACTGGTGCGCGAGGATGAACGGGAAGATCGGCGTCTGGTCGCGACGCCACGTCAGACCGAGCGTGACGCAGAGGACGAACAGGGCCAGGCCGACCGTGTAGGAGTAGGTGAGCAGGCCGACGAAGAGGCCGGCGAACAGCCCGACCTGCAACCCAACCAGCGTCAGAGGGAATCGGTGTCGCATGAATCTACCGTGGACGGGCGGGCGGCGCGAGATGCGCCTCCGACTGACAGTTCTGGCTGGCAGGCTTCGAGAGCCGCGATGGTACCTTCGACGGCCCGATCCAGGCTGAACTGCCGTGAACGGGCTGCCACGGCAGCCCTGACCCCGTCGCCATCCGTTTCCAGCGCGGTCGCGACCGAGATGATGGCGGCACTGAGCCGGTCGACATCACCGAGCGGATAAGTACTGCCCGCAGGCGGCACTCCCAGATCGCGCGCGCAGCCGGCCGCCGCGCTGACCACGACGGGCAGTCCGCACGCCAGCGCCTCGTTCGCGACGAGCCCCCAGGTCTCCCGTCCGTCGGAGGGCAAAACGAGCAGGTCGGCGGCTGCGTAGCACCCCGGCAGGGCCCGCTGATTCCTGAACCCCGCGAAGGCGACCGGTGCCCGCAGTGATTCGGCCAGGCGGCGCAGGCCGGGCTCCTCGGGGCCCGAGCCGACGATCATGCCGCGAACGCGCGGCGCCGCCGTGCAGTGCGCCAGCGCGCGCACGAAATCCTCCACCCGCTTGCTCGGAACGAGCCGTCCCACGAAGAGCGCCACCACGGCGTCATCCGGAATCCCGAGTGCGGCGCGTTCCCGCTGGCGGGCGCCATCGCGCCGCGCGTCGTCCGCCATCTCCGCGAACCAGCGGTCGTCCACCGCATGCGGCACGTCGAAGAGGCGTGCGTCCGGCACGCCATAGTGGCGCAGGTACTCGCGGTTGGCGGAGCCGACGGCCAGGTGTCCGGCGACGCTGTTGAGCAGGACCCGGTACGGCAGGTACTTCACCGCCTGCCGCAACAGGCTCCGCCGTGTGGCGAGCTGCGAGTCTCCCCTCAGCAGCACCGGCACCCCGAGCCTCCGCGCCGCCGCGATCGCCTGCAGGTAGCTCTTGAGAAACCACCCGTGCACCACACACGCGTCGAACCGTCCCTCCGCCAGCCGCTCCCGGATTTCCGGGGTGTCGCAGCCCCCGAACCGGCTCACGTCAGGACGCCGTGCGACGTTGCGCAGCCAGACGTGACGGTAACCCTCGAGCAGCGGTACGTCCCAGCTGAAGCCGTCGGCATAGCCGGCCCGCCGCTCGAGATCGGCATGGTGCTGCTGACAGAAGAAGACCGTCAGATCGAGCCTGCGCGCGAGCGCCCGGAAATAGGGCGCCTGGTACTGGACCGGATGGCTTGCGACGACCGCCAGTCGCATCGCTCACTGCACCGCGACGGAGTCGAGCAGCGCACACAGGCGCCGTGTCATCTCACGCGCGCTGAATGGTTCGAACGCATCCCGATTGGCGGCGGGCTCCGCGAAACCTCCGTCGCAGAGGCGCACCAGCGCGTCCATGCACCGGCGGACCGCAGGCTCCTGCGGCTTGCCCGTGTCAAACGTCACAATCTCTCCCGCGCGCAGACGGCACAGCAGGGCCTCGGCCGGGCTCCCCGCGTGCACGACAGCCAGCAGCGGCCGGCCCGCCAGGACATAAGGGTAGATCTTCGACGGGGAGTAGTTCCTGTCGTCCGAGCCGATCAGGATGAGCAGGTGCGCGTCACGCAGGATCTGCAGCGCCTCGAAGTACGGCACACGCGCAGTCTGTTCACTCACGACATCGGACACACCGCACTCCCGGGCGACGGGGTTGACGGTTTCCCTGGCGCGGTCCGGCGACGCGTAATCCGTCCCGACGAAATGGAGCCGCAGGCGTGAGAACCGGGAGTCCTCCTGCCGGAGCTCCCGAATCGCGTCGAACAGCACCCGCAGTGCGGGCGCCATGTCGTGTCCGCCCCGCCCCACATAGGCGGCGTGCACCAGTCCGTCTCCCGCGGCGAAGACGGAGTTGCGCTGGGGTGCAGACTCCAGATGATCGAAATCCAGCCGCGATCCGCCGAACGGCAAGGTGAGTGTCCGTTCCGGCGGGATCCAGGGATACCGGCGCCGCAGCGTCTCGATGTACGCGTCGGACACCGCGGTGAGCCCGTCGACCGAACGCATGGTCCACGGCTCCAGGATCCGGTCCAGGGCGTGCGCCAACCGGTACTTCGGCGGACGTGGCACGTCCGGGTGCTCGTCGAAGTAGGTGCTGAGCCACGGATCCTGGATGTCGACAACGAACGGCGTGTCGTGCAGCCATTTCCAGACCCGGCCGAGCGCCATGGCGGGAAACAGCGTGGTGGAGAAGTACACGCAGTCGATTCGGTGCTCTCGAATGAGGCGTGATCCCGCGTATGCCATCTGGGCGAACGCACGGAGGGCCAGATTGCCGATTCCCAACCGACGCGTCCATGCCAATGGCAGAGGGCGCACACGCGTGACCGCGACGTCCTCCGGTATCGTCTTCAGGAGCTCGGGCTCCCAGACGTTCTCGAGCCGTCCGCTGGACGCCGCGAGGACCACCGGCTCCCACCCGAACTCGCGGCAGTACGGGAGACTCATGCGCACGCGCTGCATGTCCGGCGCGTTCACCGGCGGGAAGTGTGGCGACACGATCAGCGCGCGGCGCAACACACGCCGGTGGCGCGGCTCAGCTATCATGCCCGGCGTATGCTTTCCGGCGTCGTGTCGCGACGGGTCCTGATCGGTCTGGCCGTGATCTGGGCGATGGCCGTCGCGCCACTCACGCTCCTGGGATTCGGCAGCGACACGGACGCATGGCTCGTCGCCGACCTGACCGACTACATCGCCGCACACGGCCGCTACCTCCGATCGCGCTCGACGGGATTCCCGCTGTACGAGCTGGCCGTCACGCCCCTCGTCCAGGCCGGGAACTGGTACTTGTCGAACCAGCTCGCCTTCGCCGGGGGCCTCGCGCTCTTTGCGGTGCTCGGCTCGCTCGCTCGCCGCGGGCATTACCGGCATCCGTCGCTCGTCCTGATCGCGATCATGTTCCTGCCCGTTGTCGTCAAGAACGGCAGCGTGACCATGGACTACCTGCCGGCACTGGCACTGCTCGCGGGCGCGTACCTGCTGCTGCTGGAAGGCCGCCTCACGGCTGCGGCGATCTGTATCGGCGTCGCGACCGGGATTCGACCATCGAGCCTCGCGCTCGCCGGCCCGGCCGCCCTCTACGCCTGGCAACGCTCGGGTCGTCTGGCGCCGGCGCTCCGGCTCGTCATCATCGCTGCGGTCATCGGGCTCGTGGCCTTCTCGCCGTCGTTGCTGCTGCAACGCGAGTACGGACTGGCTCGCACCATGCCGGCGCTCAAGGGCGCCTACAACGCGCTGCGCCTCATCGGCGTCCTGCAGGCCGCGGCGCTCGCCGCGCTGTTCGCCTTCTGGCGGCCCCGGGTTTCCGAACTGCTTCGGACGTGGCGAACCGAGCCCCTCGTCGTGTTCCACGTCGCCGTCATCGTCACCTGGCTGCTCATGTTCGCGCCGATGCCGGACGAGCCGGAGTACCTGCTGCCGCTGATTCCCTCAGCGATCTGGCTGCTCGATCGTCTCCTCACGGGTCGGCAGTTCGCAGTCGTGACCGCCGTGCTGCTCTCGTACCACGTCATCAGCCTCGATGTCGGCGGGACCCGTGGCGGCACACGACCGCCGGTCGTCTCGCTCGGGCCCGGGTTCACGGTGGCCGATGTGCAGGACCGGCTGTTCAAGCTCTCGTTGCGCGAGCTCGCCACGAACTGGCGCGGTACCACGCCGACGCTGCTGATGGAACAGGCGCTCGCCATCACCGCCCGCAACCCGGCCTGGGTGCTCGACCCGACTGTCGACGAGTACCGGCAACTGGACGGCCACCTGTACGTGTCGCTGCGCTATTACCGGGAGGAATCCATGCGCCGCTTCCACGAACACGGGGTGCGGGTGGTCGTGATGAAATCCCGGGAGTGGGAGTTCCACCAGCCGGGACGGGACACCGCGTGGCCCTACATCGAGTTCGTCGACGATCTCGAGGAAGTGCTCGGCGGGCCGATTCGCGGGCGGCCCATGTGGTGATCGCGGCAACACGTCAGCCGCTGCTCAGCGATCAGGCCGTGGCAGCAGGCTGCGGAGCCAGTGCATCGACGGCCGGTCCGCCCGACCGGGCCCCAGCGAGGGTACGCGCCTCGACAACCCGATAGAACAAGTAGGCCATCCCGAGTGAGGGGATGGAGGCGGCCACCAGAAATCCGACCCAATGGCTCGACGGGTCGTCGACGATGCGCCTGAGACCGTTCACGACGCGCCCCGCAATCGGGACGTGCGTGAGATACAGGCTGTACGACATCACGCCTACCGCAGCCAGCACCCGCATGACCGCCGTGCCGGCGATGGCTCGATCGAAGCGGCGAGCGGCCAGGATCGTCAGCGCGACTGACGTGCTCATGATGGTGGACAGCTCGCCGTGCGTGGCGCACATGGCGACACCGATCGCCAGCACCGTCGAGGCCCAGATGCGCCCGAACGCGGGTTGTGCCCAGCCGAAGGCCGCCATTCCGACGGCGAACTCCAGCCAGTAGTCCATGAACCAGCCGGTCGAGACTCCCGGGCCCAACGTGAGTCTCCATCCGGAGGCGGCGACGGTGAGTGCCAGCAGCGCGGCTGCCCGAAAGCGCTCCGGCAGCACGAGCGAGCACGCGATCACCAGGTAGAACTGCGCCTCGTAGCACAGCGACCAGTACACCGGATTGATGGCATTGGGGAGTCCGGCGAGCGTCTGCGTCAGCGTCAGGATGGACAGCCACTTCCAACCGGGCGATGAGAGCTGCGACAGATCGGCGGTGCTGAACGGGCTCGTGACGACGAGCACCAGCACGGCAAACACGATGCTGGCCCAGTACGTCGGCAGGATGCGCCGACAGCGTCGCTCCAGAAAGCTCGTGACGGTGGCGTTCGACCGCGTGCGCGTCGCCGCGAGGATGCAGTAGCCGCTCACCGGGAAGAACACGAAGACGCCGAGCCATCCGTACAGCAGCGCGTTCGCGACGGTGTCAGTGCCGCTCACCACGATCGTGTTGATCGAATGGAAGGCGAGGACACTGAGCGCGGCGGCGCCGCGCAGCCCATCGAGCGTTGCAAATCGTGACGAAGGAGCCGGTGGGCTCATGCGGGTGGCAACACCTCTCGCACGAGATCCACCAGGCGGGTCTGTTCCAGATCCCAGTTGTAGCGCCCGTCCGCCAGCGCCCACGCATGGGATCCGGCCCGGCGCAGCGTCGTCGCGTCGGTGACCCAGGGCCTCAGTGCCGCGGCCAGACCGGCGCCATCACCCGGCGGGTAGAGAACGGCCGCCGCACCCAGTTCCCGCGCCAGCTCGCCCTGGCCGGTTGTCCGGCTCAGAACCACCGGGAGGCCGGCCAACAGGTACGTGAAGACCTTGTTGGACCAGAGGATGTCATTGTTCCTGGAGACCGGAGGTTCCGGTGCCACCCCGATGTGATGCCGTGCCGCGAGCCGCACCATTTCCGACGGCGACGCCGGCGGATGGTGGGTGACCGCGCGCTCCGGCAGCCCGAGAGCGCTGGCCCTGGCTCGCAACGTCGATTCGTATCCCGCCTGCCAGGTGCCGCGCAGGTGCAGTTCGAGAGGGACGTCGTGGCAGAATGCCATGGCGTCGATGACGTCTTCGAGGCCGCGGTCCGGTCCGATCGTCTGTGAAAACCAGTAGAGGCGGACTGGTGGCCCGTTGACATGCGGCGGCTCCGCGGGACGGTCTTCCAGCGGAAAGACATTCCGGATGACCGGCGGCGTCGGGATTCCGCACAGCGCCGCGTAGGCAGCGGCGATACCGGGCGACGCGGCCGTGACGTAACAGCATCGCGGGATGAACGTGCGCTCGACGTGCTCGGTGTAAGCACGCAGCGCGGCATCATCCAAACCGGACAGCTGGCCACTGTGGAAATCTTCCGCGTCGAACGCGACCGGAACCCTGCCCGACGCCGCGCGGAACGCCGCCGGAAGGGCACCGAGATTGTGTGCGATGTACAGGTCGGCGGCGCAGTGCCGGGCAGCACGGGCCAGCTCCGGCGCAACCCGATGCGCCGCCCACATCGTTCCGAACCGGTTCGCCGTCACGGCCGCGAGACGACGACCGGCCGCATGGCGGACGCGTGACGTCCAGAACCGCCACGGGCTGCCGTGGCGCCGCCAGTCGATCACCTGACAGCTCCACGAGCGCGCCGCGAGCAACGGCCCGTCCATCTCCGCGGCCCAGGATGCCCAGTGCGCGCCGACCGCGGTGACGTCATAGCCGGCAGCCGACAGCGCGTCGGCCTCCTTGACCAGACGTGGATTGCTCGCGGGTTGCCCGGTCGTGACGATGCAGATGCGCCTCATCGTGAGCGAGCCGCGTGGTCGTCCATGACCAGGCCGTTCACGCGTTCCGGCGCAACGCGCTGGTAGATGGCTTCATACGCCTGGACCAGGGCTGCCTGGCTGAACCGCTCCTCGGCGTCTCGTCGACAGGTGCTCCGGGACAGGTCCCCGACCCTGGAGACCGCCGCTGCGAGGTCGTCGACGGACTGTTCGACGAATCCGGTGATGCCATGGCGCACGACCTCGGGCACCGAGCCCCGCGACAGCGCGAGGACCGGTGTGCCGCATGCCAGGGCTTCCGCCATCACGATCCCGAAGGGCTCGTCCCAGCGGATCGGCATGAGCAGTGCCGAGGCCGTCGACAGCAGCGCGCTCTTCTGCTGGTCGTCCACCGCGCCGACGTACCGCACCTGGTCGCCGTCCAGATGGGGCGCGATGTGCTGATCGAAATACGAGCGGTGCTCCGGTGGCACATTGCCGGCAAGCACGAGTCGTCGTCCGCTCCTCCTGGCCACCTCGATTGCGAGATCGGGCCCCTTGATGGCTTCGATGCGGCCGAGGAAGACCAACGGGGCGTCCGGTGCAACCGTGCTCGCGTACGCATAGCGGTCGACCGGGACGGCGTTGAACACCACGTCCCAGTCGGGCCCGTCGATGGCCCCCGTGATCATGTGCCGTGCGCACGCGACGAACCGCACGCGCGATCGGAACAGCCGCCGGCCCAGCGCGATGCTGCGTGGCGTGACCGGCCGCTGATACGACATCACCTTGCCGGCCCGGCTCATCGCCAGGGGTGTCAGGTACGCGAGCCTGGAGAAGCTGTGGATGACGTCGGGGCGGTGTCGTGCGACGGCCTGCCTCAACACCCAGGCATGTCGCGCGTGTCCGCCCGTGCCTCCGCTGCCGCGATAGGGGAACAGGGCACAACTCACTGCCGAGTCACGCTCCGCCACGAGCGCGACGTCATGGCCTCGCGCGACCAGTCCCTCGACGAGCAGGTGGACGACCCTCTCGATGCCGCCGTACCGGCGCGGCGGAACCGGCAGTCCGGGATCGGCCGTGACCAGGATCCTCACGACGGCTGACCCGCGAACACGTGAATCCAGTTCTCGGCGAATCGCTCCGTCGAGAAGCGGCTGGCGGACGCCCTGGCGGCCCGGGCCGCCGCGGAGAGCGTACCGGGAGACGTAATGAAGTATTCGAACGCCTCGATGAGACCTGCCGCGGTGCGTGCCTGGCAGGCATAGCCGTCCACCCTGTGGCGGACGAGCTCGGCCCACGCGCCTCCCCGGAAGACGACCGACGGAATGCCCGCCTGCTTGGCCTCCACCACCACGAGGCCGAAGGGTTCCTCCCAGAGCGATGGCATCACGTGAAGCGCGCAGCGGGACAGCAGCCCCGGGACGTCCTGAACCTCGCCAAGGAACCTGATGCGATCATCGAGTTCCGCCTGATGAACCTCATGTCGGAGGCCAACCGCGAAACCGTCTTCACGATTCCACGATCCGGCAATCACGAAATCGACATGCGGATGACGCGCCACGATGTCACGGGCGGCCTCGATCAGCACGTGCACGCCCTTGTGCTCGGCGATTTGCCCGACATAGACGATGTTGAAGCGCTGCGGATCGACATCCTGAACGGCCCGATCGAACTGAGCGGGCCGCGTGGGGACACAGCCGTGGACGACGTGGGCATCCGTGCGATGCGGCAGCATGCGCCGGAGCTCACCGGCCGTGTATTCCGAGTTGACGACGAACACGTCGGTCAACGGGCTCACGACCCATCGCCAGAAACGCCGGTAGAGCCACCCGAGTCGCGGCCGGTGATTGTCCGGAGGCGTCGGGAGGCTGAAGACGGACATCGCACGCCGTCCAAGCAGCAACGGCACGGCAAACAGCAGGTTGCCTTCGTCCGGGACGAAGATGTGCGTAGGCTGGAACGATGCCGCCGCGCGCCGGAGGGCCATGCCGGTCTCCAGTCCCCGTGTCCATTGCCGGACAAGGTAGGCCGGCGTGCCGCGAACCGACAGCCGGCCGCGCACCGGGATGTCGACATATGGGATGCCGGCCTTCGTCAGGGCGGCCCGGATTCCGCCCATCTCCCAGTCGCAGGCCGCGACGAGCACCTCGGCCCCGGCGTCGCGCGCAGCGATGAGCGTCTGTACGGCCAGGCGCTCGCTTCCCCAGTAGGGGATGTTCAGAACCACGGCGAAAATGCGACAGGCGGCGAGGGGCGCGGTTCCCGCCTCGACGGCCAGCGCGGCCTCGGCCCTCATGCAGCTTCACGCAGGCGCAGCACCCGGAGCAGGGGGCCCGACCGTGGGAAACACGCGAGCAGATCGTCCAGCTGCTGAGGGAACCCGAACCGCAGCACCATCGCGTACACCAGCCCGAACAGTGCCGCATAGACCGGCGGCAGCCACCACAGGCCCGGCGCGGCGGCCGGCGTCACGGCTTCCGCGCACACGTACGCGGTGAGGGACGCGATCCCCGCCGGGATCACCGCGTCACCAATGCCCCGAAGCCGCACCGCTTCGAGGCGGTACAGCCAGTAGGCAACCAGTCCCAGCGCCGTGGCCTGCGTCACCGCCACCCCTGCGAGATAGGCTCGCAGGCCGAGCGGGAGCAGCAGCACGAGTCCCAGGCTGATCCCCGCCAGCCGAATCGCATCAGCTATTGCACAGCGGTGCTGCTGCCGGTAGGCGAGCAGCAGCGAGTACGCGGTCTGCGTCACCGCAGCCATGCCGACGGCCATCAAGGCCCAGGGCACCAGCGGTACCGCGGCGAGCCATTGACTGCCGTAAAGCAGCAGCACGACCGGTTGCGCGATGAGAGAGACGAGCACCGCGGCCGGCACCACCGTCCACACGACGCATCGCAGCATGAGGGCGGCGACGCGCCGGTAGCGATCGGTGCCCGGTTCGATGCGCGTCAGTACCGGATACAGCGCCTGCGAGAGCACCGAGGAGACCTTCTGGCAGGCAAGATTGGCCAGCCCGATCGCGCGGCTGTAGAACCCCAGCGTCTCGAAGCCGGCGCGGCGCACCAGCACGGCGCTTTCCAGCGCCTGTGAGGCACTGACCAGTGTGGCGCTCGAGATCCGCGTCAGCCCGAAGCGCCACGCGGGGCCGTACCGCTCCCGATCCCACTCCCACGTGGGCCTGAACCGGGCATGAACGAACAGGTCGAGGGTGAAGGGAATCGGGACCAGGAGCATGGGCAGCAGCAACGCCCAGGCTCCCCAGCCTGCCAGCGCCATGCTCACCGACGTGACGCCGCTGGCGACCAGGCCCGTGGCGTGCAGCAGCCGCAGCCGACGCCACTCGAGCGCGCGTTCGAGCATCTTCACGCGGAACTCCGACGCCAGGTCCAGCGGGAAGAGCAGCGACATCGCGTGCATCAGCAGCGCCGCCGGCCTGTAGCCGGGCACGAGCCACATGATGCCCGCCACGGCATTGGCCACCAGGAACACACCGGCCTGCATGACGGCGCCGGCCGTGAAGTGATCCTGATAGTGCGTCTCGTCGTCGCGCCGCACCTGCAGCGTGTAGCTCACGAACTCGCGAAACGAGAGCACCGTGAGCATGGTCAGGATCGTGCTGACCAGGCCGAACTGGCCGTACGCCTCCGGCGGAACCAGTCGCGCCAGGGTGAGCGTGAGCCCCAGCTGGAGGACGTCGCGGAACAGGTTGAACCCGGTCGTCCAGAAGACGGCCAGGCGGGCCGTGTGGCCGAGCGATGACACTGAGTGGGCCTCGGCACCCGGCGCGGCGCCGCCGGATGCGAGAGTGCGGGACAGACCTGACGGCCGGCGGCGGAGGCTGACGCCGGATCTAGGCGGTGGGGGCCTTCACGTAGTACTTCGCGTACTCCTTGCGGTAGTAGTGCGAGTAGTAGTACGGGTTCCGCTCCAGGTCGACGCGGTTCAGCACGGTCCCGATGATCCGCGCATGCGCCGCCTGCAGCTGGTGGATGGCTTCGCGGGCCGCCTGCCGGCTGGTCTGATCCGCGCCGACCACGAAGACGACGCCGGACGCGCCGTTGGCGACGACCGCCGCGTCGGCCACGGCCAGCACGGGCGGCGAATCGACGATCACCCAGTCGAAGTGGCTGCCGAGCGTGTGCAGGTATTCGTCGAAGCGCTTCGACCCGAGCAGCTCCGCCGGGTTCGGCGGGATCATGCCGGCCGGCAGCACACAGAGCCCGCCGACGGTCTGCCACTTCCGCACGGCCTCGCTCGGCTTGCAGTCGCCGACCAGCAGGTTCGAGAGCCCCGGCTCCTGCGGCATTTCGAAGATCTCGTGCACGCGCGGCCGCCGCATATCGGCGTCCACGAGCAGGACACGCTGACCGGCCTGCGCCAGCGACACCGCCAGATTGCTCGAGACGACGCTCTTCCCCTCGCCGGGTCCCGCACTCGTCACCACGATGACGTGGGCGCCCTCCTCCGCGGAGGAGAAGAGGACGTTCGTGCGTACGGAGCGTATCGCCTCCCCGAAGTTGGGCGGGACCGGGCCGGTCAGCAGCGCCTGGTGCTGACCCGGAATCGACGGCACCATGCCGAGGAACGGCACGTTCAGCGTCGCGCGGAGCTCCTGCGGCGACTTGATCCGGTTGTCCAGGTACTCGAAGAAGAAGACGAAGCCGAGCGCGAGCACCAGGCCGGTGAGGGCCGCGAGCGAAATGTCGCGCTGCTTGCGCGGGAAGAAGGGGGAACCCGGCATCTCCGCGCGATCGACCACCCGGATATTGCTCGCCTTGAACTCACCCGATATCCCGGTCTCGCGCGTGCGCTGCAGGAGCGCCTCGTAGATCTGCCGGTTGCTCTCCGCCTCGCGCGACAGGACGCTGAACTCGATCCCCCTCCGGTTCAGGCTCATCGCCTCGGCCTTCTGGGTATCGAGCGCGCCCGACAGGCTCCGCTCCTGCGCCAGCGCCGCCTCGTACTCGCTGCGCACGGAGTCCACGATCTTCCGCAGCTCGAGGTGCAGCTTGGCCTCGGTGGCCTGCACGGCGGTGCGGATCTTGATCATCTCCGGGTGCCGCTCGCCGTACTTCTCGGCCAGCTCCGCCTGCTGCCGCTGCACGGCAGCCAGATCCGCCTTGATGGTCTGGACGTAGTCGTTCGCCAGCACCGCCGGCACGCTGTCGAGCGCGCCCGCGGCCTCCATCGACCGGAGCTGGTTGTAGAGCGCTTCCTTCTCGATGCGCGTGGTCTTCGCCTTGGTCACGGCCGCGTTGAGCTCGGCCAGACGCTGCACGACGATGTTCTGACGGTCCTCGACCGCCACGGCGTCGTGGGTCTCCCGGTAGCGCTGGAGCGCCGCCTCGCTCTCCTCGACCTTCTTGCGCTGCTCCCCGAGCTGCCCCTCGAGCCATTCGGCTGCCTCTTTCGAGGTGTTGAACCGGAACTCGGTGTTCTGCTGGATGTAGGCGGCCGCCAGCGCATTGGCCATGTCGGCCGCGAGCTCCGGCTCCGTGGAGACGAAGCGGAGATCGACCAGCCGGCTGTTGCGGACCGGCTGGACCGTGAGTGCGCCGAGAAACGTGTCGACGAGAGCCGCTTCGACGTCCGACTCCTCCGCGCCGCGCGCCTCACGGGGTTGCGGCTCGGGCTTGCCGAAAATCGCATGCTTCACCGCCACGGCGCCGCGGATCGCCGTGCCCATGAGGCTGAACCGGGGGCGAGCCCCGGCCTGCCGCTTGTATGCCGGGTGTTCGGCCAGATTCATGGCCACCACGGCCCGACGGGCCAGGCTGCGGCTCTGCAGGATCCGGTACTGCGTCTGGTAGAACTCGTCGTTG
>CAYUPN010000058.1:0-24415 GCA_964446605.1 uncultured Bifidobacteriaceae bacterium | reverse complement strand
CGCTTCGACATGAGCGAGTACATGGAGAAGCACGCCGTGGCGCGGCTCATCGGCGCGCCGCCGGGATACGTCGGCTTCGAGCAGGGCGGGCTGCTCGTCGACGCGGTCCGGCAGCACCCGTACAACGTCGTACTGCTCGACGAGATCGAGAAGGCGCATCCGGATGTCATGAACATCCTGCTGCAGGTGATGGATCACGCGACGCTGACGGACAACACCGGGCGCAAGGCCGACTTCCGGCACGTGGTCCTGATCATGACGTCGAACGCCGGCTCGCGCGAGATGAGCGCCGCCTCGATCGGCTTCGGCGCGCCGGGTCGATCCGATTCCGCGCTGGCCGACGCCACGCGCTGGCAGGAGGCGCAGACCCGGTCGCGCGCCGCCGTCGAGCGGATGTTCAGCCCCGAATTTCGCAACCGCCTCGACGCCATCGTCACGTTCCGGCCGCTCTCGCACCAGGTCATGGAGACGATCGTCGAGAAGTTCATCCTGCAGCTCGAGTCGCAGCTCTCGGAGCGGAAGGTCGCGTTCACGCTGCTGCCCGAGGCACGCGCGTGGCTCGCGACGAAGGGCTTCGATCCCATCTACGGCGCCCGCCCGCTCGCCCGCGTCATCCAGCGCGAGGTGCGCGACCGGCTGACGGACGAGATCCTCTTCGGCCGCCTGGAGAACGGCGGCACGGTGACGATCGGCGTGCAGGGAGACGGGCTGACGTTCGAGTTCGCGTGAGAGTGGGCCCAGGAAATCGTGTGTAGCGGCGGGGCTTCATTCAGCCCCGTCAGCGCGCGACCGCGAGTCCCCGTTCGCCGAGCGGTCGCAGCATTCCCGCGTGCCCTCCGCAGCCCGAAGGGCGGAGGAGGGTTTCCCGTTCCGCGTTCCCGTTTCCCATTCCCCCCGTTCCCCTGTGCTAGCATGCCCGCGGCATGCCGTACGAGCTCCGGCCGCTGTCGATCCCCGAGCTGCTCGACCGCATCTTCACGCTCTACCGGCGGCACTTCGTGCTCTTCGCCGGCATCATGGCAGCGCCCATCATCGCGATGACGATCGCCACGCTGCCCTTCCAGTTGCTGCAGCCGGCCATCCTGAACGCCCCCGAGCGCGTGGGCATGCTCGCCTTCGTCTTCCTCCCGGTGATGATCGTGGGCATGCTGCTGTTCTGGATCCTGTACATCGTCGCGATTGGCGCCGGCACGCTCGGCGTCTCGCAGGTCTATCGCGGGGCCCCCGTAACGATTCGATCGGCCTACCGCGACGTGCTGCCGCAGACGCCGCGGCTGCTCCTGCTGATGCTGCTCGTCGGCCTGCGAGGTCTCGGCTTCTTCGCGCTGCTGGGCGCCGCTGGCGCGGGAATCACCGCACTCGTGGGCGGAATCGGCGCGCTCATCGGCGACACCGTGGGCGCCGTGGTGTCGATCCTGCTCGCGCTGCTGATGATCGGGGCGGTGTTCGCGGGCGTCATCGTCATCTTCTATCTCATGCTCCGCTACGCGCTCTCGGTGTCCGTGCTCGTCGTCGAGAACCTGGGCGCGAACGCCGCCATCGCACGCAGCGTCGCGCTGGCGCGCGGGCACATGCTGCCGCTCCTCCTCGTGGTGCTCTGCTCCACGCTGGTCGCGTACGGCGTCGGGCTGCTCTTCCAGGGGCCGCTCATGATGGCCGGCATGATTGTCGGTCCCGACAGCCCGTTCTTCCTGCCGTTCACGATCGGCGCATCCGTGCTGGGCGCCGTAGGCTCGATCGTGACCGCGCCGTTCGTGATCATCGGGCTCGCGGTCGTGTACTTCGACGTCCGCATCAGGCGGGAAGCCCTGGACGTGCAGATGATGCTGCGTGCGCTCGACGCGGGCGGCACGCCGGCGGGTGTCGCGCCGGCGCCGGGTCCCGGCATCTGACGCGCGATGGCGGCGGGCGCTCGTCCACTGGTCCTCGCACTCGTCCTGCTGGCAGCTCCGTGCGTGTCGGCGGATGACGGTGATGCGGTCCCCGCGCCCGTCCTGACCGTCGGCGATCTCGTCCAGCAGATCGACGCACTCGATCGCCTCGCAGCAGGCGTGAAGGGCGACGAGGAGCTGCGCGCCGCGCTCCGCACGATCCCCGACGCATGGCGCGTGCAGGACGGTGATCGCGAGCACATCGTGCGTGTCGGCGCGCTGGCCCGCGTCGCCGGCACGGCTGACGGCCCGTGGGAGGAGCGGCGTGAATCTCTGCGCCTCCAGCTCGCGTCGCTCCGAACGCTCGTCACCGGCGATGACGCCACGCCGTCGGCGAGTCGCGCAGCCGCGCGCGACGAGCTGGCCGCCGTGCTGGCTCTCGCCGAGTTCGCTCCGGCCGCGCCGCCGGGCCCGCTGGCGCGGCTCAGGGAGCGCCTCCTGCGGTGGATTCAGACGCTGCTCGACAGAGCCATGCCGGAGCGTATCAGCACCCGGGGTTTCAGGGAGCTGCTCGCCTGGCTGGCCGCGTTCGCGGCGCTCGTCCTGCTGATTCGTGCGCTGCTCCGCCGCCCGCGCCGGGTTGCGAGGGCGGCCGCAACCCCGGACGAGGGGCCGGAGCCATGGCATGCATGGCTCGCCAGGGCCCAGCGTGCGCTGGCTGCCGGCGACGCCCGCGACGCGGTGCGCTGTGCGTACGTCGCCGTGCTCCTGCGATTCGAAGCGCAGGGCCTCTGGGATGTGGACGAGAGCCGGACGCCGCGCGAGTACGCGCGCCTCGTCCCGGCAGATGACACGCGGCGCGACGCCTTCGCCGCGCTGGTCCGGCAGTTCGAACAGACGTGGTACGGCGCGCGCCCTGCCGATGCGGCCGCGCTCGCCCTGCAGCTCGAGGGATGTGGATGTTCCGTGTCCGTGGCGATGCCGGCCTCCTGATCGCCGCCGCCCTCGTGGTCGTGGTCGTGAGCGCGGGCAGCGCCTGGATTGTGCCGGTGCGTGTGCCCGGTCCCCGCGGGTCGACGTTCGTCGCCGGCCCGGGAGGCGCAAAGGCGGCATATCTCCTGCTCGCCCGGCTCGGCCATCGGGTCGAACGGTCGCTGTCTCCCTTCGCCGCGCTGACACTCGACCCGGGGGAGGACCTCCTCGTCATCACCCGTCGCCCGCCCGACCTGTCGGCGGCGGATCGGCGCGCGCTGGCGGCCTTTCTCGAGGCCGGCGGCGTCGTCCTGGCCGCAGGGAGCGCGCTGCACGCGATCCCGTCGGAGGGATTCGCGCTCCACTCCTTGCAGCGCCCCGAGGACAAGGACGCGTCGGCATTCGGGAGGCCGGCCGCGTCCGAGGTGTATCGGGCCGTGCTCCCCGGACCGCTCACGCGTGGCGTTCACTCGGTGACGATGCGACCGGACGTGCGCGTCGCCAGAGCCGCGGCGCCGTACGTCGCCGTCTACGAGAACGACGCGACGATCGGCGTCGCCGCCGCGCGCATCGGCGAGGGGCGGGCGATCTGGTGGGCGGGGCCGGATCCGCTGCTGAACGACAGCATCCAGGCCGACGGGCATGTCGAACTGCTGCTCAACACGCTGGGATCGCCGGGGGAACGCCGCATCATCTGGGACGAGCACTCGCACGGGTACGTCCAGTCGCTCTGGGCGTACATCGCGGGAACCCCGGTACCGGCGGCGCTGGCACAGCTCGCGCTGATCGCGGCCGCCGCGTGGTTCACCTACGGGCGCCGCCATCTGCCGGTCCGCATGCCGCCGGCCCAGGTGCGAACGTCACCCGTCGAGTTCATCGACGCGATGGCGCGGCTCTACGGGCGTGCCGACGCGGCATCAGGCGCGGTGGAGGTGGCGCGCACGCGCACCCGACGGCTCCTCGCGGCCGCCAGCGGCATGCCAGCATCCGCCGGTGACGAACGACTCGCCGCCGCCGCGGCCTCGCGCCTGGGCGTGCCGGCGTCGACCATCGCCGCAGCCCTGCGTGATTCCGCCCCCGGCGACACACCCATCGGTTCGCACGAAGCGCTCGGACTCGTGCAACGGCTGCAGGACCTGGCCGCACGCACGGTGCGTCATCGCAAGGAGAAGGGGCAGACCTGATCCGACCCGATCAGACTGATCCGGCCCGTTGAGACCTGATGAGACCCGACCCGACCCGACCTGTTCCCATGATCACTACCGTCGTCGCCCACGCCCGCCGCGAGCTCTCACGCGTCATCGTCGGACAGCGCGAGCCGCTCGATCTTTTGCTCCTGACCGTGCTCTGCGGCGGCCACGCGCTCGTCGAAGGCGTGCCCGGGCTCGCCAAGACACTGGCCGTCCGGACGCTCGCGCGCATCCTGACGCTCGACTTCCACCGCGTCCAGGGCACACCCGACCTCATGCCCGCAGACATTGTCGGATCGAGCGTGCTGAACATGGCCACCGGCGAGTTCACGTTCCGCCACGGGCCGGTGTTCACCGAACTGCTGCTCGTCGACGAGATCAACCGGATGCCGCCGCGCACGCAGGCGGCGCTGCTCGAAGCCATGGAGGAGCGCCAGGTCACCGTGGACGGCACCAGCTACCCCCTGTCGCCGGCGTTCACGACCTTCGCGACGCAGAACCCGGTGGAGTTCGAGGGCACGTATCCCCTGCCGGAGGCCGAGCTCGATCGGTTCATGCTGAAGATCCGCTTCGACTACCCGGACGCCGGTGCCGGCGAGGAAGAGGCGATTCTCGAACGGCACCATCGGGGCTTCGATGCGCGGCACCTCGACCGCGCGGACATCGAGCCGCTGCAGGCCGCCGCGCTGGCGGAGGCACGCGGAGCCGTGCGCGCCGTGCGCGTGGAGCCGCCGCTCTTCAAGTACATCGCCGACGTCGCGCGGCGGACGCGCGACTGGGGCGCCGTGGCGCTCGGCGCCAGCCCGCGCGCCGCGGTCGGCCTGATGCAGCTCGCGAAGGGATTCGCCGCGCTCGAAGGGCGCGACTTCCTCATCCCGGACGATGTGAAGCGGGCGGCGGGACCGGTGCTGCGTCACCGGCTGGTGCTGAAGCCGGATGCGGATCTCGAAGGCATCACCACCGACCAGGTGATTGCCGACGTGCTGGCGTCGGTCGAGGTACCGGGGTGACAGCCCGATCGGTTGCCCCCGACGCCGTCGCGGCGTCGTGCCGGGCGCGTGCGCGTGCCCCGGTCGGGGTGGGCCGTCGCGGCCTGCTGCTGCTCGCGGCCGGTCTGCTCTGGGTGATTCCCGCCTGGTTCGAGCCGGCGACGCTGATGCTGCTGCTCGTCTGGAATGTCGCGCTCGCCGCGGCGTGGACGTGGGATCTGCGCCGGCTGCCGCCTCCCGAGGCCATCGCGGCGCGCCGGACCTGGAGCGGCGCACTGGGTCTCGGCGATCGCACAGCCGTCACCCTCCAGATCCGGAACACCGGCCGCGTGCCGCTTCGCGTGCGGCTCTACGACACACCGCCCGAGGCGCTCGGCGCGGCGCAGGACGACGCGTCGGGCTGGATTGCGCGGGATCTGGACGTCGCGCCAGGGCGTGTGGCCGGGACCGTCTACGCGCTGACCCCTGCGGAGCGCGGCGATCACGAAGTCGGCGAGCTCGCCGTCCGCTACGAAAGCGATGCGGGGCTCGCGCTGCGCTGGGCGGCCGCGCCGATCGCCCAGCCTGTGCGCGTCTATCCGAGTTTCACCGCCGCGCGCCGGGGCGCGATGGCGCTCGTGCGCAGCCGGCGGATGGACGCCGAGCTGCGGCGCGCCCGGATGCGCGGACGCGGACGCGAACTGCACCACCTCCGCGAGTTCCAGGAGGGCGACGAGCTGCGCGACGTCGCCTGGCGCGCAACCGCGCGCCGCGGCCGCCTCGTCACGCGCGTGTATCAGCCTGAACGGAGCCAGCCAATCTGGATTGTGCTGGACGCCGGCCGGCTCATGCGCGCGCGCACCGGCACGCAGCTCACGCTCGACCACACCGCGGACGCGGCGCTTGCCCTCGCGCACGCGGCGATGCAGGCCGGCGACCGCGTGGGTCTGCTGGCGTACGGCCGCCGTGTCCAGCGGCGGCTCGCCCCGGCGCGCGGCCCTGCGCAGCTGCGGCGGCTGGCGGACGCACTCGCGACGGTGGCACCGGAGGCGGTGGAAGGGGATCATCTCGGCGCGGCATCCATGCTGCAGTCGCTGCAGTCTCGTCGCGCGCTCGTGCTGTGGCTGACCGAAATCGCCGAGACGGCGGGCGTCCCCGATGTCGTCATGGGCGCCGGGCATCTTGCCGCGCGACACCTGGTCCTCGTCGGCGTGCCGCAGCCCACCGACGTGGCCGCGCTCGCCGGCTCGCGCCCCGAATCAGCCGACGACCTCTATCGGGTGATGGCGGCGCAGGAGGCGACGGAGCGGCGCGCCGCGCTGCTGCGATCGCTGCGCGACAGGGGCGTGCTCGCGCTCGAATGGCCGGCTGGCCGGCTCGGCCCGCTGCTGATCAACCGGTACGTCGAGATCAAGGAACGGAACCTGCTGTGAGGACGGGCGAGCTGAAGTTCGGCCTACTTCGGCCTCGATGGCCGGACTGAAGTCCGGCCCGACGATTGCCCGCGTCCGCTTGTCACGTACAGGACCAGCAGCGTGAGCAGCGCCGCGCCGATGACGAACTTCTGTACCGGCGGCATCGGCGCGGCCGAGACGAACCCCTCGATCAGCCCGGCGAGCACGAGCATCGGGATGACCCCGAGCATGAGCGCCGCCCCCTGCGCTCCGGCCCTCGCGAGCGCCTGCCGGCGCGGCAGCGCGCCGGGCAGGACCAGCCCGCGCGTGAGGACCAGTCCCGCGCCGCCCGCCAGGACGATGGCCGGCAGCTCGAGCGCGCCGTGCGGCGCCACGAAACTCCAGAGCGCCGTGCTCATGCCGGCGCCGAAGCACGCGTGCCCGACCACCCCGAGGAGCAGCCCGTTCAGGAACATCAGATACAGCGGGCCGATTCCCAGGAGAATCCCTCCGGCGAACGTGGTGAACGACACCGACAGGTTGTTGGTCATGATGCCGGCCGATGCCAGCGGCTTCATCGCGAGAATCGGGTGCGTCCACATCTCGCGCCGCTCGATGGTGTCGAGCATGCTGCCGCCGAGCACGACGCGCGGGAATCCCGGGTCGAGCGCGCTGGTGAGTGCGCCGGCGAGCGCCCCGCCGATGAAGATCACCGCGGCGAGCGCGATCTCCCACCGGCTCTCCCGGATTGCCGCCGGAAGCCGTCTGCTGTAGAAATGCCGGATCCGGCGCCGGCTGGCGGGCTCGCCGGTATACACGAGATGATGGGCGCGCCCCAGCAGCGCGTTCAGCGACTCGGCCAGTGCGCGACGCGCCGGGTCGGCGCGGGCGGCGGCGAGATCGGCGGCGGCCTGCCGATACAGCAGGGCGAGGTCGCGCAGCTCGTGGCGGTCGAGCGTCGAGACGCCCCGGCGGCCGGCCCGCGCGACGAGCGTCTCCAGCCGCGTCCAGTGAGGCTGGCGCCGCCGGATCCAGTGCGCAGAGAGCATCGGTGACCGAGAAGCTTACCATCGACACACCCGAGCAGATTGCGCTCGAACTGCCGCTGGCCGAGGTCGGCAGCCGCTCCCTCGCGCTCGCGATCGACACGATCATCCAGGCCGCCGTGTTCGTGGCGCTCCTGCTGACCGGCTCCGGCGTCTTCCCGGCAATCGAGCGCCTGGGCGCCTCGGCGGTCTGGTGGGTCCCCGCGCTGCTGCTGCTCGCGGTGTTCGTCCTCTTCTACGGATATTTCCTGCTGTTCGAAGCGCTGGACCACGGACGGACGCCGGGCAAGCGGCTGGTCGGCCTGCGCGTGATCGCGGACGATGGCCGGCCGATGGCCGTGCAGCAGGCGGTCGTCCGGAACCTGGTGCGGATTGTCGATTCGCTGCCCGGCGGCTACGGCATCGGCATCGTCGCGGCCCTGCTGAGCCCGCGCGCACAGCGCCTCGGCGACATGGCCGCGGGCACGGTCGTCGTCCGGGAGCCGCGCATGTCCGTCGTGGACACGGCCGCGACGCCGCCGCAACCGCGCGCCGCACGTCTTGGCGCGTCGCGTCTCGAGGCCGACGAGATCCGCGTGGTCGAGACCTTCCTGCAGCGCCGCGACGGCATGGACCCGGACGTGCGTGAGCGCGCGGCCGCGGCGATCGCTGCGCGCATCCGCCACCGCCTTTCGCTTTCCCCCGGCGGGAGCGCCGAGGCGCTGCTCGAACAGGTCCTCGCCGAACGGCTGGGATCCTGATCGGCACGACGGGCACTCCGGACGCCTCGCCCCGTCATCGCCGGCGGTGTTCTCACGCCCGGGTGCCGAGCGCTTCGCCCACTTTCTGTCCGAGCGCCGCAGCCGTGAAGGGCTTCTGCAGGAACGCGACCCCCTGCGCGACCTGCGGCTCCTCGAGGTCGTCGGTGTAACCCGACATCAGGATGACCGGCAGATCCGGCCAGCGGTCGCGAAGGCGCATCGCGAGCTCGGTGCCATGGAGGCCGGGCATCACGATGTCGCTGACGAGCACGTCGGGCTGCACGTGCTGGCCCTCGACGAGATGCAGCGCCTCCTCTCCCGAGGCGGCGGGGACAACGTGATAGCCGTAGCGCGTGAGCACGTCGTGCGCGAGTTGGCGCACCGCATCCTCGTCTTCGACCAGCAGGACCGTCTCGCGTCCGTCCAGCCGCGCCCGGCGGTCCGGGCCCGCCGGCGGCGGCGCCTCGTCGAACGTCCGCGGCAGGTGGATGGCGAACCGCGTGCCCCGCCCCGGCGCGCTGCGCACGTCGATGTGGCCGTCGTGCTGCCGGACGATGCCGTACACCATGGCGAGGCCCAGTCCGGATCCCTGGCCGTGCGGCTTCGTCGTGAAGAACGGCTCGAAGATCCGCTGCGTGGTGGCCGGGTCCATCCCCGTGCCGGTGTCGGTGACGGTGAGGCGGACGTGCGGCCCCGGTCTGGCGTCGACGTGCGTGCGGACGTACTCCTCCTCCAGCGTGACGTTGGCGGTCTCGATCGTCAGCGTGCCCCCCATCGGCATCGCGTCGCGCGCATTGACGGCGAGATTCACGACCACCTGCTCGAGCTGCCCGCGATGCGCCCGGATCGGCCACAGGTCGCTCGCCGGCGTGAAGCGCACGTGCACGTCCTCCCCGAGCAGCCGGCCGAGCATGCTGAGCAGGTCGGCGAGCGTCGTGTTCAGATCGAGGACCTGCCGCTGGACCGCCTGGTGGCGGCTGAACTGCAGCAGCTGCTGCGTCAGCACCGTCGCCCGGTTGCCCGCCTTGACGATCTCCTCGGCGTGCGCGTGTCGGGGATCGTCGGCCGACAGCTCCTCGGCAAGGAGATCGGCGTAGCTGCAGATGACGGTCAGCAGGTTGTTGAAGTCGTGCGAGATGCCGCCCGCCAGCCGCCCGAGCGCCTCCATGCGCTGCGATTGCTGGAGCTGCTGCTCCAGCTCGGCGCGCTCCTGCTCGACGCGCTGGCGCTCGCTCAGCTCGTCGCGGAGCTGGCGCGTGCGCGCCTCGACGAGCCGCTCGAGCCGCCGGTGACGGGTCACGAAGAGCGCGAGCGCGATGATCGCCGCGACCAGCCCGAGCACGGTGAGCGCGAGCACGCCGGGTTCGCGATACCACGGGCGGAGCACGGTGAGCCGCCACTCCGCCGGCGTGTCATCGATCCGGCCGTTGCGATCCATCGCGCGCACCGCGAAGACATACGGCCCGGCGGGCAGCTCCGTGAGCGTCACGCCCGTGCTTGCCGTGAACGCGGACCACGGGCCGTCGTTCAACCTGTACGAGTAGAACAGCCGCGAGCGTTCGGTCTGCTCGTAGCGGTCGACACCGGTGAAGGTCAGCCGCATCTCGCCGCTCGGCGGGGCTTCGTTGGCGTTGACGTCCGCGGGCACCTGCGTCTGCGGCGGCTCCCGATCCGCATCCACGTGGCGGACGCTCAGGCCGGCGCTCGTGGCCGCCCAGATCCGCCCCTCACGGTCCTCCAGCACGTCGAACACCGCCCCGTCGGGCAGCCCGTCCTCGGCGGTGAGCGAGATCCAGCTGCCCTCGTGCAGCCAATGCACGCCGCTGTTCGACGATGCCCACACTTCCCCGTTCGAGGGCGCGATGATGATGCTGCGGACCGTCTGCAGCCCGTCGCGCACGTGCTGGAGCGCCGAACCCCGAAGCTCGGAAATCCCGGAGCGCCCGCCGAACCAGATCCGGCCGTCCGGCAACTCCGCGGCGGTGAACGGCAGCACCTCGGGGATGTCGGACGCACCCTGGTACCACGTCCACCGGGTGCCGTGCAGGTGCCCGACGCCGTGCGGCGTCGGCGTCACGATGAGGTCGCCGTTCGCCAGCTCGAGGATCACGTGCGGACGGCCGCCGCCTTCCCACTCCCCGTCCAGCTCCACCTGCGTCGTGAACTGCCGGCCATCGAACCGCTCGATGCGGGCGTTGCCCGCGCCGGGCCGCGTCATCGTCCACGCGCCGAGCCCGTCGCGCGTCCGTCCGAGAATCTCGACCAGGCGCCCCTCGGGATGCCGCAGCGTCTCGAACCGGCGGGTGTTCACGTCGAACACGAGTGGCGACTGCTGCTGGGACCGCCCGATCATCACGCGTCCGTCGGGCAGCTCGGCCAACACGTCGCTGTAATGGATGTTGCTGAGCGCCGGCCGCGGCAGCGGCTGGAACAGCCAGGGGCCGTCCCACCGGCGCACCAGCACGCCGTCCTCCTGGATGGCGACGATGTCGCCGGAGCGGAGCTGGATCAGTGCGCCCGTGTGGACGGGGCGATGCGCGGGCGCGGCCGGACGCCGCCACACGGCCGGCAGGTGGCGAACGAGTCCGAGGGAGGTCGCCAGCCAGAACCCGCCGTCCTCTTCCGGAACGACGTCGTAGAGCAGACCCGACAGCGCGTGCATGCGCGGCAGGTGCTGCACGGGCTGATTCGGCCTGAGCAGCGAGAGACGGAACCCGCGCGAAATCCGGCTGGCAATCCACAGGGCCTCGTCGACGCCGTCCCACGCAGCGAAGATCGGCTCACCCGACGGGTTCGACGCCACATGCGTCCACGTGCCATGCGACGACCGCAGGACGACGTCGCCGTCGGGGTGGGAGGCGACGACGAGGAGGCCGCGCGGCGAATCCTGCACCCAGCCCGGGCGTGTCGTGCCGGCCGGCAGCGCCACAGGCGTCCAGGCGCGATCGGGTGCGAGATACGCGAGCCCGCGCTCGCCGCTCACCCACGCGCCACCGTCGCGCGCCGGATGGAGCTGACGCAGACGCCCCAGTCCCTCCGGCACGGCCAGTCGCTCGATGCGCCCCGTCGGCGCGTCCACCTCGAACATCGCACCCGGCGTCAGCAACAGTGCCCGATCCTGACGCCACGCCAGCAGTCTCACGTCCGGGTACGGCACGCGGTCGGCCGCAGGCAGTAGAAACGGCTGCCAGGCGGCGCCGTCGAACCGCTGCACCCCGCTGCAGAGCACACCGGCGCGCGTCGTCGTCCAGAGCCGATCGTCCGGCCCGACGCTGAGCCGCAGTTCGGTGGCATCGACGAGCTGGCGGGATGCGGCGTAGCCATCGTACCGGCCGAGCGCGGGCACGCCGTGGCTGGTCCAGACGCGGCCCGCGGAATCGGCCGCGAGGTGAAACGTCCAGGTTTCGGGAAGCCCGTTGTCCGACGTGATCACGCGCCAGAGCCCATCCTGAGCCGACGCAGGAGCCGCGACGAGGTACAGCACGAGCGCAGCCGCACCGAGAGCCATCGATGTGCGGTTCGGAGGGAACCGGGGCGGGAGCAGACGCAGGCCGGCCAGACCGCGATTATACGGGCACCGCTGAGTGGGGCCTGCGCACCGCTGACGAGCTACAAGCCCATCAATTTGAGGTCAGAGGGTCTTCAGGTCCACGGCTCATCCGCCGTCGGGCCATAGATCGACGGGACCTTGCCGCCGACCATTCGCAGGTACACCGAGAGCTGGCCGCGATGATGGATCTGGTCGCAGATCATGAAGAACGCGAACTGGATGGGCTGATACTCGCCGGGCGTTTTCGGCGCGACGAAGAAGGTCACCGGCTTCAGCTCGGTCTCCTTCGCGGACGCGATGGCCTGCTTCACCTCTTCGTGCAGGGCGTCGAAGCCGTCGAGCACCGCCTGCCAGTCCGCGGGCAGCGGGCGTGACGTGCCGCCCAGGACAGGCTCGCCCCTCAAGGCCCGGCTCACCATGTGCTCCTCGGCCAGGAAGAGCGTGCCCAGGTGCAGCGCCGTGTTGGACCGCTCGTGTGGCGTGAAGTCGGCGCGATCCGCCGGAAAGGCCTGCAGCACCTTCCGGGTCGTGGCATGCTCGCGCTCGTAGAAGGTCGTGAAATCGTTCAAGGTCATCGGTAGCTCCTGGACCCGGCGGCCTGGCGTCTCCCTCCCTGCTTCTCCAGCGATCGAACCTTTTTCCCGAGCGCCTCCGCAAGCGGGTCGTCGTCCGGCTCGCAGAATCCGAGGTGCAGATGACGCCGCCAGCCTTCCGCGTGCGTGAAGCGCCCGGACATCCGCCCGACCTCGCGCGACATGTCCTCCATCATCTGCAGGTAGGAGTTCATCCCCTGGGTCGCCTGAAGGAACGGCTGCTGACTGCGATGCGCCGCAAGCGCGCGGCGTTTCAGGTCGTGCACGTCCGTCGTGTCCACGCACGCGTCCGGCACGACGGGCTGCCGGAGCGGCGACCGGAGCCCGTGCGGCATCGCGTGATAAATGGTGACCGGCCGCTCCACGGGCGGCCGCGCCGGCGTCGTGCGGAAGTTCGGCATGCCCCGGACGAAGGCGGCCGTCACCGCCAGACGGCAGGTCTCGGTGTGGTCCTCCATGTAGTCCTGCGGCGACGGCACGAGCAGGATGCGGGGCGCGACCTCGCGCACGACTGCCGCGACACGCCGCAGCAGCGGCAGGGCATAGAGGATCTCCGCGTCGCGGGCGAGGCTCTCGTGGAAACGGGCGCCGAGGATCGCCGCGCCTTCCCGCGCTTCAGCACGGCGGATGCGCGCGATGGCTGCGGGACCATGCCGGGTCGAGCCGCACGATCCGTTCGCGACGGTCAGGTAATGCGTGTCCCACCCGGCCTCGAACAGCAGCCGCAGCGTGCCGGCCATGAGGAACTCGATATCGTCGGGATGCGCCGCGATTGCCATCGCGACGCGGGGAGACGAGGACGCGCTGCGCCTTCGGACCCGTGCTGCCGTCATGGCGCGGGATCGTATCGTATCGCCGGCGTGAACGCCGTCGCGGAGCTCGTGAACTGCCGGCCTGAAGGCCACCCTCGTGCTATCGGCGGGCTCGCGGATATCGCCGCCGCCACTCCCACGGCGGAACGGGATTCGGCTGCGACCAGATCCCGACCCGTGCGGCCCGCGCGGCGCGCTCGGCATCGGCCAGCACGCGATCCGGCGTGCGTCCCGCATAGTGCCAGGCGAGCCCCTTGCGCACCAGCGCTTCGTTCAGCTCGGTGCCGTCCACCCGCACGCGGGCCAGGAGGCGGTCGTACTGATCGTGGCCTCGCGGCTCGACGGTGACCGTGCGCCGGCGAACCATGGTCGACGTGAATCGACGCGCGCGAGCCGAGAACGGCTGGCGGTACTCCGGGCAGTCGATCCCCTCGAGCCTGATCCGGATGGTCTCGTTCCGCGTGCGGACCGAGATCGTGTCGCCGTCATGGACGGCCACGACCGTTCCGGTGAACGTCTGCGCAGCGCTGTCGCACGCCGCGGTGATGGCCAGGATGAGAGCGAGGGTGGGAATGACCGATCGGCAGAGACGGGCTGGACGCCTCACGGCCACCGGTGACACGGTGGAACGATCACTCACGCCGGTCCTGCTGGCCAGGCCCCGTGTCCTGCCGCAGTCTCGCGAGTCTCGCCGCGGCCTCCGCACGCCATTCGTCGGACGGCTCGAGCTCCAGGTATCGGGACCACGCCGCGATCGCCTCGTCGTTCCGCCCCAGCCCTTCGAGCGCGAGCGCGCGATTGAAGTAGGGTGCCATCGCGGACGGCTCGGCGGCAATGGCCAGGTCGGCAGCTTCCAGTCCCAGCCACCGATCGTCGTCTGTGTCGAAACGGCTGGCGCGCGTCAGGTAGGCGGCCGACAGATCCGTCGCGATTGCCGCCGAGTCCGGCCGGCGCTGCAGCGCGCCGGCCAGTGCGGCCACCGCGCCATCCAGATCGCCTGCCGCCAGCCGCGCCAGACCGAACGCCGCGCGCCCGTCGGGGTCGTCATCGCCCCCCACCTGCTTCTCGAGCTCCGCGGCGGCGATGCGCACTTCGGTCGACGGACCGGCCCGCAGGCTGCCGCGGGTGACGACAGGTGGCGGCAGGTACGGGAACCCGCCGGACAGCCGCGCGAGCGCGAGGCGGTGCGCATCGGCGGCGCTGGCCTCGATCAGCGCCGCGCGGTACCGTGACACCGGAGAGTCACCGCGGGCGATCCACACCGCCAGGCCCAGCGCGACGAACACGACCGCGGCCAGCCCCAGGCCGGCCACGAGGACCGCGCGCCGCGGCCTCGCGAGTAGGCCACGATCAGGCCAGGGAGGCACGTCGCCGTGCTCTGCCAGAAACGCCGCGCCGCCGGCCAGCGCTTCCCGGCACTCAGGGCACGCGGCCGCATGGGCCTCGATCCGCAGACGATCGCGTTCGTCCAGGGTCCGTTCGAGAAAGGCGGCCAGCTCTTCTGCCGACGGGCAGGACGATCGCCCGTCCATGGGTGGGTGGTTCCCGGATCTTGCCACTTCAGAGTCCCTTCGCCATAGACGGACGCAGCGCCGGCCTTCCCGGACTTCCCGTCGCATCCGTCCCAGGCGGATCCAGCCGGCCCAGCAGGTCGCGCACGGCGCCGCGGTCGAACCCCTCGGCTTCGAGCATGCGCCGGATCTCGCCGAACAGCCGGGTCATGCGGGCGTAGAGCCGCCGCGGCTCGGTCCCGGTCGTCCTGGCAATCTCGGCGACGGTCCGGCCCTCCTGGAAGCGCATCGTCAACGCCAGGCGATCGGGCGGGTCGAGCGCACCGACCGCACGATCCAGCGCCGCGAGCAGACGGCCGGCGTCGGCCTTGCGGTCCGCTGCCATGGCCAGATCCTCAGGAGACGGATCGGTCGACGGCAGGCTCCTGAGCACGATTTCGTGCTCGCGTGTGCGGCGTGCACGCGGGGGCAGCAGTGCCGACAGGCGTTCGAGCTCGTCCGGTGAAAGCGACACGCCATGGTGCGCGGCCATCACCTCGCCTGCCTCGCGCAGGGACAGCCCGTCCCGCGTCAGCAGCCGCTCGAGCAGAACCGCGTTCGGCCCCTCGCGGCGCGCGGCCGCCGATGGCCGCCACTTGCCCCACTGCTTGATGCGGTAGTCGAGATACAGCCGCTGGATGACGATGCCCAGGAACGTCTGGAGGGAGCTGCGCCCTTCGAAGCGCCGCAGCACGGCGCAGTCCTCGTCGATCAGCTCGAGGCGGGCGTACGACGCGAACTCTTCGGCGTCCTCTGCGCGCAGCCGGCGCCTGGCGCAGACGTATGCGATCACGCGCTCGATCAGCTCGTGGTGCAATTCGAAGGGCGTACGCCGATCGGGCTCAGGAGGTTCAGGCGACTCTCTCGGCACGCAGACTGTACCTGTCCGGAACGCCGGCCGTCCGCCGGCCGGGGATGCGGCGCCATTATCGCCCGAATGGCAGGGCCGGGTTGCGCGACGGGACACCCTGTTCGGGAATGGGTCCGGGGGCAATCCGGAACGGCCGCTCCCACGCCAGGGCCGGACTGCTGCCCGCCAGCAGGGGCGTCGCGAACCCGCCGCATGCGAGCCACGCCGCCATCCGGTCGCGGAGATCCGTCCAGCTCGGACAGCCGCTGCGGCAGCGCAGCAGCGCGTTGGTGAACGGTGGCACTGCCCCGCGCGCACGAGCGGCAGCCGCGAAGCCCCGGGCAGGGCTTGCCGCCAGGACCAGCACGTCCGCCGCCCCGTGTGCCTTTTCCCGGGCACTCGCGTGCGGCGCCCGCACGGACACGGCGGCGCGTCCGGTTCGTGCGGCGATCCACTCGCCGAGGAATCCGCCGCTGCCACAGGCGTCGAGCACGATGACGACCCGCGCGCGGACGCAGGTGGCGTCCAGCAGCGCCCCGACCTCGGCATCCGTCAGCAGGCGGTCGGCAAGGCAGAGCGCATGCGGGCGGATCGCTCCGCCGCGCCCCCACAGCCGCCGTCCATGCCCTGCGAAGGTGACGAGCAGCATGTCTCCGTCGGCGAGGGACGCGGTCAGCCTCCGGAACGCGTCGACGAACGCGCGGGCCGTTGCCGCCGGCCCACAGAACAGCAGGGGCGAGCAGTACCCATGCGCGCTCGCCAGGGCATGCATGGCTCGGGCGGCCGCTTCGCAGCCGTGCGCTGGTCGCGTGCGGACGGGCGGATGCGCCGACACGTCCAGGCCGACGTGCAGCGAGTAGCCGCGGACGGGAGTCCTGGACACGCCAGAAGCCCGCGATCACGCGAGGGAGGACAGGCTGACGAGGCCGGCTACGAGCGGAAGTAGGCGGACGAGTAGCAGTCGGTCTTCCCGGTCAGCGTCTCGCGCAGGCGCGGCACGAGGCGTGTCCGCACGAGATCCGGCCCGTCGAAGATCTCGTACAGGGCCGCGAACTCGGTATCGCACGACGACGCCGATGTGCGCGCGCACAGATTGGAGAACGAGATCACGGTCGGGATGTCGGGATCGGCCTGCAGGACGATCGCGCTCGCCGGATCGGGTGTGCCGCGCCGCCGGATCCGAATCACGATCGACGGATCGTCCTCCGGGACGACGAGACGGACGTCGACGTAGTCCGCGAGCTTCAGACCGCTCAGCACCGGTTCCCCCAGCGGCGCGTTCAGCCGGACGAAGTCTGACGTCTGGTCCGCAATCTGCCGTGCGTCCCCGAGGCCGGTGACCATGCGCACGCTCGCGCTCGCGGGGCCGCTCGCCGGTCCGGGCCCGAGCATGTCGTCACGCAGGCGCGCCGCCGATCCGAGCGCCGCGCGCATGTCGAAGAGCATCGACCGATCGTGCCAGCGGAACGGTTCCCCGCCTCCCCGATCGACCTCGAGATCCAGGCCACCGAGCTCCCAGACGACCTGCTCGAGCCGTTCGTGGTTGGTCTGATCGATCGCCGCGTTCGGCGAGGGCATCAGCGCCAGGTCTGGCGGACGCGTGCCGAGGTCATCGACCATCGCCCGCGGGGCCGACATGAGCACACGGTGAGGCGCGGACGCGACGTCGCGGTTGAACGTCATGTCCACCGCCAGCGCCTGCACGACCGGTCCGGCGTCCGACGGCTGCTCCACGAACACGAACCGCCCGGAGAAACGCAGCACGAATTCAGGCATCACGACTCTCCTCGAACACCGGGCACGAGCCCGCCGACTGCCACGAACGCCCCCCACGACCGTACTGGCGCGTCATCGCCCCCCGCGCCGAGCACCTCGAGCTGCGCCGCACGCAGCGCGGCGGCGGGATCGCGCTGCCGCTGCAACTCCCGGTGCAGGCCGATGAGCACCGGATGCACCTGGTCCTCGACCGGCCAGTAGCTGGCGATCACGGCGCCCGCGCCTGCGCGGAGGAACAGCGTCGCCAGGCTCAGCGCGCCGTCGCCGTCGACCATCCGGCCCGCCGCGCCTTCGCAGGTGCCGAGCACGACCACGCGTGTGCGCGTGAAGCGGCGGGCGAGGATGTCGGCGCCCGAGAGCTCCCCCGTGGGCCCGGCCGCGGGCGCCTTCGAACGATCGGGCGCGAGCAGCAGGCGCGACAGCAGCGGCAGCCGCCGGTTCGCGACCGCATGCCCGGCGAAGTGCAGGACCGCCTCCTCGCGTTCGAGCACGCGGGCCGGGCTGGCGTCCGTTCCGACCAGCAGCCGTCCGGCCCGGTAGATCTCCGCCACCTCGCGCGCCTCCGCGTCCGCGTGCGGCAACCGGGGCAGCCCGGAGTCCTCGGGACGATGGCCGTCGCCGACGGCCAGCACGGCATCGGGCTCGAACGACCGCAGGCGCGCGGACGCCGAGAGAAACGCGGTCAGGCTCGAGGCCGTGAGCACTCGACGGCTCGCGACGAGCGGACGCCCGCCTCCGTCCGGCAGCACCCCGAGCGGGAGCGAGAGGAGCGGGTCGTCCGGCACGAAGACGATCGTGCGCCGCGCACCGGCGGCCCGGAGCATCGGCGTGACGATCGCGTCAACGAGCGGCGCCGCCGCCGGCGCAATCGTGGCAAAGCTCCCGCCGTCGAGAATCAGGCCGCGAACGCGGTCGACTGTACGAGCGAGCTCGCCAGTCTCGCGCGCGCTCTCCACCATGGCCGCGCCGTCGCGCGTCAACACCCACAGCACCGGCCGCGGGTCCCGCGCGGCCAGGTACACGAATGCCACGTCGTCCGGAAGTTCGGCGCGTGCGATGAGGGGGTCCACCGGACCGGCCGGCACATCGAGGCCGCCGGCGAGTGAACGCTCGAGCACCCGGAGCGCCTCGTCGCGGTTGCCGCGGCGCAACTCCAGGGTGAACAGGTCCGCGTAGGCGCGCCGTTCCCCGTCGAACGCGGAGATCCGATCGACGAGCGTCCGGAGCTGCCCGCGATCGCGCTCGAACTCGTCGATGGCACGCCGGAGATCCGCTGCGGCGGCGGTCTCGTCGCCGCGCGCCGCGTGCGCCCGCGCCCGCTGCGCCAGCAGCGCGGCCAGGCGCGCGCCGGCGTCGGCCTCTTCCACCCAGGTGATGGCGCGATCGACATGCGCAATCGCACCAGCCGGGTCGGATGCGGTCAGCACTTCGGCCTGAATCGCATCGATGTCGGCGGCCTCGCGCTCGCGCAGCCCCTCGTCGTCGATGCGGGCGGCCGCCGCGGAGGCCGCGGCCAGATCCGCCATCGCGGCGGCCTCCCTGCCGAGTCGTGCGTGGATGCGGCCGCGCTGCATGTACGCGCGGCTCAGACGGGGGGGCAGCCCGGAGTCGTGCGCCAGATCGACCAGCGCGTCCTGCAGGTGCAGCGCCGCCTCGGGCAGGTGGTCGTCGAGCGCGAAGAGCGCGCCGTGGTACAGGATGGCGTCGCGCCGCGCGGATGGCGGCAGCCGCCCGACGCCGGCCAGGGCCACGAGCAGGTGCCGCCAGGCGTCCGTCCGATCGCCGAGCATCCACGTCGACTCGGCGACGTACGCCTCGTGGACGGTCTGGTACTCGAACTCGCCGGCGCGTCTGAACAGCGCGAGCGCCTGCTGCTGGCGTTCCCGCGCGAGATCGTACCGGCCGAGCGCGGAGAAGACCGAGCCTTCCGTCCAGAGACGCCGCCCACGGATGTGCAGATGGCCGTCCGGCAGGGTCTCGACCCGCGTCTGTGCCAGCAGCTGCAGCGCCTCATGGGGCGAACCCTGTGTCCAGCGGGCAATGGCCTGGAATATCGGCCCCCAGAGCGCCCAGGGGCTGCGCGCGCGCCGGAAATTCCGCGCCGCGTCCTCCATGAGCCGGGCGGCGCCCGCAACGTCGTCGGCGCGCAGCGCGTCGTGCGCGGCGGCATAGGCGCGGTGTCCGCGTGCGAGCGCCGCGAGCACCGCGCGGTCCCCCGTCTGACGGGCCCGTCCGATGGCAGCCACTGCGTCGCGCGGCATCGCATCGCCGCCATGCTTCACGAGCGCTGCGGCGGCCGTCACCGCGTCGGCCAGCGCCGCATCGGCGGTCGCGGCATCACCGCCCAGCCACGCCGCCGCCCAGCGAGGGAGCAGCACCCGTTCGATGTGCTCGCGCCGTGTCTGGTTGTCGGGGGCGTGCTCCGCCGTGGAGGCCTCGGCCTTCAGCGCGTGTTCGCGGTCACCGGCTTCGCGCAGCCACCCCTCGTCGGACTCCACCCGCCGGAACTCGGCCCACGCCCGCGACGCGCGTACGTGCAGCGCCAGCGACTCGAGCACGAGCGCGCGGTTGAAATACGCCTCGGGCGCGCCGGGATCGGCGGCGATGGCCCGCTCCGCCGCCGCCAGCGCGCGCGGCAGGTCGTCCGGACGATCGAGGCGCCGGGCGCGCGCCAGATACGCGGCCGACAGGTCGGTCAGCATCGCTGCGGCGTTCGGACGCGCACGGGTCGCCTCCTCGAGCAGCATCACCGCTTCGTCGATTCCGCCGGTCGCCAGGCGTGCGACGCCGAGCGCGGCCGTGCCCTCCGGAGACTCGTCGTGCCGCACACGTTGTTCGATCCGGGCCGCCGCGATCCGGACGTCCGGAGGTGCCATGCCATCCTCTCCGCCGCGCGGCGTCGAGGGCGCCGGCGCCCACGCGAACCCCGCAAGGCGCCCTTCCGCCGCCCGGTACGCTTCGGACTCACAAGCCTCCACGAGGGGCTCGAGTTCCGGGCGACCGCGAGGCTGCCGCATCCGGAGCCCGATCCAGAGCCCGGTTCCCGCAACGGACAGGAGCACGAGGAGCGCCAGATAACGCCGCCAGTGCGGGACGCCGTGTGAGCGGTCGCGGGGCTGCAACTCCATGGACGGACGTTGAATGAGAATTGCCGGCCGGAAGGCCGGCCCTCCGTGCCTGCTTATATGGATCGCAGGGTTGACAGGTTAGGTCACGCCGGACACGCGGGGCCTCGTGAATAGCCGGCCTGAAGGCCGGCCGTCCTGGTGTTTCTGCCAGCCGCCGCTGCCAGCCGCCAGCCGCCAGCTACATGATCTGTTTGGGCGGCCCGTCCGGAATCTGCGGCTTGAACGTGAACCCGTCGGTCTGTTTCTCGAATTCGGCGCGGATGGCCCTGCGGGTCTCCGCATCCCGGAACAGGTCCGCCATCGTCACGGCAAGCGCCTTGGCGGCGTGCATCATGCCCTTGTGGCCGATCGACATGCCGCTGGCCGCGACGACCGGCCACGCGTGCCACGGCACGCCTGCCGGCGCCGTGGTCACCGAGAAGTGGAGCGTCGGAACGATCCAGCTGACGTCGCCGACGTCGGTGGAGCCCCCCTCGAACTCCTGGTCCTCGACCGGGTGCACCCGGCTGTCGATCCCTTTGGGCTCGACGCCGGCCGCCTGCTGGAGCTCCCGGGCAAAGGCCTGCTCCTCGTCGGTGTACTCGATCTCGCCGAGCGCGCGCAGGTTCCGGTCGAGCAGCGTCGCGCCGGTCATGTTGACGAGAATCTCGTAATCGCCCCCCTGCGGGACGACGCGACTGTCGACGCCGGCGATGAGGGCGGCGCCTTCGGCGATCTGGCGCACGCGCGCGAGTACCGTATCGACACCCGCGAAGGTCCGGTCCCGCACCCAGAGCCACACCCGTGCATGCTCGGGGATCACGTTCGGGACGTCGCCGGCGTGCTGGATCACGTAGTGCATCCGGACCGTCGGACGCACGTGCTCGCGCAGCAGGTTGATGCCGTGCACGAACGCCTCGGCGGCATCGGCGGCGCTGCGACCGTTCCAGGGATCGGCGGCCGCGTGCGCGCTGCGTCCGGTGAACTCGACGCCGAGGTCGACGAGCGCCTGGCTGCTGGACGTGTCGGCGCGCGTGCGGGTCTCCGGATGCCACGCGAGCATGACGTCGACGCCGTCGAAGATGCCGTCGCGCGCCATGTACACCTTGCCGCCGACGGCCTCCTCGGCCGGCGTGCCGAAGAACTTCACCGTGCCCCGGAGCGTGCCGTCCTCGATGAGCCGCTTGATCGCGATCGCCGCGCCGAGACTGGCGGCGCCGAACAGGTTGTGTCCGCAGCCGTGGCCGGGCGCGTCCGCTGCCAGCGCCTCGCGCGTCGGCTGCGCCTTCTGCGAGATGCCCGGCAGCGCGTCGTACTCGCCGAGCACGCCGATGACCGGAGACCCGCTGCCGAACTCGGCGACGAACGCCGTCGGCATCCCGGCGACGCCGCGCGTCACGGTGAAGCCGGCCTTTTCCGCGTGGCCGGCCAGCAGCGCAGCCGATCGCGTCTCGTTCAGCGCCGTCTCGGCAAAGCGCCAGACCGCATCGGACAGACCGACGAGGGCCTCCTGCTGCGCCTCGACTTCGCGAACCGCGCGCGTCCGTATGGTGTCAGACTGCGCGTGAAGCGCGGGGGCGGCCGTCATCGCGACGGCAAGAACGAGCCACGTGCGAGCGCCGGGGAGCATCTGGTTCTCCATGTCGGGCGATACGGGTCAGCACGACATCAATACGCAATCCGAAATCCGCAATCGACTACCGTTTCCGCAGGATGTCTTCGAGCACGATCCGGTCGATCTTTCCGTCCATCCGCACGCGGACGTCGTAGTTCTCCCAGTACATGAAGTTGCGCAGCGCCTCGAGGAACGTCTGGTTCGCTTCGCCCTGCGGCGCCTTCAGCCACTTCTCCGCCTGCCCGGCGGGCTCGCTCAGCAGAATCGGCTCGAGCTGCTTCACGATGGCCGGCGTGATCGGGAGCAGATCGCGTTCCTCGCTCGGGAAGAAGTACAGCTTGTGGAGCGTCAGCAGCCGCTCGAGCTCGGCGATCGGGTCGGGCGCGTCGTAGACGCGGATATCGACCAGGCGATCGTTCAGGCCGAGATAGCCGCCGTTCTTGCGGACCACCACCAGCGCCGCCGACTGCATCCCGCGCTTGTCTCCGCCGGCGGCCTGTCCCGCCTTCAGCGCGGCCGTCAGCCGGTCGGCGAGGCCGCCGGTCGTGCGCTCGAACGTGTCGGCCATCGCGCGCACCGTCGCGTCGGAGACGAGGATGTTGCCCTGGGCGGCGTAGGTCTTCCCGGCGACCACATCTCCTCTGCCGCCGGCGAGACCACCCGCCCGGCCGTCGGCCCGGCCGACACGGCCGCCGGCCCAGTCGAACGTGTTCCCGCCGGTGAAGCTCGCCGCGTTCCCGCGCGCGTCGACGATGCCGACCTGCCGTTCCGGCAGCGAGGTATCCGTCGCCATCACCGCGCGCAGCGCCTCTTCGGCCGACTGCCCTTCGGCCAGCAGCCGCAGTCCCCGCTCGCCGTAGTCCGTGTTGGCGAGCGCCTGGGTCGCCACGGCCCCAATGCCGGCCTCCGCCCACGGCACGATCCCGCCGACGTTCGGGAACTTCGACTGCACCGCGACGCCGAGATCCCCGTTAGCCGGATCGACGGCGACGATGCTGTAGGTGTGAACGAGCCTCTGGAGGTGCGGGGGCGGGGTGAGGGGCTGTGGGGACTGCGCGCCGG
Organism: uncultured Bifidobacteriaceae bacterium; assembly: GCA_964446605.1. GTDB lineage: Bacteria > Acidobacteriota > Vicinamibacteria > Vicinamibacterales > JAENWD01 > JAENWD01. The sequence continues at coordinate 1,319 of CAYUPN010000058.1, read as the reverse complement.
CGGCTCCCGCCGTCAGCGCAAGGGCAAGGGTCACTGGCGCAAGACGCATGGCGGGGTGATAGTAGCGCAGACGCGGCGAAGCCCGCGCTCCGCCTCTCGGCCCCGGCTACGCCATGGATATCGCCATCGAACCCCCGCTCCGCGGCCCTGTCCACACCCTGCGCCTCGAGATCGATCACTGGGATCCCGAGCGGAGGGAGTGGTTCTCCCTGAACGGCGTCCTGCTCGAGACGCGCAACCCGGACGGTAGCACGGCGTCGCAGACGATGGACCGGAGCCGTCACACGTTTGTCTACGACGAGAGCGGCAGGCTTGTGGAGACGCAGGTCCGGGATGACGGCGCGCTGCTGCTCACCCTCCGACGGATGTACGACGGTGATGGCCGGCTGGCTGAGACCGTCGGCATTGTGGCCGATGGGGCCACCGAACTGCAGGAGCAGGTCTCGTACGACATGTTCGGCCGCCGAATCAGGGTCCGCTTCGTCGGTGAGCCTGCCCGGATGGAGGTGGCGGCCTTTCTTTTCGAGCCTCAGGACTATCCGCCGACCGTGCCGGACAGAGGAACCCTGACCATACGACATGACGATGACGACCGCCCGATCGAGGAACTGGGCCACAACGCCGTCCACGAGCTCGTCTCGCGTCGGACATACGACTACGACCGTGAAGGGCGGCTGCTGCGGGATGAGACCTGGATCATGCCTGATTCGATGCAGCAGCACGAGAGCGATGTGATCACCTTGGACGGGGTTCCCGGGTTCACCGAAGGCTTGCTGAGCGGCTCCACCTACGCCTACGACGCGAGAGGACGACTTGCCGAGCGGCGGGAAACGCTTTTTGGCGGCCACATGGAGGTGGTAACGCGGTTCCGGTACGACGACCGGGGATTCCTCGTCGAACACACCACCGAGACCGTCGAGCGTCTGCCCCCGGCATCGTCGGCAGGCGACCAGGAGCGCCGGTTTCTGCAGTATCGCTTCGACTACCGCCTCGACAGCCACGGCAATTGGATCGAGCGCATCGCGTCGCTGCGCGATGATCCCGGGGCAACTTCGTGCCGTCCACCCGCGAGCGCCGGACGATCAGCTATTTCTGAGACGGGGCGACCTTTCCGCACGCGGCCCTCGCATTCCGCGCCAGAGCCCCTGCCGGTCCCGATTCACCCGGTAGACCGAGAACCCTGACATCGCCGGTGTTCGACCTGCTGTCGCGACGTTCTCGCGACGGCTGGTCGACCAGGCACCCGCCCGGACGCACGGGAATCTTTCCGAAATGTCCGTCTCTTCTGAGAGTCGATCGAGACGTGAGCGCAGGTACAC
>CAYUPN010000057.1:20845-25957 GCA_964446605.1 uncultured Bifidobacteriaceae bacterium | reverse complement strand
GGATCCGGACTACGGCTTCATGGCGGGCCTGACCTGGATCGGGCAGGTCCGCTAGCGGCCGGTGCGCCACAGCGTGCGATATAGTCTGTCTGCTGTGATTCCCGCGCTTTCACTGCGTGCTGCGAGGACGGCCGCATGATTGCCGTTACCAAGGCACACGCCTACGGCAACGACTTCCTCTACGTGGGCGGCGACACGGTCCTGCAGGATCTCGCGCCGGCAATGGCCCGGCGGCTCTGCGACCGGCATCGCGGTCTCGGCGCCGACGGGCTCGTGTTGTACACGTCGACCGTCGCGGGCGCGACGATGAAGCTGTTCAACGCGGACGGCGGCCCGGCGGAGCTGTCGGGCAACGGGCTGCGCGGCCTGGCGGCGCTCGTCATCCGCGCGCGCGAGGCAGCCGGCGGCAACGTCGATCCTGACGTCGAGATTGCGACGACAGCCGGCCTTCGCCGCCTGCGATTCGAAGGACGGGACGGTCCGCTCTACGTCTTCGCGGCCGACATGGGCGCGCCACAGGGCCTCACGCGCCGTCGGCTGGAGGCTGCCGGGGAGACGGTGGACGTCGTCGTCCTGTCGATGGGGAACCCGCAGGTCGTGCTGCTCGGGCCGGTGCCCGACGACGACCGGTTCGCGCGGCTGGGCGCGGCGCTCGAGCGCCATCCCGAGTTCCCGCAGGGGACGAACGTCGAGTTCGCGGAGGTCGAGGCGCCGGACCGCGTCCGCATCCGGATCTGGGAGCGCGGCGTGGGACCGACGCTCTCGTCCGGAACGGGATCGTGCGCCGCGGCCGTCGCGGCGGCCGCATACGGCGGCGCCGCCCGCATCTGCGACGTCGTGGCGCCGGGCGGCACCCAGCGGGTCGCATGGCGCGACGACGCCGTCGAGCTGACCGGCTGGGCGGAGATCCTGTTCGACGGGACCTTTCTTGCGCCGATTCAGTAAGGCCATCGAAGCGGCGGAGGTGTACTCGCCGGCGGAGGAGCTGTTCAACCGCCGACGCCGGACCCTCGGGCTCTTCGCCGCTCCCGCCGTGTTCGCGGCGCTGTGGATCGCGCCGTTCCCGCTCGAGCCGTCCGCCCACCGCATGGCCGCCATCATGGGGCTGGTGGTCGTGCTGTGGGTGTCCGAGGCGCTGCCGATGGCGGTGACGGCCGTGCTCGGACCGGTGCTCGCCGTCGTGTGCGGCGTGGCGGACGCACGCACGGCGCTGGCGCCGTTCGCCGACCCGATCATCTTCCTCTTCATCGGCAGCTTCATCCTCGCGGAAGCGATGTTCGTGCACGGCGTCGACCGCCGGATCGCCTACACGGCGCTGGCATGGCGAGCCGTCGGGCAGAGTCCCGTGCGCATGCTGATCGTGTACGGCGCGGTCGCGACGGGGCTGTCCATGTGGATCAGCAACACCGCGACCACCGCGATGATGTTCCCGATCGGGCTCGCGCTGGTGACGCACATCATCCAGACCACGCCGCGCGACGAGCGCGCGCGTGCGCCGGTGCGCCGGTTCGCGCTGGCGCTGATGCTGATGACGTCGTTCGCGGCCTCGGTGGGTGGGATGGCGACGCCGGTCGGAACGCCGCCGAACCTGATCGGGATCGGCATGCTCGAGCGGCTCACCGGCTCGCGCATTCCGTTCTTCACCTGGATGGTGCTGGGCGTGCCGCTCGTGATCGCGCTGTTCGGCGTGCTCGTCGCCATGTTCAGCCGTGCGGCGCGCGGGGTCGAGATCCCGGCGTCGGGCGCCGAGATCGTCCGGGCGGAGCTGCGGCGGCTCGGCCCGCTCTCGACGGCACAGCGCAACGTGCTGCTGGCCTTCGGCGCGACGGTGCTCCTGTGGACGCTCCCCGGGTTCCTGGCCATCCTGGGCCTGGAGTCGTCGGCGTTCGCGGCGGCGTACGGCCGCGCGATGCCGGAAGGCATCGCGGCGATGGTGGGCGCGCTGCTGCTGTTCGTGCTGCCGGTGGACTGGCGCAAACGCCGGTTCACGATCACCTGGGACGAGGCGGTGGGGATCGACTGGGGAATCGTGCTGCTCTACGGCGGCGGGCTCGCGCTCGGCGCGCTGGCGTTTTCGACCGGGCTGGCCGAGGCGCTCGGCCAGGGGATCACGGCCCGGTTGCCATCCCACTCCGCGCTCGTCCTGACGGTGATGTTCACGGGCGCGGCGATCGTGCTGTCCGAGGCGACGTCCAACACGGCTTCGGCGAACATGATCGTGCCCGTGGCGATTGCCGTGGCGCACGCGGCGGGTGTGCGGCCCATCGAGCCCGCGCTCGGCGCGACGCTCGGCGCCAGCATGGGCTTCATCATGCCGATCTCGACGGCGCCGAACGCGATCGTCTACAGCTCCGGCTTCATTCCGATCACCGCGATGATGCGATACGGCGTGCTGCTGGACGCCATCGCCTTCGTGCTGATCGTCGTCGCCGTGATGGCGCTCGGGCCGGTCGTGTTCCCCTGACGGGCAGGTTCTGCGTACTTCCGGCGCGCCCGGTATGGCAGAAGGTGACGCGGTTTGTCAGCGGCTCCGGCGCGAGGGTCGCGCGGGCCTGGCCGCCGGCGTGGCCGCAAGTGCTTGCACCGCCGCCTCCAACCGCTTCGGAATCTCTTCGAGCGTGGCGCGCGCGCCAAGGTAATCCTCGGCGGCAAGCGCCTTGCCTGCGGCTTCAACGCCGGCGCGTGCGTCGGCGAGCGCGGTGCGAAGGTCTTCCACCGCCTGCGTGCGGGTGCGCGCGGCTTCGGCGGCCTGCAGACGCTCCGCCGCCAGGGCGATGCTGGACGTGGCCGCGGCGAGCAGCCGCTCCGCCTCACTGCGCACGGCTGCCTTCTGGCTCGCCGCTTCGGCGGCCGCCGTCTGGGCACGCTCGCGGCTGTCGAGCGCTCGATCCAGCGCGAGACGGTAGTCGCGCTGCGCGACGGCCTCCTCGGCCTGCCGCAGCGAGTCGACCGCCGCCTGGAGTTCGTCGGGCGCGTACTGCCCGGCCCCGGCGGCACGGGCTGCATCGATGGCCCCCTGGGCCTGGTGCATCTCCCGGTTGGGAGGCTCCGAGCAGGCAACCGTGATGGCGGCGAGGAGAACGAACAGGACGGGGAGCAGACGGCTCGGCATTGCGGTGAGTATAGTCCGGTGGCCGCCGGAGCCGGCGCGTGTCCCTTGCACACCGGGTCCGTGGAGATCCACCCGGGAGCTGACGTGAACGTCACGATCATTCCGCCTCGTGTCGTCGACGCCGTCCGGGGCGCCCGCCGTGGCGTCGTCCTGACCGGCGCGGGGATCTCGGCCGAGAGCGGCATCCCGACTTTCCGCGGGAGCGGAGGGTTGTGGCGCTCGTGGCGGCCGGAAGACCTGGCCTCGCCCATCGGGTTTGCGCGCGACCCGGCCGCCGTGTGGGCCTGGTACCGCTGGCGGCAGGGGCTGGTTGCGCGGGCCCGGCCGAATGCGGGGCACGAGGCGATTGCCGCGCTCGGTCACCGCGATCCAGGCTGGCAGGTCCTCACGCAGAACGTCGACGGGCTGCACACGCGTGCCGGAACGCCGCAGGTCATCGAGCTGCACGGATCGATCTGGCGTGTGTCCTGTACGGCCGGGTGCGGCCGGGTGGCGCAGCCCGACATGGCGCGTGTCCCGCCGGAGGATGCGCCGTTGCCGTATTGCGTGTGCGGCGCGTTGCAGCGCCCCGCCGTGGTCTGGTTCGGCGAACCGCTCGATCCGGCAGTGGTCGAGCAGGCCTGGCAGGCCGTCGAGGCCTGTGACGTGCTGCTCGTGGTCGGGACCTCCGCGGTCGTCTATCCGGTGGCCGCGCTGCCCGAGCGCGCACGCGAGCGGGGCGCGATCGTCGTCGAGATCAACATCGAACGGACAGCGCTCTCGAGCCGGGTCGACGCGCACATCACCGCGCCCGCCGCCGTGGCGCTGCCCGCGCTGGTGGCAGCGCTCTGACGGGGCGGCGGCGGTGAAGGGCGTCGCAGTCGACGATCGGCCCCGCGAGAAGCTGGCGCGGCTTGGGCCGTCGGCGCTCGGCGACAACGAGCTGCTCGCGCTGGTACTGGGCCATGGCGCGGCCGCAGGCGGCGCGCTGGAGCTGGCCAACACGCTGCTGACGCGCGCCGGTGGGGCACGGGGGCTGTTGCGGCTGACCGATCGCGAGCTCCGCCAGATTCCCGGTGTCGGTCCGGCGCGTGCCGCGCAGGTTCTCGCGGCGCTCGAACTGGGCCGGCGCACGCTGCTGCCCGACCCGCTGGAGCGACGCCAGTTCGTCTCGCCGCGCCAGATCGCCGACTGGCTGATCCCGCAGTACGGCGCCTGTCCGGTGGAGCAGTTCGGCGTGATCCTGCTCGACACGCGCCTGCAGCTGCTGGCCACGCGCATCATCTCCGTCGGCTCGCTCGACGCCAGCCCCGCCCACCCGCGCGACGTTTTCCGCGAGGCGGTCGCCACGCGCGCCGCCTTCGTCGTGCTGTTCCACAACCATCCGTCCGGCGACCCGAGCCCGAGCGCCGAAGACGTGCAGCTGACCGCCCAGTTGACCGACGCCGCGGACCTGCTCGGCATCGGCGTGCTGGATCACGTGATCGTCGGCGCGACGGGGTACTTCAGCTTCAAGGAGCAGCAGCGGGGCGAGACCGGGGACCTGCGGCTCCGCCGCCGGTGAGCGGCTTCCCGAACCTCGCGGTCGGCGCGGCGTGCGCGTCCCCCCGAACCGTTCCGTGTGCTGCCTCGGGCCGGTTCCGGACGCCGAGGTCCGATCGAGGCTGATAGAATGGGACTTTTCGCCGTGTTCCGACACGGCTGGTGAGCGATGCGCATCCTGTATTTCGACTGCTTCAACGGCGCGTCCGGCGACATGCTGCTCGGCGCCCTCATCGATGCCGGCGTTCCGCTGGACGACATCCGCGCCGCGCTGGGCAGTCTGGCCCTCGGTGACTGCGCCGTCTCGGCCGAGCGCGTCCTGCGCGCCGGCGTGTCCGCGACGAAGTTCCGCGTACACGAGGAAGGGGAGCCGGAGCCGGCACACGTCCACGGCCATGCGCACGAACACGCGCACCATCACCATCATCACCACGGCCATGACCACGACCACCATCACCACGGCCATGACCATGAGCACG
>CAYUPN010000057.1:0-20745 GCA_964446605.1 uncultured Bifidobacteriaceae bacterium | reverse complement strand
CATCACCACGGCCATGACCACGACCACCATCACCACGGCCATGACCATGAGCACGGGCACGGTCATACCCACGCGCATCCGCACCGGAGCCTGCCGGAGATCTTCGCCCTCATCGATCGCTCGGCGCTCTCTGTCGAGGGACGCGAGCGCGCGAAGACGCTGTTCGAACGGCTGGCGACGGCCGAGGCGGCCATCCACCAGATGCCGGTGGAGCGGGTCCACCTGCACGAGGTCGGCGCTGTCGACTCGATCGTCGACATCGTCGGCGCCGTCTACGCGGTCGACGCGCTGAAGCCGGATCGGGTGGTCGTGTCGCCCATGAACGTCGGGCGCGGGATGGTGCACTCGGCACACGGCGTGTTCCCGGTGCCGGCGCCCGCGACGGTCCGCCTCCTCGGCGATGCGCCGGTGTATTCGCGGGGACCCGAGGCGGAACTGCTGACGCCCACCGGCGCGCTGATCCTCACGAGCTACGCCGACGAGTACGGCTCCATCCCGCCGATGCGGGTGCGGGCGACCGGCTACGGAGCGGGGGATCGCGACTTCCCGGATACGCCGAACGTCCTGCGCGTGCTGGTCGGCGAGTCCTCCAGTGCGCACCGCGATCGTGTGCTGGTCGTCGAGTGCGAGATCGACGACATGAACCCGCAATGGTTCGGTCCGGTGATGGAACAGCTCTACGCCGCCGGAGCGCTCGAGGTGTTCTTCGTGCCGGTCCAGATGAAGAAGAGCCGTCCCGGCACGCTCGTCTCGGTGCTCGTCGACCCCACGCGGAAGGATGCGGTCGTCGATGTGCTGTTCCGGGAGACGACGACGATCGGAGTCCGGTTCACCGAATGGCAGCGCGAGTGCCTGACGCGCGAGACGATCACCGTGGCGACGCCGTTCGGTGACGTCCGGGTGAAGGTCGCGCGCCGCGACGGCCGGACGATGAACGCGCAGCCGGAGTTCGACGACTGCGCGGCGCGCGCGCGGGAGCACGGCGTCGCGACCAAGGACGTGCACGCCGCAGCGATGCGTGCCTGGCTCGAGCGGAGGTCCTGAGCCGGGCCGGCTGGTCGGTCGGTCTGGCCCCTGACCCCTGACCCCTGATCCCTGACTCACCAATGTCCTTCTACCTGACGACCGCGATCGACTACGTCAACAGCCGGCCGCATCTCGGCACCGCGTACGAGAAGATCACGGCCGACGTGATCGCGCGCTACACGCGGCTCACGGGCGTGCCCACGCGCTTCGTCATGGGTAACGACGAGCACTCGCAGAACGTCTATCGCAAGGCGCGCGAGCTCGGACTCGATCCGCACGAGTACTGCGATCGCATGGACGTCGCGTTCCGCGAGGTCTGGGCGAAGCTGTCCATCTCCTTCGACGACTTCATCCGGACGACGGAGCCGCGCCACCGGGCGGGGGTCCAGCGCATGGCCCAGGCGTGCATGGACGCCGGCGACGTCTACGAGGGCTTCTACGAAGGGTGGTACTGCGTCTCGTGCGAGGCCTTCAAGCAGGAGAAGGATCTCGTCGACGGGCGATGCCCGATCCACCTGACCGTACCCGAGTGGATCCGCGAGAAGAACCATTTCTTCCGCCTGTCGAAATATCAGCAGCGTCTGCTCGCGCACTACGAGGCGCACCCGGAGTTCGTCCAGCCCGAGATCCGCCGGAACGAGATCCTGCGCCTCGTTGAAAGCGGGCTCGAGGACATCTCGATCAGCCGGGCCGGTCAGAGCTGGGGCATCCCGCTGCCGTTCGATCCGGACAGTGTCGTCTACGTCTGGTTCGATGCGCTGATCAACTACGCATCCGCGGTGGGCTACGGCACCGACGATGCGGTCTTCCGGCGGTGGTGGCCTGCGGACCTGCACATCGTCGGCAAGGACATCACGCGGTTCCATTGCGTGGTCTGGCCCGCGATGCTGATGAGTGCGGGGCTCGAGCTGCCGGGAGCCGTGTTCGGCCACGGGTGGGTGCACTTCCGCGGCCAGAAGATGAGCAAGTCGCTCGGGACCGCCGTCGATCCGCTGGAAGCGGCGGATCACCTCGGGCCCGATCCGCTGCGGCTCTATCTGGTGAAGGAGATCCCGTACGGCGGCGACGGCGACTTCTCGTGGGAGCGTTTCGAGGAGCGCTACAACGTCGACCTGGCGAACAACCTCGGCAATCTCGTCAGCCGCGTGACGACGATGGTCGAGAAGTACCGGCAGCTGCAGTTGCCCGAGTCGCCGCTGGCGGCGGGGCGCCTGCGCGAGATCGCGGCCGGGACGGTGACCCGGTACGCCGCCGCGATGGACCGGTACGCGCTGCACGACGCGGCGGCGTCGGTGTTCGGCCTCATCGACGCGACCAACGAGTTCATCGCGTCATCCGCGCCCTGGACGCTGGCGAAGGATCCCGCGCGGGCCGACGCGCTCACGCAGGTGCTCTGCGACGCGTCGGAGGCGGTGCGGATCGCCGCCGTCCTGCTGCTGCCGATCACGCCCGGGTCCGCCGCGGAGATCCTCCGGCGGATGGGGGAGGCGCGGACCGTGGAAGAGCTGCGGCTCGATGCCGCCGCCTGGCAGAGCCGTCCACGTACCCTCGTCAAGGGGCCGGCACTCTGGCCGCGCCTCGACGGATCGCGCGCGCCTGTCGCGCAGGGAGAGCATGTCGTGACCGATTCGCCCAAGCCCGTCCCCGATGCCGGGGCGCCCGCGCCGCCGGCGCCCTCGACGCAGGCCGATGGCACCGCCGCCCCGCCGCCGGAGCCGGCAGCCTCCGGCGGGGACCGCATCAGCATCGAGCAGTTCATGAACGTCGAGCTGCGCGTCGCGCGCGTGCTCGATGCGCAGCGGGTGCCGAAGTCGAAGAAGCTGCTGCAGCTGCGCGTCGATGCGGGCAGCGAGGAGCGGACGCTCGTGGCCGGCATCGCCGAGGCGTACGAGCCGGAACCGCTCATCGGCAGGCTCGTCGTGATCGTCGCGAACCTGAAGCCCGCGAAGTTGATGGGCATCGAGTCGAACGGCATGGTGCTCGCGGCGAGCAGCGCGGACGGCAAGCCGATCCTGGTCGCGCCGGGCGAGGGGGCGCTGCCCGGCATGCGCGTCCGCTGAACGCGGGAGAGCGGTCCCCGCGCGACGTCATGATCGACAGCCACTGCCATCTGGCCGACGAGGCGTTCGCCGGCGACCTGCCTGCGGTCGTCGAGCGGGCGCAGGCCGCCGGGCTCTCCGGCGCCCTCTGCATCCTGGCAGCCGGCGATGCCGGCGAGGAGCAGCGCGCGGCCGCGGTGCGGGCGGCCTGGCCGGCCGTGCGGTTCACGGCAGGCGTCCACCCGCACCTCGCCGGCGCGTACGCCGGTCGGCCCGGTGCGGCCGTTGCCGCCGTCGAGGACGCGCGAACCCGGATGCCGGGCATCTGCGCCGTCGGCGAGATCGGGCTGGACTACCACTATGATTTCGCCCCGCGCGACGTACAGCGCGCGGTGTTCGCCGAGCAGCTGCAGGCCGCGCGGGACTGGACGCTGCCGGTCGTGATTCACACGCGCGAGGCCGACGAGGACACGTTCGACCTGCTCGCCACCGCCGGCGACGGCGTCCGCGGCGTCTTCCACTGCTTCACGGGGGGCGTCGAACGGGCGCGCCGTGCGCTGGACCTCGGGTTCCACATCTCGCTGGCGGGCATCGTGACGTTCCCGCGGGCAACCGACCTCCACGAGGTGGCGGCCTACGTGCCGGCCGACCGGCTCCTCATCGAAACCGACAGCCCGTACCTGGCGCCGGTGCCGTACCGCGGCAAGCGGAACGAGCCTGCCTGGGTCGTGCGGGTGGCCGAGGCGATCGCCGCGCGGCGCGGCGTCGATCCGGCGGAGATCGCGCGCGAGACTGCGCGCAGCTTCACGCAGCTCTTCGGACCGTAAGCTCTTGCACGCGTTGACACTACGCGCGCAACTATGCTGAGATGGACGAGCTTTGAACCACCCAGTCGACAGCACGCCGGCCGAGCTGCTGCGCCTTTTCGATCCCATCCGCGCCGATCTCGCGAAGGTGGAGGCGGCGTATGCCGAGCACCTGAAATCGCGCGTCGACGTCATCCCCCGCATCGGACGCTACATCCAGTCGAGCGGCGGCAAGCGCGTGCGCCCGGCGGTGCTGCTGATGGCCGCCCGCCTGTGCGGCTACAGCGGTGAACGCGCCGTCCTGCACGCGGCGGTGGTGGAATTCATCCACACCGCGACCCTCGTCCACGACGACATCATCGACGACGCGAAGATGCGGCGCGGGCGGCTGGCCGTGCACTCGCAGTGGGGCAACGACATCACCGTCCTGCTCGGGGACTTTCTGTACATCAAGTCGATGTCGCTCGCCCTGACCGAGGACTCGCTCGACATGGTCCGGCTGCTGTGCGACGTCACGCTGCGGATGATCGAGGGGGAGTTGTATCAGCTCACCAAGAACGGCGACATCGACATCACCGAGGACGAGCACTTCGACATCATCCGGCGCAAGACGGCGTATCTCTTCGCCGGCTGCGCCGAGATCGGCGGGCGGCTGGGCACGGCGACGCCCGAACAGTGGCGCGCGCTCTGGGACTACGGCTTCAGCCTCGGTGTCGCGTTCCAGCTGATGGACGATCTGCTCGACTTCACCGGCGACGCCGAGGCGCTCGGCAAGCCGGTCGGCGGCGACCTGCGCGAGGGCAAGGTCACGCTGCCGATCATCCGGCTGCTCGCTACCGGCGATCCGGCCGCCCGCGAGCTGGTGTCGGCCATCGTGACGAACCGCACGGCGACGCGTGACCAGTGGAACGAAGTCGTGCGGCTGCTGCGCCAGGCGGGCGGGCTCGAGTACGCACAGGCACGCGCGCGCGAGCACGCCGCCGGGGCGCGCCGCCAGCTCGAAGCGTTCGCGCCCGGTCCCGAGCGCCAGGCGCTCGAGGCGCTGGCCGACTTCGTCCTGCTGCGCGATCGCTGACGCGCACGGAGGCTCGAGCATCCACAGGCTCCGGCCCCTGGCCCCTGGCCCCTGGCCCCTGGCCCCTGAATCCCTGACCCCTGATCCCTGACCCCCGTGACGCCGGCCGATCGCATCACCGAGCTTCGCGAGACGATCCGCTATCACGAAGAGCGCTACTACCTGCACGACGCGCCGGAGATCCCGGACGCCGAGTTCGACGCGCTGATGCGGGAGCTCCAGGCGCTCGAGTCGGCGCATCCCGACCTGATCACGCCGGATTCGCCGACGCAGCGCGTCGGCGGACGTCTCGTCGATACGTTCCCGACGGTGACGCATCGCGCGCCGATGCTCAGCCTCGACAACGCGTACTCGGAAGACGAGCTGCGCGCGTTCGACGAGCGCGTGCGCCGCGGGCTCGGCGCGAATGGACCGGAGGGAGCGATCGAGTACGTCGCGGAGCTGAAGATCGACGGGTTGAGCATCGCGCTCACCTACGAGGCGGGACGGCTCGTACGCGGCGCGACCCGCGGCGACGGCGAGCGCGGCGAGGACGTCACGTCGAACGTCCGGACCATCAGGACCATTCCGCTGGTGCTGCGTGGCGCGCCGCCGCAGTCCTTCGAAGTGCGCGGCGAGGTGTACCTTCCGCTGGCGGCGTTCGAGCGGACCAACCGCGAGCGGGAGGCCCAGGACGAGCCGCTGTTCGCGAACCCTCGCAACGCGGCCGCCGGGACGATGCGTCAGCTGGATCCGCGGCAGGTCGCGCGCCGCGGGCTGCGGGCGTGGATGTACCAGATCGTCGGCGCCGACGATGTGTCGACCCATGCCGAGTCGCTGCGACTTCTCCGGGAGTGGGGGCTCCCGGTCGAGCCGCACTGGAAGACGCTTCGGGGCGTCGAGGAGGTGCTCGCGTTCTGCCGGCACTGGCAGGAAGCCCGCGAGCGCCTGCCGTACGAAACCGACGGCGTGGTCGTCAAGGTGAACGACTACGCGCTGCGCCAGCGGCTGGGAGCCACCTCGAAGTTTCCGCGCTGGGCCGTCGCGTACAAGTTCCCCGCGCAGCAGGCGGTCACGACGATCCGGTCCATCGCGCGCCAGGTCGGACGCACCGGGGCCGTCACGCCGGTCGCCGTGCTGGAGCCCGTGCTGCTGGCGGGATCGACCATCGGCATGGCGACGCTGCACAACGCCGACGAGATCGCGCGCAAGGACATCCGCGAAGGGGACCGCGTGGTGATCGAGAAGGGGGGCGACGTCATCCCGAAGGTCGTGCGCGTCGTCGATCCCGATCGGCCGGGACGGTCCGCGCCATGGACCATGCCGGAGACGTGCCCGTCGTGCGGCAGCCGGCTGGTGCGGCCGGAAGGCGAGGTCGTCTGGCGCTGCGAGCGCAGCAGCTGTCCCGCGCGGCTGCGCCGGACGATCGAACACTTCGCCTCGCGCTCCGCGATGGACATCGAGGGGCTCGGCGCCGCCATCGTCGATCAGCTGGTGGAGCAGGGACTCGTGCGCGACGTCGCCGATCTGTACGCGTTGACGCCGGAGCTGCTCGAGTCCCTCGTCGTCGATCCGCGCGAGCCCCGATCCGAGCGGGCCCGTCCGCGCAAGCTGGGGAAGGTCGGACGCAACCTGTCCGCCCAAATCGACCGGAGCCGCGGAAACCCGCTGTGGCGGCTCGTGCACGGGCTCGGCATCCGGCACGTCGGACAGCGCGCGGCCGAGGTGCTGGCGCGGCACTTCGGCAGCCTCGACGCCCTGGCGTCGGCCGACGTCGAGGCGCTGCAGCGCGTGCCGGACATCGGCCCGGTGGTCGCGCGGTCCGTCCGCTCGTGGTTCGACGATCCGTTGAACCGCGATCTCGTCGAGCGGCTCGCGAGCGGCGGCGTGCGGACGACCGCGACCGAGGAGGAGCGCCGGCCCGCGGGCGCGGGGCCGCTGGCCGGGAAGACCTTCGTGCTGACCGGCACGCTCGAGCGGATGACGCGCGAGGAGGCGACCGCCGCGATCGAGCGGCTCGGCGGGAAGGTCGCCGGCAGCGTCAGCCGCAAGACCAGCTACGTGGTCGTCGGGGCGGACCCCGGCAGCAAAGCCGACAAGGCGGCGGCGCTCGGGGTGGAAACGCTGGATGAGGCCGCGTTTCGGCGTCTTATAATGCCGTCATGAGCCGCAGGTTCGCGCTGGTCACCGTGCTGCTGGTGGCGAGCGCTGCCTTTCTCGTCGGCCTCATCATGGCGGGCTCGCTCACGCCGGCCCCGGCCGTCTCGCGCACGCCCGCGTCCGGAGGCGCTGTGGCGCGCCCGGCCGTCCCGCCGGCCCTGGTGAACTTCGCCGACGTCGCCGAGCACATCAATCCGGCGGTCGTGAACATCGACGCGACGTCGCGTCCCGCCCCCGGAGGAGAGGATCTCGCCGTTCCCTGGGATCAGGACGAGGGGGCACGGCGGGGCACCGGCAGCGGCGTGATCATCGAGCCGGACGGCCACATCCTCACGAACCATCACGTGATCCACCGCGCCGAGCGGATCCTGGTCAAGCTCGCCGATGGCCGTACGCTCCGCGCGCGGGTGGTGGGGAGCGATCCGGACACCGACATCGCGCTGATCAAGGTGGACGGCAACGAGCCGTTCCCGACGGCGCCGCTCGGCGACTCCGACGCGCTCCGGGTCGGCGAGTGGGTCTGTGCGATCGGCAATCCGCTCGCCTACGAGCACACCGTCACGGTCGGCGTGGTCAGCTACATCGGCCGCAAGCTGTTCGACACGAGCCTCGACAACTACATCCAGACCGACGCGGCCATCAACTTCGGCAACAGCGGCGGACCGCTGATCAACGCGCGCGGGGAAGTGATCGGCATCAACGCGGCGATCAGCTCGCGGGCGAGCAACATCGGCTTCGCCGTGCCGGTGAACCAGGCGCGGGCCGTGCTGCCGCAGCTGAAGGCGCGCGGCCGCGTCGCGCGCGGCTACATCGGCATCACCCTGAAGGACGTCGACCCGGACCTGCAGGAGTCGCTGCGGCTGACGACCACCCGGGGCGCGCTGGTCCAGGACGTCGCGGAGAACTCGCCGGGGTCGCGCGCGGGCCTGAAGCCGTACGATCTGATCACCGCCGTCGACGGCCGTCCCGTCGCCTCCGACGACGAGCTGATCCAGCAGGTGTCGATGTCGCCGCCGGGCTCGTCGGTGCGGCTCGATGTGGTGCGGGACGCGACGCCGATGAGCGTGACGGTCACGCTCGGCGAGCGGCCGGGCCGCGGCGACGCCGCGGATCGGCCGCGCGAGGCGCCGGGGCCGGCGGGGTCGCGCCCCAGCCCGCTCGGCGTGGCCGTCCGCGATCTCGGACGCGAGGACATCTCGCGGCTGGAGCTGCCGCGCGGCCTGCGCGGCGTGCTCATCGCGCGGGTCGAGCCGCTCAGCCCCGGGTTCGATGCGGAGCTGGAGCGCGGCCAGGTGATCCTCGAAGTGAACCGGCGCCCGGTGAGCACCGCGCGCGAGTTCGAACGGCTCGTCGCCGGCGCGCGGCCGGGCGACGTGCTGGCGGTCTACGTCTATCTGCCCGATCAGGAACAGCGGGCGCTGCGCACGCTGCGGGTGGAGCAGCCCTGAGCCGCCGCCGGCGGCACCGGGGCCGCAGCCGCTGCCCGCGGGAGGGGCTCCGCGCGTCCGCGATCGCTCATGAAACCACGCATCCTGGTGATTGACGACGAGTCGGCCATCCGCGACTCGCTGAAGATGATTCTGGAGTACGAGGGCTACGAGGTCGTCGGTGCCGCGACCGGCCAGGACGGCCTCGTGATCGTCGAGCGCGATCCGCCGGACCTCGTGCTGCTCGACATCAAGATGGCCGGCATGGACGGCATCGACGTCCTGCAGCGGCTCAAGGCGGCGCACGAGATGCTCCCCGTCATCATGGTGTCGGGGCACGCGACGGTAAGCACCGCCGTCGAAGCGACGAAGCTGGGCGCGTTCGACTTCATCGAGAAGCCGCTCTCCACGGAGCGCGTGCTCGTGAGCGTGCGCAACGCCCTGGCGCAGCACCGGCTCGCCGACGAGAACCGGTCGCTGCGGCGGGCGCAGGACCTGCGCCATCAGCTCGTCGGGGACAGCCCGGCGCTGCGCGGCGTGCTGGAAGCCGTCAGGCGCGCGGCGCCGACGTCGGCGACGGTGCTCATCACCGGCGAGAGCGGCGTCGGCAAGGAGCTCGTCGCACGCGCGATCCACCGCAACAGCCTCCGGGCCCGCGAGCGGTTCATCCAGGTGAACTGCGCCGCCATTCCCGACGAGCTGATCGAGTCGGAGCTGTTCGGTCACGAGCGCGGCTCGTTCACCGGGGCGACCGAGAAGCAGATCGGCAAGTTCGAGCAGGCCGACCGCGGGACGATCTTCCTCGACGAGGTCGGCGACATGAGCCTGAAGACGCAGGCCAAGGTGCTGCGCGTCCTGCAGGAAGGCGAGGTCGAGCGGCTCGGATCGGCGCGCACGATCAAGGTCGACGTGCGCGTGATCGCGGCGACCAACAAGCGCCTCGAAGAGGAAGTGGAGAAGGGGCAGTTCCGGGAGGACCTGTACTTCCGGCTGAACGTCATCCCGGTGCACGTGCCGCCGCTGCGCGAGCGGCCGGGGGACATCCCGACACTCGTGCGCCACTTCCTGGACGTGACCAGCCGCGAGAACAACCTGCGCCCCAAGCGCATCACCGACGCGGCGCTGGCGGCGCTGGAACGACAGCGCTGGCGCGGCAACATCCGGGAGCTGCGGAACACGATCGAGCGCCTCGTCATCATGACACCGGGTGACGTGATCGACGTCGCGCATCTCCCCGATGTGATGCGCGTTGACGGGGCCGCGCCGGCACCGGATAATGAAGTATTGAAGGCCGCGACGCTGCGCGAGCACAAGGAAGCCGCCGAACGGGCGTTCCTCGTGCAGAAGCTGCGTGAGACGGGATGGAACATCTCGAAGACGGCCGAGCTGATCGATACGCCGCGGAGCAACCTCTACAAGAAGCTCGAGCAGTATCGGATCAGCCAGGAAACGGACGGGTAGAGGAGGGAAGCAGACAGGGCCGCAGGCAGGCCAGACGATCGCCGTCGCGTGTAACCGCCGGGCAGGGTTGCCTGCCGGGCGCAGTGCCGCGCCGGAGGAAAGTCCGAACTCCAGAGGGCAGTGCGCCGGGTAATTCCCGGGCAGGGTAACCTGACGGACAGTGGCACAGAAAACATACCGCCCGCCTTCGCCCCTTCGGGGCTTCGGCGAGGCAGGCCCTCACGGGTCCGCCCGACGGCGTTCGCTCACCGCGAGGTGAGCGAACGGAGGCAGGTAAGGGTGAAAAGGTGCGGTAAGAGCGCACCGCGCCGGCCGCAAGGTCGGTGGCAGGCAAAACCCCGCACGGAGCAAGACCAAATAGGGAGGCGTTCGAGGACGGCCCGTCCGAAGCCTCCGGGTAGGTCGCTGGACCCTGTCAGCGATGACAGGGCGAGAGGAATGATCGTCCCGCCGACGCCGGCGTCAGCCGGCGGAAGGCGGACAGAATTCGGCTTATCGGCTTGGCTGCGGCGCTTCCACCCCTGCCCCGTGTTCGCCCGTCCTGGCGCCTGGCGCTCCTCCTGGCCGTTGCCGTCGGGGGAGCCGCCGCGGCACAGGACATCGGCATCCGCCAGTACAAGCCGACGTCGACGCTGATCGTCGACGAGCACCCGACGCCCCGCGCACGCTATCCGGTCATCGACATCCACAGTCATCACCGCGATCTGTCCGCCACCCGGCTCGCCGGGGTCGTCGCGGACATGGACGCGCTGAACCTGCAGGTGCTCGTCAACCTCAGCGGCGGCACCGGCGAGGCACTCGTGCGCGGCCTGCAGGCCGTCGCCGACGGCCCCGCCCGGGGCCGCATGATCGCGTTCGCCACGCTCGATTTCAGCGACATCGACCAGCCCGGCTACGGCGATCGGGCGGCCGCCCGCCTCGAGGCCGACGTCCGGGCGGGCGCGCAGGGATTGAAGATCTTCAAGAATTTCGGGCTGACGCTCCGCCGCCACGGCGAGCGCGTTCCGGTGGACGATCCGGAGCTCGACCCGGTCTGGGCGGCCTGCGCGCGCCTGGGGATCCCGGTGCTGATTCACACCGGTGAGCCCGCGCCGTTCTTCGAGCCGGTCGACGAGACGAACGAGCGCTGGCTCGAGCTCCAGATCCATCCGTCGCGGCGGCGGCCGGCCGGCGAGTTCCCGGCCTTCGAGGCGCTCATGGCCGAGCGCGATCGCCTCTTCGCGCGCCATCCGACGACGACGTTCATCGCGGCGCATTTCGCGTATCACGCCAACGACCTGCGGCGGCTGGGCGCGCTGCTCGACCGGTTCCCGAACGTCCACACGGAGACGGGCGCGATTCTGGCGGAGCTCGGACGCCAGCCGCGGGCGGCGCGCGCGTTCTTCGTCACGTACCAGGATCGCGTCCTCTTCGGCAAGGACAGCTGGGCCGCCGACGAGTACCCGTACTTCTGGCGGACGTTCGAGACCGCCGACGAATACTTCGACTACTACCGCGACTACCACGCGTTCTGGAAGCTGTACGGCCTCGACCTGCCCGATCCGGTCCTGCGGCGGCTGTACTACGGCAACGCGCTGCGGCTGCTGCCGCGGCTCGATCGGTCGCCGTTTCCGCCCCTGGACGCCCCGGGCACGGCGCGGTCGGCTCACTGAGACGGCGGGACCGGACCCGAGCCGTCTCCTCATCCCGAACGAGGCGAGACACGCAATGGCCCGTTGGCTGGTCACTGGAGGCGCCGGATTCATCGGCTCGCACCTGGCCGCCGCGCTGCTGGCGCGCGGCGAAGAGGTGCGCGTGGCGGACAATTTCGTGACGGGGCGCGAGGCGAACCTCGCGGTGCTGAACGGGCACGCCGAGTGCCTGCGCGGCGACCTCGCCGACGAGGCGTTCGCCCGCCGCGCCGTCGAGGGGATCGACATCGTCCTGCACCAGGCGGCGATTCCGTCCGTACCCCGCTCGGTGAGCGATCCGCTGACGTCCAACCGCGCGAACGTCGACGCGACGCTCGCGGTGCTCGTCGCCGCGCGCGACGCCGGCGTGACGCGCGTGGTCTACGCCGCGTCGTCGTCTGCCTACGGCGACACGCCGACGCTGCCGAAGCGCGAGGACATGCCGACCCGGCCGCTCTCGCCGTACGCGCTCCAGAAGCTCGTCGGGGAACAGTACCTGCAGCTGTTCACGCAGCTCTACGGCCTCGAGACGGTCAGCATCCGCTACTTCAACGTGTTCGGGCCGCGGCAGGATCCCTCGTCGCCGTATTCGGGCGTCATCGCGCTGTTCGTGACGCGCATGCTGGAAGGCGTCGCGCCCACGATCACCGGCGACGGCGAGCAGACCCGCGACTTCACGTACGTCGACAACGTCGTCGACGGCGTGCTGCGGGCGGCGACCGCGCCGGGCGTCTCGGGGCGCGTGATCAACGTCGCGACGGGCACGCGCGTGTCGATCAACCAGCTGTACCGCACGCTGCAGCAGCTGCTGGAGTTCCCGCTGCCGCCGCAGTACATCGATCCCCGTCCCGGCGACGTCCGCGATTCGCTGGCCGACCTGACGCTGGCGCGCGAGCTGCTCGGCTACGAGCCGCACGTGTCGCTCGAAGAGGGGCTCCGGCGCACCGTGGAGTGGTATCGCACCGGCCGCTGACCGGCGCGCGGGCGCGTCGGCGTCAACCCGCGTCGACGCGTTTGCACGGCACTCCGCTCGCGGGGCGGCCGCCCGCCGCTCCACACACCCCCGCAACTCGCCACCGCTGAACCGGTTGCGCCGACACCATGCGGCGCCGCGCCGCACGGCACCGCGCTTGCGGATTCCGGGGCGTCCGCTGCCGAAGGCCCCGTGAGAGCCCGACCTCCTCTCCAGCCACGGCGCCGGACGCCCGGCGGGCCGGGCCGGGGCGCAGACGTGGCGTCCCGGCCGCCGCCCTTTCACCAAGGAGGACCGCTCATGTTCCGGATCATCACGATCGTCGCCCTGGCGCTCGTCTGCGGGACGGGAATGCTCCAGGCCGCACAGAAGGACGGCAGGAAGACCGAGTCGGCGGCGGGCGAGTCGAAGGCGGCGCCGATCAATCTGAATACCGCCACGGCGGCGCAGCTGCAGGAGCTGCCCGGCATCGGCGCTGCGACGGCGCGGCGCATCCTCGAGTACCGCGAGAAGAACGGCAGCTTCAAGAAGATCGAGGAGCTGATGAACGTCAGGGGCATCAGCGAGAGCCGGTTCCTGAAGATCAAGGACCGGCTGACGGTGGCGGCGCCGAAGGCCTGACGCCCCGGGGTCGTGGTCATGGACACGGGGGCCGCCGGTCCGGGTGCGCGAACACTGGACGGCGCGGCCGGCGGCCGGCCATCGGGGCCGGCCGCCGGACACCGCGGCTTCACGCTCGTCGAGCTGCTCGCCGTCCTCGCACTCATCGCGACCGTTGCAGCGACGACGATTCCCATGCTCGAACGGGCGGCGGCCGACGGGCGGGTACGAGGGGCCGCGTTCCATCTCTCGGCGCGCTGCGGCTGGCTGCGCCTGGCCGCCGTGCACCGGAACGCGAACGTCGCGCTCCGGTTCGAGGAGGTCGGCGCGTCGTGGGAGTACCGCGCCTACATGGACGGAGACGCCGATGGCGTGCGCTCCGCCGACATCGCCGACGGCCGTGACGTGCCGGTCGGCGACGCCGAGCGGATCGAAGGGCGATTCAGGGACGTCCACTTCGGCTTCGCACCCGGGTGCCCGCTCATCGACGGCTCGCCGGCGGAAGGGGAGAGTCCCGTGCGCATCGGGTCGGCGCGGATGCTCTCGTTCTCGAACAACGGCACGGCCAGCAGCGGCACGCTCTATCTCACGGGCAAACCCGGCGCCGCCGCCTACGCCGTGGTCGTGCTCGGCGCGACCGGCCGCACGCGCCTGCTCCGATGCGTGCCGCACACCGGCGGGTGGCAGGACCATGGGCGGTGAGCGGCGGCGCGCGCGTCGGGCGCGATTCGTGAATGGACATCTGCCACCGGCGGCGAAGGTTCGTCCGGGGCTGGAGGTGGTCCTGGTCGACCTGTCGCAGACGGGCGCGCTCTTCGAGAGCCCGTTCCGCTTCCGGCCGGGACACCGTTGTGACCTTCAGATTGGCGCACCGCCGGCGCCGCTGCTGGTCAGGGTGCGAGTGGAGCGCTGCTTCGTCGCGCGCTTCGACTCGGCGTCGATCCGGTATCGCACCGCAGTGTCGTTCGAGGTCCGGGTGTCGATGGACGACAGCTCGGACCTGCTGGCGGAGTATCGAATTCCCGGCGACTGATTTCGTGGAAGACGATGTGGGGTAGCTCGTTCCCGCTCCCGCCGACTCTCCAACCGGGTGCGAGCCCGTACACACGGGTGCCGCGCCGGGGGACGAGCCGGGACTGGCGGTGGCATCGGCCTTGATCAGCATCGTGCCAGCCGTGGTGACTCGCTATGACCAGCATGTCCAGTGGGACGCGAGAGGGCGGTGGCGGAGCGCGGAGGCGGGTCGAGCGGCGCCGCGGCGTGGGGGCGCTCTGCCACGTGCTCGCGGCGGGCCTCACCCGTGAGGACACCGCCTGGCGGGCGCGGTTCCTGGAGGCCGTGCGCCGTGTGCTCCCGGCGGCAGCCTTCGTCGGCCTGCGCGACTGGCGCGTCGGCGAGGCGCCGATTCGCCCGGCGCGGGACGTCCGGCTCCTGTCGATGGATGTGCAGACGAGCGACCCGCGGCGGGTCGCCGCCTTCGACGTCCTCCCCTCGGCCGGACGCCGGTTCGACGACTGGGACATCCAGCTGATCTCGGCGGCCGCGCGGCTGAGCGCGCTGCTGGTCGAGATCGAGGACCTCCGGCGGGAGTGCCGCGTCCAGGCCGGACGCGCGGTCCCGGAGCGTCCGGAGGGGGCCGCGCCGATCATCGGGTCGAGCGAGGCGATGCGCGTGCTGCGGGAGCGCATCGAACGGGTCGCCGCCACCGACTTCACGGTCCTGATCGAAGGGGAGTCCGGCACCGGCAAGGAGCTCGTGGCGCGCCAGATCCACGAGCTCGGCGGCCGCCGCGCCGGTCCGTTCGTCGCCGTGAACTGCGCCGCGATTGTCGAAACGCTCCTCGAGGCGGAGCTGTTCGGCATCGAGGATCGCACCGCGACCGGCGTGCGCGGCCGGCGCGGGAAGTTCGAGCTCGCCGACGGCGGCACGCTCTTTCTGGACGAGATTGCGGACCTGTCGGCGTCGGCGCAGGCGAAGCTGCTGCGTGCGCTCCAGGATCTCGCCGTGGAGCGGGTGGGAGGGCATGGGACGCAGCGCGTGGACGTGCGGGTGATTGCGGCGACGAACCGGTCGCTGCGATCGCTCGTGAGCGACGGACTCTTCCGGGCGGATCTGTTCTACCGGCTGAGCGGGGTCGAGCTGTCCGTGCCGCCGCTGCGGAGCCGGCGCGAGGACATCCTCGAGCTTACAGGCTACTTCCTCGACCGTCACCGCGCGACACGTTCGCTGGACCTGTCACCGGAGGCGGGCGAGGCGCTGCTGGCCTACGACTGGCCGGGCAACGTTCGCGAGCTCCAGCGCGTGGTCGAGAACGTGGTCTGCCTCGCGCAGGGAGAGCGGGTGCTGCTCGCGGATCTGCCGCCGCCGCTGCGGGGGGACATCGAAACGGCGCTGCTGCCGTCGCTGGCGCGCGACGAGACGTTGCGCACGTGGGCGAGCCGATACGTCCGGCTCGTCTGGCTGCGGCACGGCGGCAACAAGCGGAAGGCCTGCCGCGCGCTCGGCATCACCTATCACACGCTGCAGGCTCACCTGCGATACGGGGGACGCATGCGATGGGCGAACGCGCCGGTGACGGCCGCCCGCGCGCCCGGCGAGGCGGAGCGGGCGAGTTGAGCAGCATGGGAGCCGGCCGGGCGCTGCCGGCCGTTTCGCCAGACGTCAGCAGGGTGGCCGTGGGGGACACGAGGTCGCGCGTCTGCATCCGCCGGCGCAATGCCGGCAGGGAGTTCTGTCATGACGCGCAGCACAGGGACGTTTCTCGCAGCCGCCGCGCTGCTCGCGGCGTGTGCCGCCCCGCTCCACGCGGCCCCGGGGCGCTCCACGCCCCCGATGACCGCCTCGCTCGCCGAGAGCCCGGACGATGGGGTGGTGCTGGAGGTGGAGTCGGAGGGGCTGACGGTGAAGAAGACCATCTACGCGGACGGTCGTTTCATCGCCGACCTGCAATTCGGCCGCGACCGCATCGTCTTGTCGGGAGACCATGATGGGGTGCGGGTGGCCAGGGGAGGGGGGCTCGTGCATCTGCCGCCCGGCGCCGCGGCTCAGGACCGGGGGCAGCAGGTGCGCGCCTGGCTCGGGGCGTCACAGGCCGTGCAACGGTTCCGGCAGCTGGTGGGGGCGCTCGAGAGCGCGGAGGCATTCGACGGCGCGGCGCTGTCGCTGCGGGCCACGGGCGCGCTGGTGGCCGAACTGGGCGGCGACGGGGCGGCCGCGCAGCGCTTCGGCCGGCAGCTGCAGGCGCGGCTCGGTGGACGCGTCCGGCGCATCGCGCAAAGCTATCCGGCGAACTGCTGGGATCAGTACGAGCGATCGGTCATCGCGGCGGCCAACGAGCTCGAAAAATGCCTCGCCGACTTTGCCGTGTATCACCCGGCCCGCAATCTGTGCGCGTTCGTCTGGGTGCTGAAGGTCGAAGCCGCCTGGTTCGGGCTGCTCAAGTGCTCGGCGGTTCCGCTCGGCTGATGACAGGACCGCAGCTTCCGTGCGGGGCGCGTCGGGGCGCCCCTCCCGCGGCCGTGAGAAGGAGGAGACGATGGCGACCAATCCGGTGCTGGCGATGGTTCTCTACGTGATCGGCGGCCTGCTGCTCGCCGGTGTCCTGCTGGCGCTGCTGGTGCCGGCGGCCGGTGGCCGGATCGGACCCGGCACGGCTGCTGCCGTGGCGCTTTTCGGCGTCCTCGGCGGGCTCCTGCTCTGGAGCCGGGGACGATCGCGGGCGCGATGACGGCGAGATCCGCCTCGGGGCCGCATGATCGCATGACCCGAAACCCGGTCCTGTAGCGGCCACGCGGGCGGACGCGACGGGCGGAGAACCGCGCGGCGGGGCATCCTTGACCTTGCCCGGACCGCATAGTACCGTAAAGTGTTCTCCCCTCAGCGTTGCCTGCTTTCATGACCCCGGTTGAATCATCCGCCCTGCGCCGTACACCACTCCACGCCCGTCATGTCGCCCACGGCGCCCGCATGGTGCCATTCGGCGGCTGGGAAATGCCGGTCGAGTACAGCGGCATCACGGACGAGCACCTCGCTGTACGCACCCGGGCGGGGCTGTTCGACGTCAGCCACATGGGGGAGATCGAGGTGGCGGGGCGCGACGCGCTCGCGGCCCTGCAGCACCTGACCAGCAACGACGTCTCGAAGCTGCAGATCGGCCAGGCGCAGTACGCCGCACTCACCACGCCGCAGGGCACCTTCGTCGACGATCTGCTCATCTACCGGCTCGCACCCGACCACTTCCTCCTCGTCGTCAACGCGTCGAACATCGAGAAGGACCACGCGTGGATTGCCGGTGGCGTGCCGGCCGGACTGGATGCGGTTGCCGTCAACACCAGCAGCCGGTATGCGCTGATTGCGGTTCAGGGGCCCGCGACGCGGGAGGTGCTGCAGCCGCTGACGGGCGTCGAGCTGGGGTCGCTCAAGTACTACTGGTTCGGGACCGGTGAAGTGGCGGGGGTTCGCGCGACCGTGTCGCGCACCGGCTACACCGGCGAGGACGGCTTCGAGGTGTTCGTCGCGCCCCAGTACGCCGAGCGGGTCTGGGACGCGCTGCTCGAGGCCGGCCGTCCGGTGGATCTGCGCCCCGCGGGCCTCGGCGCGCGCGACACGCTGCGGCTCGAAGCCGGCATGCGGCTGTACGGCAACGACATCGACGAGACGACCACCGTGCTCGAAGCCGATCTCGAGTGGGTTGTCGCGTGGAACAAGGGCGAGTTCGTCGGCCGTGAGGCCCTCGCGGCGCAGAAGGCGGCGGGCGTGCCGCGGCGGCTGGTGGGCTTCGAGATGATCGACCGCGCCATCGCGCGGCACGGCTACCCCGTCTTCGTGGACGGCGGCGACGCCGGCGTCGTCACGAGCGGCACCCAGACGCCGTTCCTGAAGAAGGCCATCGGCCTGGCCTACGTGCCGGCCGGGCTCTCCACCGGCGACGAGTTCGAGATCGAGATCCGCAACCGGCGCGTCCGCGCCCGCATCGTCCCGCTGCCGTTCTACAAGCGGCCGAGGAAGTAGCGCATGTATCCGGATACGTTGAAGTACAGCAAGGACCACGAGTGGATTCGTGTCGAGGACGGCGTCGGACGCGTCGGCATCACCGACTTCGCTCAGCGCCAGCTCGGCGACGTCGTGTACGTCGACCTCCCGGAGCCCGGGACGGCGGTGACGCAGGGGCAGCCGTTCGGCACCATCGAGTCGGTGAAGGCGGTCTCCGAGCTCTTCGCGCCGGTGTCGGGCGAGGTCGTCGAGGTGAACGAGGCGCTGAAGGATGCGCCGGAGCGCGTGAACAGCGATCCGCACGGCACGTGGATGGTCGCGATCCGGCTGTCGCAGCCGGGCGAGGCCGACGCGCTGCTGGATGCCGCCGCATACGGCGAGCTGGTCCGCTGACGGCTCCGGCATGACGTTCCCGCACCCGGATCGCTTCGTCGATCGCCACGTCGGGCCCCGCGGCCGCGAGATCCAGGAGATGCTCCGGACGGTGGGTGCGGCGTCGCTCGACGCGCTCGTCGGCGAGGTCGTGCCGCCGGACATCCGTCGCCCGGACGTCGTGAGCGTCCCGCCG
The DNA here is from genome assembly GCA_964446605.1 of uncultured Bifidobacteriaceae bacterium. Classification (GTDB taxonomy): domain Bacteria; phylum Acidobacteriota; class Vicinamibacteria; order Vicinamibacterales; family JAENWD01; genus JAENWD01. Next base: position 1,969 of record CAYUPN010000057.1, on the reverse strand, counting down.
GCCGCGACCGAGCACGAGTACCTGGAAGGGCTCTCGGCGATTGCCGGCCGCAACCGGGTCCTGCGCTCGTTCATCGGGCTCGGCTACTACGACTGCATCACGCCGCCGGTCATCCAGCGCAACCTGTTCGAGAATCCCGGCTGGTACACGCCGTACACGCCGTACCAGGCCGAGATCGCGCAGGGGCGGCTCGAGTCGCTGCTCAACTTCCAGACGATGGTCAGCGACCTCACGGGCATGGAGGTCGCCAACGCGTCGCTGCTCGACGAGGCCACGGCCGCCGCCGAGGCCATGACGATGCTGCACCGCGTGCAGCCGCGGCGCACGCCGTCGCGCGACGTGTTCCTGGTGTCCGCGCGCGTCTGGCCGCAGACGCTCGCGGTGCTGCAGTCGCGCGCCGAGCCGCTGGGGCTCACGGTGGAGGTCGCCGAGCCGGACGCGTTCGAGTTCCACGACCGCGTGTTCGGCGTGCTGCTCCAGTATCCCGACGGGTTCGGCCGGGTCGAGGACCTGTCGGGCATCATCGCGCGCGCGCACGAGGCGGGCGTGCTCGTGGCGGTCGCCGCGGATCTCCTGGCCCTCACACTGCTCACCCCGCCCGGCGAGATGGGTGCCGACGTCGTCGTCGGTACGTCCCAGCGGTTCGGAGTGCCGCTGGGGTATGGGGGGCCGCACGCGGCCTATTTCGCGACGCGCAACGCGTACGTGCGGAATGTGCCCGGGCGGATCATCGGCGTCTCGGTCGATGCGGCCGGCCGGCGGGCGTTCCGCATGGCCTTGCAGACGCGCGAGCAGCACATCCGCCGCGAGAAGGCGACGTCGAACATCTGCACCGCACAGGCGCTGCTCGCGAACATGGCGGCGATGTACGCGGTGTATCACGGCCCCGCCGGGCTGCGCGCGATTGCCGCGCGCGTCCATGCGCAGGCCGCGGCGCTGGCCGCCGCGCTCACGGCGCTCGGCTACCGCGAGCGCAACGGACAGTACTTCGACACGCTGCACGTCGACGCCGGCGAGCATGCCGGGCTGTCGTCGGACGCGCTCGTCCGCGCCGCGCTGGAGGCGGGCATCAACATCCGGCGCGTGGACGAGGCGTCGGTGGGCATCGCGCTGGACGAGACCGCCAGCGACGCGGATCTGGCCGCGCTCGTGCGCGCGTTCGCGAAGGCGGCGGGACGCGAGCCGGTGGCGGTTGTCGAGGCCGCCGCGCCGGCGTATCCGCAGGCGCTCGCCCGTCGCAGTGAGTACCTGGCGCACCCCGTCTTCAACGCGCATCACTCGGAGACCGAGATGATGCGCTACATCCGGAGCCTGGAGCGGCGCGACATCGGCCTCGGCGAGTCGATGATCCCGCTCGGCTCGTGCACGATGAAGCTGAACGCCGCGGCCGAGATGATGCCGGTGAGCTGGGCGGCGTTTGCGCGGCTCCATCCCTTCGCGCCGGCGGACCAGGCGGCCGGGTACGCGCAGATCTTCGACGAGCTCGAGTCGGCGCTCTGCGCCATCACCGGCCTGGACGCCGTGTCGCTCCAGCCGAATTCGGGCGCGCAGGGTGAGCTCGCGGGCCTGCTGGTCATCCGGGCCTGGCATCGCAGCCGCGGCCAGGCGCATCGGACGGTGGTGCTCATTCCCAGCTCCGCGCATGGCACGAACCCGGCCAGCGCGGTGATGGCGGGCATGCGGGTGGTGGTGGTCGCGACCGATCCGCGCGGCTACGTCGACGTCGACGACCTCCGCGCGAAAGCCGAGGCGCACCGCGACGATCTCGCGGCGCTGATGGTCACGTATCCGTCGACGCACGGCGTGTACGAGGAGACCATCCGCGAGATCTGCCGGATCGTCCACGACAACGGCGGTCAGGTGTACATGGACGGCGCGAACATGAACGCGCAGGTCGGGTTGACGAGCCCGGCAGCCATCGGGGCCGACGTCTGCCACCTGAACCTGCACAAGACGTTCGCAATCCCGC
>CAYUPN010000056.1:0-26239 GCA_964446605.1 uncultured Bifidobacteriaceae bacterium | reverse complement strand
AGCGCCCGGTTTCGCGATGAGAAACCGGCGGTCGGGCGCGTGCTACCGTCGCGCGCATGCCGCGGGTCGTCCACGCTCTTCCTCCCGTCGAGTTCGCGGCGCTCCTCGAGCGCTTCACGCCGGCGCGACGGATCACCAGCCTGCATCTCCACCATCTGCCGGCGCCGGAGGAGTCCGACCCCGCGGTGCACGCGATCGTCGAGGCCGACGGGACGATCCGCGTCGGGCGGCACTGGGACCTGCCGCCGCGCAGCGCGGCGGGGCACAACGGCACGCCCGAAGCCGGTCCGTTCGCGATTGCGGTCGCCGGGGATTTCGACAGCCGCCGGCTCGCCGGCGTGCAGCGCGCGGCGCTGGACGCGGCAATCGGCTCGATCCGGCGTCGCTTCGGCTTGCCGGCGCGGGCCGTCGTCGCGCATCGCAGGCTGGAGCCGGCGCGCTGTCCGGGACGCCACGTGGACGAGCGGGCGCTTGGCAAAGCGGTCGATCGGGTCGCCGCCCGCCCCGCGCCGCCGTTTCCGGATCACGTACGCGTCTTCCATCTGGCATTGCAGGCGCTCGAGCTCGGTCGGCCGGCGCGCTCGGCGGGTGCGAATGCGACGGACGGCAGTTGCGGCGCCGCGCCGACGCCATCGCTTGTCGCGCCGGTTGCCAGACCGGTGCAGATGCCGCACCCGTCCACCGCAGCCGGGTTCCGGCGCGTGGCCCTCTGCGTCGGTATCGACGCGTACGCGGACGCGCCGCTGGCCGGCTGCGTCGCCGACGCCAGACGCTGGGGCGACACGCTGGCCACGCTCGGTTTCACGCCCCATTTCCTGCTCGACCGCGAGGCCACGCGCTCGGCGATTCTCGATCGGCTCGGGGCCCTGGTGACGTCGGCGGCGCCGGGCGATGTCGTCGTCTTCATGTTCGCCGGGCACGGGACGCAGGTGCCGGACGAGAGCGGCGATGAGCGCGATCGGAAGGACGAGGCGCTCTGCCCGGTCGACTACGCCGACGGACACCTGCTCGTCGACGACGATCTCGCGCCGGTGATGGATCGGGTGCCGGCGCGCGTGAACCTGACCTGCTTCATCGACTGCTGCCACTCCGGTACCTCGACGCGCCTGGCGCTCGACGCGGCAGACGATGAGCGCGTGCGCCGGCTCGTGCTGCCGGCGTCGGTGGTGGCGGCCCACCGGGGATTCCGCGCGGGACGTCCGAAGCCGCGGCGCCGGCGCGCGCGTCCCGAAGTGCTCTTCGCCGCCTGCCGTCCCGATGAGCTCGCGTGGGAGACGGGTGGCCAGGGGGACTTCACGCGCAAGGCGACCGTGAGGCTGCGCGACGCGGTGCTCACTGCCACGAACGAGGAGTTCAACGATCAGGTGGCGGCGGCCTTCGGGCCGGCGCCACGGCAGCACCCCACGCTCACCTGCACCCCCTCGGCCAGGCGCCGCCGGCTGCTCGCGCCGATCGTCTCGGGAGTCGCGGCCGCGTTCTGATCCCGCGCGGCGCTCCGATCCCGATGCGGCAGGCTCAGATGCGTCAGGCAGGTACGGCGCGTCCGGACGAAGCGGCTGCCGGCTACCGCCTCGGCCCCCGCGTGCGCGCCGCCGCAGCGACGCAGCCGTACCGCAGGCGTCCGGCCGATCCCGTGCACCGCGCGCTGCGGATCTACGCGGTTGATCCGGAGCTTCCCGAGTCCGAGGGCGGCGTCACGATCCTGCAGGTCCCATGGGAACCTCTGGATCCGGGGCCGTCCGGCGCGCTGGTCGTCGTCGACGGATTCGATCGGGTCTCCGGCGGCCGCTACCTCCCCGCCGACCTGGATGCCCCTGCGACGATCGCGGCCGGAGGGCTTGCGCCATCGGTGGATGACCCGCGCTTCCACCAGCAGATGGCGTACGCGGTTGCCGCCAACGTCTACGCGGCGTTCACCAGGGCGCTCGGCCGGTCCCCCTCCTTCGCCGTACGCGCCAGCCGCTCGGGCCGCGCGCGGCTGCGCATCGTCCCGTTCGGCACGCGCGGCGTGACGGGCTGGTACGACCGCGCGCGGGGCGAAATCGTTCTCGGCTACGCGCGGCGCCGAGCGGGCCACGTCTTCGCGGGTCTGTCGCACGACATCGTCGCGCATGAGGTGTGCCATGCGCTGGTCGATGGTCTGCGTGCGAGGTTCGACGTGCCGACGAACCCGGACGTGCCCGCCCTGCACGAGGCGCTGGCCGATCTGGTGGCGCTCTTCAGCCGGTTCGGCTGCGCGGCGCTCGTCGAGTGCGCGTTCCGTCGCACGGGGGCCGACCTCCGGCGCGCCAGGACGCTCGCTGCCATCGCCCGGCAGGCGGCCGGGCCGCGGCGTGCGCTGCGGTCCGCACTCGGCCGGCGCGGCGCGCCGCGCGTGTACGACGCCGGGCTCCCGCCGCACCGCCTCGGCGCGATCCTCGTCGGGGCCGTCTACGACGCGTTCGCGGACGTCTTCGAGCGGAAAACGGCGCCGTACGTCCGGCTCGCCGGCGGCGGCCGTGCCCCGATGCGGGGAACGCTGGCGGCCATCCTCGCGCGCGAATGCGGCGCGCTCGCGCGGCAGTTCCTGACCATGTGCATCCGCGCGATCGACTATTGCCCGCCTGCGGATGTCGAGTTGGGGGAGTTTCTGCGCGCGGTCGTGACCGCCGATCGCGATCTGGTGCACGACGACTCGTGGGGCTACCGGCGCGCCTGGATCGATGCCTTCCGCCGGCGCGGCATCCAGCCGCCGGGCGTCGGGATCCAGGACGGCGAGGAGGCGATCGCCTGGGCGCCGCCGGACACGCCGCTGCCGCGCGTGGAGGCGCTGCGCTTTGCCGCGCTGCGGTTCGACGGTGATCCGGCGCAACCGGCCGGACCGGACGAGCTCGAGCGGCAGGCGCACGCCGTCGGCGCGCTCGTCACCGGCACCGGTGGCGCGTGGCGATTCGGACTGGAGGCGCCGGGCCGGCGCGGCAACGCCATCGCCGGCGTCCCCATTGTCGAGTCGGTACGCGCGCTGCGGCGCGAAGGTCCCGACGGACGCACCCGGTTCGATCTGGTGGCCGAGGTGACGCAGGAGCTCGCGGTGGACGCGGGTCGCGGCCGGACCGTGCTCGTCGGCGGGTCGACGATCGTGATCGGCCCGGACGGCGATGTGCGCTTCGTGATCCGGAAAGGAACGTGGCATGCCGGGCGCCGCGCGTCGCGCCTCGGCTACATCCACTCCCGTACGGGTGTCTGACACCCGTACCGGTACCGGTGTCTGGCACCCGTACCTGTACAGGTACCGGTGTCAGACACCCGTGTCAGATCAGAAAATCGTGCCGACCGAGGCTGCGGCGAGGTCGATCACGCGGGTCGGCAGGATGCCCAGATAGAAGAGCGCCGCGGTGGAAACCACCAGTGCGGCGAGCGGCACGGCGCCGATCGCCGGCCGGGCCTGCGCCTCGACGGGTTCGGCCATGTACATCATGACCACCACGCGGAGGTAGAAGAAGACCGAGATCACGCTCGTCAGCATACCGACGATCGCCAGGTCGTAGAAGCCCGCGCGAACCGCCGCGCTGAAGACGTACCACTTCGCGACGAAGCCGGCCGTCGGCGGCAGGCCGCCGAGCGACAGCAGGAAGACGGCCATCAGCGCGGCGAGCACCGGGCGCGAGTGCCACAGTCCGGCGAAGTCGCGCAGCTCCTCGTGCGGCTGGTCCTTCGTGGACAGCAGCGCGATGATGCCGAACGCGCCGAGATTGGTGACCGCGTAGACGAGCAGGTAGAACAGGATCGACGCCTGGCCGATCTCGTTGGCGGCGACGAGGCCGACGAGCAGGTACCCGGCGTGGGCGATGCTGGAGTACGCCAGCATGCGCTTCAGGTTGCTCTGGGCCACGCCGATGACCGTGCCGACGATCATCGTCAGCATCGCGATCCCCCAGAGCACGGGGGTCCAGTCGGCGCGCAGCGGCTCGTAGGCCGACAGGAACACGCGGATGAACGCCGCGAACGCGGCCGCCTTCACGCCCGTGGACATGAAGCCGGTGACCACCGTCGGGGCTCCCTCGTACGCGTCCGGCGTCCACATGTGGAACGGGACGGCCGAGATCTTGAACGCGAACCCGACCAGCAGCAGGCCGAGGGCGAACAGCATCATCGGCGTGACGTTCAGGCCCTCGTTGGCCATCCAGGCGCCGATGTCGGCGAGCCGCGTCGAGCCGGTGAGGACGTACGTCAGCGCGACCCCGTACAGGAAGAACGCGCTCGAGAACGCGCCGAGGAGGAAGTACTTGAACGCGGCCTCGCTGGCCGCCGGCGAGTCGCGACGCAGCCCGGTCAGCACGTAGACCGCGATCGAGAGGATCTCGAGGGCGATGAAGATCGTCAGCAGGTCGGAGGAGACCGCCATGATGATCATCCCCGCGGTCGCAAACAGCGTCAGGGCGTAGTACTCGCCCGCCGGCAGCCCGTCGCGGCGGATCACCTGGCCCGAGAACGCGATCGTCAACAGGGCCGTCAGACAGATCACGGCGCTGACGAACAGGCCGAAGTTGTCGGCCTCGATCACCCCGAGGCTGCTCAGGTTGCGGTTCCAGAGGACGACGCAGCCGACCAGCGCGAAGCCGATGCCGATGACCCCCAGGCCGCCGATCGGCATCTGCTCGCCGCGGCGGCGGAACGCCTCCGCGAACAGCACGGCCACCGCGGCCAGCGTCACGCACAGAATCGGCACGAGGGCGGCGAACGACGAGTCCAGCATCACTGGGCGCTCCACGCGGCGTCCTTCGACGCACGCAGCACGCGCCGGATCTGCTCCGGCGCCGCGGTCCCGGACCCGGCGGCCGCCGCCTCGGGCCCGATCGCGTCGGGCGCATCGGCCGGCGTCCGATCCACCGTCACGTTCTGTGCCTGCACCACCCGCTGCACCGTCTTGTCCACGGCGGCGGCGGTCGGCGCGAGAAAGATGTTCGGGAACACGCCCATGAGGATCGCCATCGCGACGACGGGCGTGATGACCACCCACTCACGCGGCGTCAGATCGGGCAGCGCGCGGTTGCGCTCGTTCGTGACCTCGCCGTAGAAGACGCGCTGCATCAGCCAGAGCATGTACACCGCCGACAGGATGACGCCGACCGTGGCCACGGCGGCGAAGCGCCACTCCCACAGGAAGGCGCCGAGCAGCACGAGGAACTCGCCGATGAAGCCGTTCAGGCTGGGCAGGCCGATCGACGCGAGCAGGATGATGAGAAACGCCGCCGTCAGCCGCGGCATCACCCGCTTCAGCCCGCCGAACTCGCTGATGAGCCGTGTGTGCCGCCGGTCCGAGAGCATCCCCACGATGAGGAAGAGCCCGCCGGTCGACACCCCGTGGGCGACCATCTGGTAGACCGCCCCCTGCATGCCGTTGGCGTTCAGCGCGCAGATGCCGAGGACGACGAAGCCCAGGTGGCTCACCGACGAGTACGCCACGAGCTTCTTCATGTCCGGCTGCACCATCGCGACCAGCGCGCCGTAGATGATGCCGATCACCGCCAGCGCCGCGATGAGCGGCGTGAAGTAGAGCGCCGCCTCCGGGAACAGCGGATACGCGAACCGGATGAGCCCGTAGGTGCCCATCTTCAGCAGCACGCCCGCCAGGATGACCGAGCCCGCTGTGGGCGCCTCGACGTGGGCGTCGGGCAGCCACGTGTGGAACGGGAAGATCGGCACCTTGATCGCGAACGCGACCGCGAAGGCCAGGAAGCCCCAGTACTGCCAGACCGGCGCGATGTCGAGCGCCAGCAGCCGTACGTAGTCGAACGAGTACTCGCCGCTGGCCTGCTGGTGCAGGAACGCGAGCCCCAGGATCGCGACGAGCATCAGCACGCTGCCGGCCATCGTGTAGAGGATGAACTTCACGGCGGCGTAGATGCGGCGGTCGTAGCCCCAGACCCCGATGAGGAAGTACATCGGGATGAGCATCGCGTCCCAGAAGACGTAGAAGAGGAACAGGTCGAGCGCCACGAAGACGCCGATCATGGCCGCCTCGAGCGCGAGCAGGAAGAACGTGAACTCGCGGGTCTTCTTCTCCACCGACTCCCACGACGACAGCAGCGCGATCGGCGTCAGGAACGCGGTCAGGACGACGAGCCACAGGCTGATGCCGTCGACGCCGACGTAGTAGTCGATGCCGAAGGCGGGAATCCAGGCGTAGCGCTCGACGAACTGGAAGTCGGCCGATGCCGGGTCGAAGCGCGCCCAGAGCAGCACGGCCAGCGCGAAGGTCACCAGCGCCAGGCCCAGCCCGACCTTCCGGATCAGGGGCGCCGCCTGCTCGCCGCGCCCGGGCAGCAGCAGGACCAGCACCGACCCGGCCAGGGGCACGGCGATGAGCAGCGTGAGCAGATACTCGGTCATCACAACGTCTCTAGAACGCAGCCGTCTGGCCGTAGCGCCAGACGTAGTAGCCGAGCACGAGCACGACGCCCAGCATCAGCGACGCGGCGTACGCCTTGACCGACCCGGTCTGCAGCCGCCGCAGCCACGCGGCGCCGATCTGCACGATCCCGCCGGCGCCGTTGACGGCTCCGTCGATCACGCCGGCGTCGATGCCCTTCCAGAGCACGCCGCGCGACAGGGCGACCAGCGGCCGGACGATCACGGCGTCGTACAGCTCGTCCACGTAGTACTTGTTCAGCAGCAGCCGGTGCACCGGCGCGGCCGACTCCGCCAGGCGCTCGGCCGACTTCGGCGAGCGCAGGAAGAAGTACCAGGCCAGGCCGATGCCGAGGAGCCCGACCGCCACCGAGAGCGCCATCAGCGGCAGCTCGGCGCCGTGACCGGCGGCGGCATGGGCCGGGGCGTGCACGCCGAAGCTCGGCTCCAGGTAGTGCTCGATCGCGTTGCTGCCGCCGAGCGCCGGCGGCACGCCGACGAAGCCGGCGACGACCGAGCCGATCGCCAGGACGATGAGCGCGAGCGCCATCGCCGGCGGCGCGTCGTGCAGGTGCGCGTGGGGCGCCGGCTCGGCGGCGTGGCCGTGCGCCGGCGTGTGGGCCGCGGCCGGCGCCCGGCGCTCGCCGTGGAACGCCAGGAACACGAGCCGGAACATGTACGTGGCGGTCAGCAGCGCCGTCACCACGCCCATGCCCCACAGCACCGTGTGGCCCCCCTCGAACGCCTTCCAGAGGATCTCGTCCTTGCTGAAGAACCCGGCCAGCGGCGGGATCCCCGCGATGGCCACCGCGCCGATGAGGAAGGTCCAGTACGTGATCGGCAGCTGGCGGCGCAGGCCGCCCATCCGGCGCAGGTCCTGCTCGCCGTGCAGCGCGTGGATCACCGCGCCCGACCCGAGGAACAGCAGCGCCTTGAAGAACGCGTGCGTGTAGAGATGGAAGATGCCGGCGCCGAACGCGCCGACGCCCATCGCCAGGAACATGTACCCGAGCTGCGAGACGGTCGAGTACGCGAGCACGCGCTTGATGTCGTTCTGCACGAGGCCGATCGTGCCGGCGAAGAGCGCGGTCGCCGCGCCGATCACGGCGACGATCTGCAGCGTCTCGGGCGCGTGCGAGAACAGCACGGCGTTGCGCCCGATCATGTAGACGCCCGCCGTCACCATCGTCGCGGCGTGGATGAGGGCCGACACCGGCGTCGGGCCCTCCATCGCGTCAGGGAGCCATGTGTAGAGCGGAATCTGCGCCGACTTGCCGGTCGCGCCGATGAACAGCAGCAGCGCCGCCGTCGAGAGCACGCCCCAGCTGGTCTCCACGGGCCGGGTCCCGGCCTGCGCCGCGACGGCCTGGAAGTCGAGCGTCGCGAACTGGCTGAAGATCAGCAGCATGCCCAGGATGAAGGCGAAGTCCCCCACCCGGTTGACGATGAAGGCTTTCTTGCCGGCGTCGTTCGCGGAGCGGCGGCTGTACCAGAAGCCGATCAGCAGGTACGAGCAGAGCCCGACCCCTTCCCAGCCGACGAACATCAGCGGGAAGCTCGCGCCCAGCACGAGCACGAGCATGAACGCGGCGAACAGGTTCAGGTACGAGAAGTAGCGCGCGAACTCGCTCGCCGGCTCCTCGTGCATGTAGGCCGTCGAGTAGATGTGGATCAGGGAGCCGATGCCCGTGATGACGAGGATCATCACCGAGGCCAGCGGGTCGAGGTAGAAGGCGGCCTCGACGACCAGGTCCCCGGAGGTGATCCAGGTGTAGACGGTCTCGCGGAGCACGCGCTCCGGGGCGTCGAGCATCCGCAGGACGGCGAGGCCCGACACGGCGAACGACGCGAGCATCGCCCCGCAGGCGACGGCGCCCGAGACGCTCCGGGAGAGGCGCCGGCCCAGGAACGCGTTCACCAGGAAGGCGGCGAGCGGCAGCAGCGGAATCAGCGCGAGCAGCACGGTGGTTCAGTGGCCTCCGTCACCACTTCAGGCTGGTGAACGCCTCGGGGTTCAGCGACTCCCGGTGGCGGTACAGCGCGATGACGAGCGCCAGGCCGACGGCCGCCTCGGCGGCGGCCACGGTCATGACGAAGAAGACGATGACCTGTCCGTCGACGGACGCGAAGTACCGTCCGGCGGCGACGAACGTCAGGTTCACGGCGTTCAGCATGATCTCGATCGACAGCAGGATCGTGATCAGGTTCCGGCGCAGGAACACGCCGGCCGTGCCGATGGAGAACAGGATCGCCGAGAGCACCAGGTAATGGTTCAGCGTGATGTCACCCATCGCCTACTCCCACCGGCGCCCCGCGATCACGACCGCGCCGACCATCGCCGCCAGCAGCAGCAGCGAGGTCGCCTCGAACGCGAACGCGTAGTCCGTGAAGATCGAGCGGCCGATCCCCGTCACGGAGCTGACGTTGCCCGGCGCGACGGCGGACAGCGCCACCGGCTCCCGCGTCGTGATGTGCCAGACGGCCCACCCGAGCTGCAGCACCAGCAGCACCGCCAGCGTCCCGCCCAGCCGCCGCACGCCGGTCCGGTTGAGCGGGTGCGCGCGATCCCATTCGGCGGCGTCCTCGCGCGGGACGTTGAGCAGCATCACGGTGAACAGGAACAGCACCATGATCGCCCCGGCGTAGACGATGATCTGGATGACCGCGGCGAACGGCGACGCGAGCAGGATGTACAGCCCCCCCAGCCCCACGAAGGAGCCGATGAGCAGCAGCACGCTGTAGATCGGGTTGCGCTGCCCGATCACCGCCAGCGAGGCCCCCACGGCGATGGCCGCGAACAGGTAGAAGAGGATCGCGTCAAAGCCCAAAGTACAGCACCCCCGCCGCCGTCGCGAACAGGTTCAGCACCGCCAGCGGAAACAGGAACTTCCACCCGAACTGCATCAGCGTGTCGTACCGGTACCGCGGCAGCGTCCAGCGGACCCACAGATAGAAGAACAGCACGGCCGCGAGCTTCAGGAACCACCAGATGACGCCGAGCGACTCGGGCAGCGGCGGCAGGTACCAGCCCCCGAGGAACAGGCTCACCGCGACCGCCGCGACGGTGACCATGTTCACGTACTCCGCGAGGAAGAACAGCGCGAAGCTCATGCTCGAGTACTCGGTGTGGTACCCGGCGACGAGCTCCTGCTCCGCCTCGGGGAAGTCGAACGGCGCGCGGTTGGTCTCCGCGATGCCCGCCGTCATGAAGACGAAGAAGCCGACCGGCTGCAGGAAGACGAACCAGCGCGGAATCACGCCGAACCAGGTGCCCGACTGCGCGTTCACCATGTCGACGAGCGACAGCGAGTTGCCGAGCAGCAGCACCGAGACCAGCGCCGTGCCGTAGCTGAGCTCGTAGCTGATCATCTGCGCCGAGCTGCGCAGCGCGCCGATGAGCGAGTACTTGCTGTTCGAGCTCCACCCGGCCAGCACGATGCCGTAGACGCCCATCGACGCCACCGCGAAGACCAGCAGCACCGCGACGTTGACGTCCGCGACGTACAGCGGCACGGGCTCGTCCAGCAGCCCGAACAATGTCGTCGGCGGCCCGAACGGGACGACGGCGAAGGCCAGGAAGGCCGTGGTGGCCGAGATGACGGGCGCCAGATAGAAGAGGACGCTGTCGGCCGCGCGCGGCTTCAGCTCCTCCTTGAAGAACAGCTTGATGACGTCCGCGAACGGCTGCAGCAGCCCGGCGGGTCCGGTCAGCGTCGGGCCGAAGCGCTGCTGGAGGCGCGCGGCCACCTTGCGCTCGGACCAGACCATCCCCGCGGCCGCGAGCAGCAGCGCGTGGAAGACCACCACGATCAGCGCGATCTGGACGAAGAAAACGGGATCAAAGCTCATGGGCACAGCGGGCGACAGTCCTCTCGGCGGCCTCGGGCTGCGGGCAGCGGCACGGCGCGGCGCGTCAGTGCGCCGCCACCGGCTCGCGGGCGCGCCAGTCGGCCGGACACGTGCACCGCCCCTCGCGCACGTGGGCCTCGAACTCGTGGCGGAAATTCCTGATCGTCGTCAGCACCGGGGTCGCCGCCGCATCGCCGAAGGCGCAGAGCGTCTTGCCGAAGATGTTGTCGGCGACGCTGAGCAGCAGGTCGATGTCGCGCATCGCCCCCTCGCCGCGCTCGATCTTCGAGAGGATCTTCAGGAGCCAGTCCCCCCCCTCGCGGCACGGCGTGCACTTCCCGCACGACTCGTGGCGGTAGAAGTGCAGCAGGTTCTTCGCGACCCAGACCATGCAGGTCGTGTCGTCCATCACGATCATGCCCGCCGATCCGAGCAGCGACCCGGCCTTCATCAGGCCGTCGAAGCTGGCCGGCACGTCGAGCTGATCCGGCAGCAGGACGGGCACCGACGACCCGCCCGGAATCACCGCCTTCAGCGCGCGCCCGTTGGCGATGCCTCCCGCGTAGTCGTAGATGAGCGACCGCACGGTCGTGTGCATCGACGCCTCGTAGACGCCGGGCTTCTGCACGTGCCCGCTGATGCAGAACAGCTTCGGACCGCCGTTCTTCTCCGGGCCGAGCGACGCATACCACTCGGGGCCGCGCAGCACGATCGCCGGCACGTTGCAGAGCGTCTCGACGTTGTTGACCGCGGTCGGACAGTCGTAGAGCCCCGACACCGCCGGGAAGGGGGGCTTGATGCGCGGCTGCGCCCGCTTCCCCTCCAGCGACTCGATGAGCGCCGTCTCCTCCCCCGCCTCGTAGGCGCCCGCGCCGCGGTGCACGTAGACGTCGCACTCGAAGCCGGTGCCGAGGATGTTCTTCCCCAGATAGCCGGCCTCGTACGCCTCCGCGATCGCCGCCTCGAGGTGGTGCTGGACGTGGAGGAACTCGCCGCGGATGTAGATGTAGGCGACCTTCGCGCCGATCGCGTGGCACGCAATCGCGCATCCCTCGATGAGGAGATGCGGGTTGCGCTCCATCAGCAGGTGGTCCTTGAACGTCCCCGGCTCGCTCTCGTCGGCGTTGCAGCAGATGTAGCGCGGCTTCGTCGACTTCCGGTCGACGAACTGCCACTTCATGCCGGTCGGGAACCCCGCGCCGCCGCGCCCGCGCAACCCCGAGGCCTTCACCGCATCGATGACCGCGTCCTGCGTCATCCCGAGCGCCTTCCGCAGCGCCTGGTAGCCCTCGTGCTTCTGCAGGTAGAAGTCGAGCGTGTAGCTGTGCGGCTCGCGGACGAATCGTGTGAGAACCGGTTCCATGCCCCTACTTCTCCACCCGGTGCACGCAGCCCGACAGGCCGGCCTCGCCGCGCGTGCGGACGAGCTCCAGGAACTGCGGCACCGCGTCGGGCGTCAGGCGCTCGTGCCAGCCGTCGTTCACCAGCACGACCGGCGCGCGGTCGCACGCGCCGAGACACTCGACCTCGACGAGCGTGAAGGTGCCGGTCGCGTCCGTCTCCCCCGGCGCAATCTCCAGCGCGCGGCCGACCTCCTCGGACACCCGCTCGGCGCCGAGCAGCGCGCACGAGAGCGTCCGGCACACCTGGATGACGTACGTGCCGACCGGCGCCTTGTAGAACATCGAGTAGTACGACGCGACGTCCTCGACCTCCGCCGGCGTGCACCCGATCACCTCGGCCAGGTGCGCCATCCCGTTGCGCGACACGTAGCCGACCTGCTCCTGCACCAGGAACAGCCCGTAGAGAATCGCCGACTTGCGGCGCTCGGGCGGATACTGCGCCGCCCGCCGCTCGAACTGCTCCCGCCGCTCGGGCGTGAACGCGAACGGCTCCCCCTCGGCGGGCAGCCGGCGCTCCGATCGATGCTGCCCGTCCTTGTACGGGATCTCGGGATGGAAGCTCACCGGTCCACGTCCCCCATGACGATGTCGGTCGACCCGATGGTGGCGATGACGTCCGCGATGAGGCCGCCGACCACCATCGGCTCCATCGCCTGGCACGCCAGCAGCGACGCCGGCCGCAGGTGCACGCGGATCGGCCGGTTCGTGCCGTCCGACGCGACGTACACCCCGTGCATGCCGCGCGGCCCCTCGACCGGCACGAACGCGTCGCCGGCGGGCACCGTGAAGCCCTGCGAATGGATCAGGAAGTGCTGGATGAGCGCCTCCATCTCCGTGTAGACCTTGTCCTTCGGCGGCGGCACGACCCGGGGGTCGTCCACCTGGAAGACGCCGGTCGGCGTGATGCGATCGAGCGCCTGCCGCGCGATCCGCAGGCTCTGGTGCATCTCCGCGATGCGCACGCGGTAACGGTCGAACACGTCGGCGCCCTGCAGCACCGGCACGTCGAACTCGAACGTCTCGTAGCCGCTGTACGGGTGCACCTTGCGCACGTCGTACGGCGAGCCGGCCGCGCGCGCGATCGGCCCCATCAACCCGTAGGCGAGGCACTGATCGAGCGTGAAGCGTCCGACCCCCTGCGTGCGCTGCAGGAAGATCGGGTTGTCCGTCAGCAGGTCCTCGTACTCGGCCAGCTTCGACGGCATCCGATCCAGCAGCTCCGTCACCTTCTCGTGGAAGCCGGCCGGCAGGTCCTCGCGCAGGCCGCCGACGCGGAAGTAGCTCGGGAACATCCGGAAGCCGGCGATGAGCTCGTTGATGTTCAGGATGAGCTCGCGCTCCCGGAAGCAGTAGAGCATCACCGAGACCGCGCCGAGGTCCATCGCCGACGTGCCCAGCCACACGAGGTGGCTGTTGAGCCGCTGCAGCTCCGTGATGAGCACGCGGATCCACTTCACGCGGTCGGGCATCTCGAGGCCGAGCAGCTTCTCGACCGACAGCGCGAAGGCCAGCGAGTTGCTCTGCGCCCCCAGGTAGTCCGTGCGCTCGATGAGCGGCACGACCTGCTGCCACTTCTTGTTCTCGGCGGTCTTCTCGATGCCGGTGTGCAGGTAGCCGATGGTGGACTTCGCCGAGACGATGGTCTCGCCGTCGAGCTCGAGCACCAGCCGGAACACGCCGTGCGTGCTCGGGTGCTGAGGCCCCATGTTGACGGTCATCGTCTCGGTGCGCAGCTCGGGCATGTCTCCTAGAGTCCCTCCTCCACCAGCGCGCAGATGACGTGCAGCAGCGTGCGGTGCGCCTCCTGCACGCGCGCCGTCGATTCGTGCGGCACGTGCAGGTGGATGTCCGCCATCCGGCCCGCGTCGCCGCCGTCGCGTCCCGTGAGCGCGATCGTCGTCAACCCGCGGGCCTGCGCCGTCTCGATCGCGGCCAGCACGTTCGGCGAGCGCCCGCTCGTCGTCACCGCGACGGCCACGTCGCCCGGGGCGCCGAACGCCTCGATCTGGCGCACGAACACGTGGTCGAACCCGTAGTCGTTGCCGACCGCCGTCAGGGTGCTCGTATCCGTCGTCAGCGCCAGCACCGGCGCGGCGCGGCGCTCGCGCTCGAACCGCCCGACGAGCTCGGCGGCGAAGTGCTGCGCGTCGGCGGCGCTGCCGCCGTTGCCGAACGCCAGCACCGCCTGTCCGCCGTTCAGCGCCGTCGCCACCGCGTCGACCGCGCGCAGCAGCGGCTCCTGATCGGCGGCGCGCAGCGCCTCGTGGACCCGGATCGTCTCGGCGAGGATCCGGTCGATGGCCGCGCGGCGCTCCTCCACCCCGCTCACGATCGGCGGACGCGCCGATCCGCCTCCACGTTCGCCCGGAACTCCTCCTGGGTGAGCTCCAGCGGCTCGTGGGTCTTCACCGGCAGCTTCACCTGCACCGGGTAGTCCTTCCGCAGGGGGTGCCCCTCCCAGTCGTCGGGCGTGAGCAGCCGCGTCAGGTTGGGATGGCCGGCGAACCGGATGCCGAACAGGTCCCAGACCTCGCGCTCCTGCCAGTTCGCCGAGGGCCACAGCGTCGACAGCGTCGGCACGACGTCCGACTCGGCCTCGGCCTGCTCCAGCTGCACCCGCAGCCGCAGCGTGTAGTGCAGCGTCGTCGACACCAGGTGGTACACGACGTCGAACCGCGGGCGGCGCGGATAGTGGTCGGCCGCGGTGACGTCGAGCAGCACGTCGAAGCGGCATCCCGGATGGTCGCGCAGCGCGGCCGCCACCTCGCGCAGCGAGGCCGCGGGCACGAGCAGCGTCGGGATGTCGTCCCGCGTCTCGGTCTCCTGGAACGCCCCCGCCGGCAGGGCTTCATCCAGCGGAGGTCTCGGCAGCATGGGCATGAATCAGTTGACGGACGGACCGGCTACAGCTTCGACTCGGCGATCTTCTGCTGCAGCTGCACGATCCCGTAGATGAGCGACTCGGGGCGCGGCGGGCAGCCGGGCACGAACACGTCGACCGGCACGACCTGATCCACCCCCTGGACGATGGCGTAGTTGTCGAAGACGCCGCCGACCGAGGCGCACGCGCCCATGGAGATGACCCACTTGGGCTCGGGCATCTGGTCGTAGATGCGGCGCAGCACCGGCGCCATCTTCCGCGAGAGCCGGCCGGCGATGATCATCAGGTCCGCCTGCCGCGGCGAGGCACGGAACACCTCGGCGCCGAAGCGCGCGATGTCGTACCGCGAGGCGCTCATCGACATCATCTCGATGGCGCAGCAGGCCAGGCCGAACGTCACGGGCCAGATCGCCGACTTCCGGGCCCAGCTGACGACCTTCTCGACGGTGGTCGTCAGAACCGGAATGTCAAGCTGCTGTTCGAGACCCATCGACCACCCCGGGGCGCACGGCTGGACGACGAAGCGGCTCCGCGCTCCAGTCGAGGACTCCCTTGCGCCAGATATAGACGTAGCCGGACGCCAGGATCCCGATGAACAGCACCACCTGCACGAAGCCCGCCCAGCCGAGGTCGCGCAGGGCCATCGCCCACGGATAGAGGAACGCGACCTCGATATCGAAGAGCAGGAAGACCATCGCGACCAGGTAGAACTTCACCGACTGGCGCTCGCGCGCGTCGCCGACGGGCGGCACGCCGCATTCGTAAGGCGCCAGCTTCTCCGGCGTGACGACCTTCGGGCCCAGCAGGCGGGAGATGAAGACGGTGAAGGCTCCAAATCCGACCGCGAGGCCGAACATCAGGAATATGGACAGCCAGCTCTGCATGGGTCCCGGAGGTCCGGTCAGCTTTGTGAAGAATTTCGCAAGCCAACCACCCCCCATGCTACTGGACGGTATCGGGCAAGTCAACGAAAGCCCGGCCGTGGATGTCCCCCGGCGTGCACGCTCCGGCGGGGGGGGCCGCGAGTGTGCGAACATCGCCGCGTGCGTCTCGCGCTCTTCTCGCCCCTGCCGCCGATCCGCAGCGGCATCGCCGCCTATACGGCGGAGCTGCTGACGGCGCTCGCGCCTCGCCACGCCATCGACGTGTTCGTCGGGTCCGTGGACGAAGAACGGGCGGTGGCCGGCGGCGTCGTCGTCCGCAGCGCGCACGACTTCGTCTGGGCCCGCCGCCGCACGCCGTACGACCTGGTCGTCTATCAGCTCGGCAACGCCACGTGCCACGACTACATGTGGCCCTATCTGGTGCGCTGGCCGGGCCTCGTCGTGCTCCACGAGCGGCACCTGCAGCACGCGCGGGCGCGCCGCCTCCTGCAGCAGGACCGCCCCGGCGACTACGCGGCCGAGCTCTTCTTCAGCCATCCGGAAGCGCCGCCCGGAACCGAGCTGATCGGCCTGGCGGGGTACGACGGCCCCCTCGTCTACCTCTGGCCCATGGACGGAATCGCGGTACGCGCGTCGCGCGCGGTCGCCGTCCACGACGCCTCGCTGGCCGCGGCGCTGCGCGAGCGGCATCCCGGCGTGCCGGTCCATGCGATCCCCATGGGGGTGGCCGATGCCGGCGGCGCCGACGCGTCGCCGATCCGGGCTCGCCACGGCCTCGGCCCGCAGACGCTGGTCATTGCCGCCTTCGGCGGCGTGACCCCCGAGAAGCGCGTGGAACCGCTGATGCGTGCGTTCGCGGTCGCCCGGGCGTACGCACCGGACGCGCGGCTGCTCCTCGTCGGCGGGCAGGCGGCGCATTTCGACGCCGCGGCGCAGGCGCGCACGCTCGGGATCGAGCAGCAGGTGACGATGACCGGTTACGTGCCGGACGAGGAACTGCCGGCGTACCTGGCGGCCTCGGACGTGATCGCCTGCCTGCGCTGGCCGACGGGTGGCGAGACGTCGGCGGCATGGCTGCGCGCGCTCGCGGCGGGCCGCGCGACCGTCATCACCGATCTCGCCGCGCACGCGGGGCTGCCGGTGCTGGACCCGCGGTCATGGACGATGCCGGGGGCCGGCGTCGGGACGCGCGAGGAACCCATGGCCATCGCGATCGATCTGCTGGACGAGACGCATTCGCTGACGCTCGCGCTGAAGCGGCTCGTGCGCGATGCCGCGCTGCGGGACGCGCTGGGAATGGCGGGGAAACGCTGGTGGGCGAAGCGGCACACGCTCGCACACATGGCGGCGGCGTACGAAAACGTGCTGGTGGACGCGGCGGCGCGCCCCGACCCTGATGTCCGGCTCCCGGAGCACCTGCGGCCGGACGGCCGCGAGCAGCTCCGCCGGCTGCTCGGGGAGATGAGGGTTCCCGATCCGCTGGCGGCGACGGCGCCGCGCGGTGAAGCGGAGACTGAATCGTGATGCTGGCGCCGGGGTCAGCCCCCGGACCAGCACCGGCCGAGGTCGTGCGCCGCGGTGCCTCTCAGTCGAGCGCCGCCTGGGCGGCGGCGATCTGCGAATCCAGATCCTTCAGCGCCGCGTCGAGCTGCTGGCGCCGGGCCTCGTGCGTGGTCGCGTCGAGTTGCCGCCGGGCGGCTGCCCGCGCCAGCTTCAACGACTCGAGCACCCGCACCTTCTCGGGATTCCGTACCGCCTGACGGCGCCCCCGGGCGCGGCTCAGCGCGGCCTCCTCCATCCGTTCCTGAATACGCGCGTCCGCGTCGATCAGTCCTTCGCCGGCGTCACCCATTCCGATGCCTCTCGTCCCTTCTGCACCGTTCGAGATCAGTGCAAGAGGACCATTATAAACGACTCGCGGCGAGGCGGGAGATGCGATCCGCCGGTACAATCGGTCGTGGTGCTCTTCCACCCGGCCGTGGAGGCGTGGTTCGCCGAGGCGCTCGGCGCACCGACACCCGCGCAGCGGCACGCGTGGCCGCCGATCGCGCGCGGCGAGTCGACGCTCGTCTTCGCGCCGACCGGCAGCGGCAAGACACTCGCCGCGTTTCTCGCCTGCCTCGACCGGCTGATGTTCGCGCCGGTGCCGCCGCGCGCCGACCGCTGCCGCGTCCTCTACATCTCGCCGATCAAGGCGCTCGCCGTCGACGTCGAGCGCAACCTCCGCGCGCCCATCGCCGGCATCAGCCGGACCGCCGCCGCCCGCGGCGACGCGCACACGGTCCCGCGCGTCGCGATCCGGACCGGCGACACGCCGGCCGCCGAGCGCACGCGCTTCTCGCGCGAGCCGTCCGACATCCTCATCACGACACCCGAGTCGCTCTTTCTGCTGCTGACGTCGCGCGCGCGCGAGGTCCTGCGCGCGGTCGAAACGGTGATCGTCGACGAGATCCACGCGCTCGTCCCGACCAAGCGCGGCGCGCATCTCGCGCTGTCGCTCGAGCGGCTCGCCGCGTTGACGGGCCGGCCGCTCCAGCGAATCGGCCTGTCGGCCACGGAACGATCCGTCGATGAGGTCTCGCGCTTCCTCGGCGGCGCGGCAGACGCGGGCGCGACGCCGCCGATGCGCGGTCCGGAGGGGATCGCGGCGGTTCACGACGACTTCGTCGACGGCGCCGCGCCGGCGTGGCGTCCGGTCACGGTCGTCGACGAGCGCGCGCCGAAGCGGCTGGCGCTGCGCGTCGAGATGCCGGGCGGCGAGGGAACGCGCGCCCCCGGCGGGGACACGCCGGACGCAACGGCCGCAGACGGTGGCCGTCCGGGCATCTGGGCCGGCATCCATCCGCGGCTGCTCGAGCTGGTGCGCGCGCACCGGTCGACCCTCGTCTTCGTCAACAGCCGGCGACTCGCCGAGCGGCTCGCGGCCGCGCTGAACGAACTGGCGGGCGAGCCGCTCGTGCGGTCGCATCACGGCTCGATGGCGCGCGAGCAGCGGCTCGAGGTCGAGGAGGCGCTGAAGGGCGGCCGCGTGCGCGCGCTGGTCGCCACCTCGTCGCTGGAGCTCGGGATCGACATGGGCGCGGTCGATCTTGTCGTGCAGATCGAGTCGCCGCCGTCGGTGGCCAGCGGCCTGCAGCGCATCGGCCGCGCGAGCCACCAGGTCGACGCGGTGAGCGCGGGCGTCATCGTCCCGAAGCATCGCGGCGATCTGCTCGCCTGCGCGGCGGTGACGCGCGCGATGCGGGACGGCCAGGTCGAGCCCACGCGTTATCCCCGCAATCCGCTCGACGTGCTCGCGCAGCAGATCGTCGCGGCGGTGGCGGTCGAGCCGTGGGATGCCGGCGAGCTGTTCGGGCTCGTCCGGCGCGCCGCGCCCTTCGCGGCCCTGAGCCGCCGCGCGTTCGACAACGTGCTCGACATGCTGTCGGGCCGCTATCCCTCGGACGAGTTCGCCGACCTGCGGCCGCGGGTGACGTGGGATCGCCGGACCGATCGCCTCATGCCGCGTGAGAGCGCGCTGCGGATCGCGGTGACCAATGCCGGCACGATCCCCGATCGCGGTCTGTACGGCGTGTTCCTCGCGGATGCCGCGCCGGGCGCGGCGCGCGTCGGCGAGCTCGACGAGGAGATGGTGTTCGAGTCGCGCGAGGGAGAGACGTTCGTCCTCGGCGCCTCCACCTGGCGCATCGACTCGATCACGCACGACCGCGTCGTCGTCTCGCCGGCGCCCGGTGAGCCGGGCAAGATGCCGTTCTGGAAGGGAGATGCGGCAGGGCGGCCGCGCGAGCTCGGCGCGGCCATCGGCCGCCTCGCACGCGAGCTTCGCGAGATGCCGCCGGCGGCGGCCGTCGACCGGCTGGTGCGCGAGCACGATCTCGATCACGCCGCCGCGGAGACCCTCCTGCAGTACCTCGCCGAGCAGCATGCGGCGGGCGGCGTGGTGCCGGACGAGCGGACGCTCGTCATCGAGCGATCGCGCGACGAGCTCGGCGACTGGCGGCTCTGCCTGCTGTCGCCGCTCGGCGGGAGGGTCCTCATCCCCTGGTGCCTGGCCGTCACCGCGCGCATCCGGGAAGTGCGCGGTCTCGACGTCCAGACAATGTGGAGCGACGACGGGTTCGTGGTCCGCGTGCCGGATGCGGAGGAGCCGCCGTCCGTCGATCTGCTGCTGCCCGATCCGTCAGAGGTCGAGGCGCTCCTCATGCGGCAGCTCGGCGCGAGCGCGCTGTTCGCGGCGCGCTTCCGCGAGGTGGCCGGACGCGCGCTGCTGCTGCCGCGCCGCCGTCCGGGAGGCCGGTCGCCGCTGTGGCATCAGCGCAAGCGCGCCGCCGATCTGCTGGCGGTCGCGTCGCGGTACGCGTCGTTCCCGGTGCTGCTGGAGACCTATCGC
Source organism: uncultured Bifidobacteriaceae bacterium (assembly GCA_964446605.1). Lineage (GTDB taxonomy): Bacteria > Acidobacteriota > Vicinamibacteria > Vicinamibacterales > JAENWD01 > JAENWD01. The sequence goes on along the minus strand of CAYUPN010000056.1, from coordinate 6,442 downwards.
GAGTGCCTGCGCGACGTCTTCGATCTGCCGGCGCTCGTCGACGTGCTCGCCGGCGTTGCGTCCGGATCCATCCGGACCGTGATGGCGGATACCGATCGTCCGTCGCCGTTTGCGGCGTCCCTGCTCTTCGGCTACGTCGCCAACTTCATCTACGACGGCGACGCCCCGCTCGCCGAGCGCCGCGCGCAGGCGCTGTCGGTGGACCAGGCGCAGCTGCGCGAGCTGCTGGGAGACGCCGAGCTGCGCGAGCTGATCGACGCCGCCGTGCTCGAGGCCCTCGAGCGGCAGCTGCAGGCGCTCGACCCGTCGTACCAGGCGCGCAGCGCCGACGGCCTTCACGATCTGCTGCTGCGCCTGGGCGATCTCTCGCGCGAGGAAATCGCCGCCCGCTCCGCCACGCCCGCGGTGACCGCCGGACTCGACGACCTGCTGCACGACCGGCGCGTGCTGGCCGTCACCATCGCCGGCGCGGACCGTTGCATCGCGGTCGAGGATGCGGCGCGATACCGGGATGCCCTGCGCACGCCGGTGCCCGACGAGCTGCCGCCAACGCTGCTCGAACCGGTACCCGACGCGCTGGCCGGACTCGTCCACCGCTACGCCCGCACGCACGGGCCGTTCACGGCGGCGGAGTGCGCCGAACGGTTCGGTGTCCCGGAGGACGCCGTGCAGGACACGCTGGCCCGCCTCGCCTCCGCCGGCCGCGTGGTCGAGGGAGAGTTCCGGCCGGGGGGACGCGGCATCGAATGGTGCGGGGCCGACGTCCTTCGCACGCTGCGCCAGCGCTCGCTCGCGCGCCTGCGCCGCGAGATCGAACCCGTCGATCCGCCGGCCCTCGGCCGGTTCGCCGCCGTGTGGCAGGGCGTCGCGCGCCGCCGGCGCGGGCTCGACGCGCTGCTCGACGCGATCGAGCAGCTGCAGGGGGCGCCCCTGCCGGCCTCGGATCTCGAATCCGGGATCCTGCCGGCGCGCATCGAGGACTACGACCCGGCGGATCTCGACCGGCTGGTCGCGGCCGGTGAGGTGACGTGGGCCGGACTGGAGCCGCTCGGCGAACGGGACGGCCGCATCGGGCTGTACCTGCCGGACCAGTTCCGGCTGCTCTGGCCGCTCACCGCATCGCCGGCGCCGCTCGACGAGTTCGAGCAGCAGGTCGTCGACTACCTGGCCCGCCACGGCGCGTCCTTCTTCGCCGCGATGCACGCCGGGATCGGCGCCGGCTATCCCCAGGAGCTGGTGGAAACGCTCTGGAGTCTCGTCTGGCGCGGCGTCGTGACGAACGATGCCTTCCACGCGCTGCGCGCGTACCTGCAGCCACCGGAACGCCGGCGCAGGCGGGAGTCGCCCGCCTTCCGCACGCGCCGCATCGTGCCGCCCGCGGGGGAAGGACGATGGTCGCTGCTGGCGGACCGGCTCGCCGCACGTCCGTCGCCGACCGAGTGGGCGACAGCCGTCGCGCGGCAGCTGCTCGCGCGCCATGGCGTGGTCACGCGCGAGACGATGGCTGTCGAGGCGATTCCGGGGGGATACGGGGCCGTCTACGGGGTCCTGCGCGCCATGGAGGACGCGGGGCGTGTACGGCGCGGGTTGTTCGTGGGCGGGCTCGGCGCCGCGCAGTTCGCGCTCGGACCGGCGGTCGACGACGTACGCGCGCATCGCGATCCACCGGACGAACCGCTCGCGATCGCGCTGGCGTCGACGGACCCGGCCAATCCGTACGGCGGCATCCTGCCGTGGCCGCCGAACGATGGCGGCCGTCCGTCCCGCTCCGCAGGGACCGTCGTGATCCTCGTCGACGGGTTGCTCGCGGGCTGGCTCGGGCGCCGCGACGGCCAGCTGCTCGCCTGGCTGCCCGAGGCGGACCCCGATCGGCGGCGTGTCGCACACGCGCTGGCGCGGACGCTGGCGCGCCTGGCGACGGGGACCGCCCGGGACGGGCTGCTCGTGTCGACGATCAACGGGGCCGCCGCGACCACGCACGCGCTGGCGCCGCATCTGATCGAGGCGGGCTTCACGCCCGGGGCGCTGGGACTGGCGCGAAGCCGGAAGGACGGACGCACCGACGAGCCGGATGCGGCGCGCCCGGCGTCTCAGCCGCGATAGTTGCCGAACTGGAGCTCGATGCCGAAGTCCTGGTCGCGCAGCGCCCGGATGGCGGCCTGCAGGTCGTCGCGCGAGGGGGACGACACCCGCACCTGATCCCCCTGGATGGCCGCCTGCACCTTCCTCAGCTTGCGGTCCTTGAGGAACTTCACGATCTCTTTCGCGGTGTCCGACGGAATGCCCTGCTGCAGCGAGACGACGCGGCGCACGGTTCCGCCGGCCGCCGGCTCGATTTCGCCGGGCTTGAGGTTCTTCACCGGCACGTTCCGGCGGAACAGCCGCGTCTGAATCACCTCCCAGAGCGCGTCGATCCGGAAGTGATCTTCGGCCGTGAGCGTGATGGTATGCTCCCCACGGTCGAAGTCGATCGCCGCTTTCGACCCCTTGAAGTCGTAGCGCTGCGCGATCTCCTTGCGTGCCTGATTGACCGCGTTGTCGACCTCCTGCAGGTCGACGGTCGACGTGATATCGAACGAGTTCACCTGAGCCATGCTGGTCCGCGCGCGCAGCGCGCCGGCTTCCGGATTGCCATGGTAACAGACGGCCGCGATCGTCCGCTCGTGCTCGTCGTCGAGGACTACGACGATGCGCGTGACATGTACTCGGAATGTCTCGAGGCCAGCGGCTTCGACGTCGCGCAGGCCGGGACCGGCGAGGAGGCGGTCGAGCGCGCGCGGGCGCTGCGGCCGGCGGTGATCATCATGGACCTGTCGCTGCCGGGGCTCGACGGCTGGGCGGCGACGCGCGCGATCAAGGCCGACCCGCGGACGGCGGCCACGCCCGTCATCGCGCTGACCGGCCACGCGCGCTCCAGTGCGGCCACCGCCGCGCGCGACGCCGGCTGCGACGCCTTCCTCACCAAACCCTGTCTTCCCGACGACGTCGTCAGCGTCGTGCGGAAGTTCCTGGCACCGGCCCGCTGACCGTACCGGTACGGGTGCCAGACACCGGTACCGGTACGGGTGCCAGACACCGGTACCAGTACGGGTGTCAGACACCGGTACCAGTACGGGTGTCAGACACCCGTACGGTTTCACGACGGCGTCAGAGACTGTTGCGGCCGCCGAACCAGGACGGCAGCGGCAGCGTGCGCATCGTGTGGAGTCCGGGTGGCGCGGTGAGGACCTTCGGAATCGAGTTGACGGTGATCGACGCGGTCGCGATGTCCCCGTGCACGCCGCCGGCGATCTTCATCGAAATCGGCGGCGTCCCCTCGATCTCGACGGCGTCGTAGGATTCCGGCGCCCCCAGGTAGGCTTCCATGTGCAGGCGGATGACCGGCTCGCCGCCGACGTAGCCGGTCCCGTCCTGTTCGATGCCGCAGACCAGCCCGGGCTCCACCGTCAGGAACCGGCTCGAGACGGCGACGTCCGCGATGCGCGGCCGGATGACGTCGGTGACGCGATCCAGTTTCCAGCCCATCGCCGCGGCAATCATCGCGATCGACTCGGTCAGCCCCACGTGCCGGACGCTGCCCTCGTCCACGCGCGCCTGGAACTCGCGCCGCGTCAGCCCGCAGCCGATCTTCTGCTGGAACGGCAGCCGCCGCGACCGGGCATCCTGGATGCGGTGCACCGTGATCGCCGAGACGTGCTCGCAGATGCCGGTCAGCGCAATCGGCAGGGCGTCCATCGTGAAGCCCGGGTTGACGCCGGTGCCGACGACGGCGACCTTCGCCTTTCGCGCCGCGCGGTCGATTGCCGTCGCGAGCCGGCGCTGGTTCCACCACGGATACGCGAGCTCCTCGGTGGTGGAGACCACGGGCACCTTCATGCGCAGCACCGCCTCGAGCTGCGGCCAGACCTTCTTCAGCGACGAACTGGTGCACAGCACGACGACGTCCGGCCTGGCCGCGCGGATCACACGCCTGACGTCGCCGTCGACCTTCACGCGGAGCCGCCGATCGAGGCCGGCGACCTCGCCGAGATCGCAGCCCACCTTCGCGGGATCGATGTCGATCCCGCCGACCACCTTCAGTCCAGGGCGGGCGGCGGTCTGACGGACCACCGCCGCGCCGATCGGCCCGAGGCCGAAATGCACGACGCGAACAGGCATGAGGACCTCTGTCTGGCGCGGAGCCGCCCTGCAGCGCCTGCCCGCACCCGGAAAAGGCCACGATTATACGCGTCGGGCCGACGCGGCTCCTGAGGGTAAGATGCGAACGGGCACGCCGCGCGCCGCGCATCGCCTGCTCCGGACCTCATGACCGCCCGGCCTTCGGTGACCGAGCTGCTCGCCCGTACCCGCGCGGGGGATGCCGACGCGCTCGCGGAGCTCCTGCCGCTCGTCTACGACGAGCTCCGGCGCGTCGCCCGCGACCAGATGCGCCGCGAGCGCCCGGGCGCGACGCTGCAGCCGACGGCGCTCGTGCACGAAGCCTGGCTGCGGCTGTCGGCTGGCAGCGGCCTCGCCCCGCGCGACCGGTCCCACTTCGTCGCGCTCGCGGCGCGGGTCATGCGGCGCGTGCTGATCGAGCGCGCGCGGGCGCGCCACGCCGCGAAGCGCGGCGGCCACGATGCCCGCGTCCCCCTGGACGAGGCCGCGCTGGCCGGCGCGGCGCCGGACATCGACCTGCTCGCCCTTGACGCCGCGCTGGAGCAGCTCGCGCAGCTGGATCCCGAGCAGGCCCGGATCGTCGAACTGCGGTTCCTGTGCGGCCTCGACATCGACGAGACGGCCGCGGCGCTCGGCCTGTCGCCCGCGACGGTCAAGCGGCGCTGGACCTCGGCCCGCGCGTTCCTCGCGCGCGCCATCACCGGAGCCTGATGCGCGTGGACCCCGCACGCTGGCAGCGCCTGTCGCGCATCGTCGAAGACGCCCTGACCCGGCCGCGCTCCGAGCGCGAGGCGTTCGTGGCCGGGGCCTGCCCGTCACCCGCGGATCGCGACGAGGTGCTTGCGCTGCTGGCCGCCGATGCCGCCGCCGGCACCCGGCTCGAGACCTTCGCGCCCGCGCTCGATGTGTTCCCGGACGCGGCAGGTGCACCGCTCGGGCCCGGCACCCGCATCGGCGCCTATGTCGTCGATGACGAGATCGGACGGGGCGGCATGGGGATCGTCTATCGCGCGCGCGACGAGCGGCTCGGCCGCACCGTCGCGATCAAGGTGCTCTCGCCGCATCTCCTCCGCGACTCGCGCGCACGCGCGCGGCTCGAGCGCGAAGCGCGCGCGGCGGCGCTGTTGATGCACGAGTCCGTCGCCGCGGTGTTCGCGCTCGAAGAGCACGCCGCGCAGCCGTGCATCGTCTCGGAGTTCGTCGACGGCGTGACGCTGCGGGCCCGGCTCGCGCAGGGGCCGCTGCGGCCGGGCGAAGCAGCCGCCCTCGGCGCCCGCATCGCGCGGGCGCTCGCCGCCGCGCACGCACGCGGCATCGTCCATCGTGACCTGAAGCCCGAGAACGTGATGCTGACGTCGGCCGGCGGCGTCAAGGTGCTCGACTTCGGCATCGCGCACATGGACGACGAGTCGGCGGGGACGGCGACCGCGACGGGGATCGTCCTGGGCACGCCTGGCTACATGGCGCCGGAACAGCTGCGCGGCCAGCGTGTCGATGCGCGCACGGACGTCTTCGCGCTGGGCGTGACCCTGTACGAACTGCTGACCGGCGCGGCCCCCTTCGGCCGCGAGGCGTCCCCCTCCGTCGTCGCGGCGGTGCTCGAGCGCATGCCGGCCGAGCCCACGGTCCTCAGGCCGGACGTGCCGGAGGCGCTCAGCGCCATCGTGATGCGCTGTCTCGCGAAGGACCCGGCCGACCGCTTCGCCACGATGGACGAGGTCGCGGCGGCGCTCGACGCGGCGGGCGGGTCGCCCGGCCTGCCCCGCCCTGTCCTGCCGCGCCCTGCCGGTCCCGTCTCCGGCGCGATGTGGTGGTGGCGCTTCCACCAGATCGCGGCGACGCTCGCCCACGCCGCGATGGTCGTTCCCGCGTGGCACGTGATGCGCCTGACGCAGGGCCTGGCCGGCCGGGCGGCGTTCTACGCGCTGCTGGTGCTCGCCGCGGCGACCGGCGTCCTGCGCCTGCACCTCTGGTTCGTCTCGCGGTACGAGCCGGAGGCGCTGGAGAAGGAGCTCCGCCACCGCGGACCCGTCCTCCGCTGGGGCTCACGCGCGTTCGGCGTGCTGCTGGCGGCCGCCGGTCTGCTGGTGAGCCTCGGCGACGTCTCCGCCGCGGCCCTCGCAGCCACGTGCCTGGCGTGTGCCGCCGGCAGCCTGGTCGCCACGGAGGTGATCGAGCCGGCCACGACGGCACGGGTCGGATCAGGTCTGATCAGGTCGGATCGGGTCTGATCGGGTCTGATCAGGTCGGATCAGGTCGGATCAGGTCGGATCAGGTCGGATCA
>CAYUPN010000055.1:0-26311 GCA_964446605.1 uncultured Bifidobacteriaceae bacterium | reverse complement strand
GTGCCGGCCATCCTCTCGCACACCCGCGACGTCGTGTTCCTCGACGACGGAGAGCTCGCGGTCGTGCGCCGCAACGGCGTGCGGTTCACGGACCTCGACGGGAGCCCGCGCGACCGGCAGCCGCAGCGCGTCTCGTGGGACCCGGTGATGGCCGAGCGCGCCGGCTACAAGCACTTCATGCTCAAGGAAATCTTCGAGCAGCCGCGCGCGCTCGGGGAGACGCTGGTCGGGCGCCTGGCCGCCTCACGCGCGGCGGTGACCCTCGACGAGATCGGCCTGCCCGACGAGGCGCTTGCGGCCGTGCAGCGCGTGCAGATCGTCGCGTGCGGCACGAGCTGGCACGCCGGGCTCGTCGGCAAGTTCCTCATCGAGGCGCTGGCGCGGGTGCCGGTCGACGTCGACTACGGCTCCGAGTTCCGCTATCGGAACCCGATTGTCGGCGCCGGCACGCTGGCCGTCGCCATCACGCAGTCCGGCGAGACCGCCGACACACTGGCGGCGCTGCGCGAGGCGAAGTCCCGGCACGCCCTCACGCTCGCCATCTGCAACGTCGTCGGCAGCATGGCCACGCGCGAGGCCGGCGGCGTCGTCTACACGCACGCAGGGCCGGAAATCGGCGTGGCCTCGACGAAGGCGTTCACCACGCAGCTCGTGGCGCTGTACCTGCTCGCCGTGCACCTGGCGCGCATCCGCGGCACGCTGGACGCGGACGAGCGGCGGGCGCATCTCGAAGGGCTCGGCCGGCTGCCGCAGCTCGTCGAGGAGACGCTGCAGCTCGCGCCGCGCATCGAGGAGATCGCCGGCCGCTTCCACAACCGCCACGACTTCCTGTATCTCGGACGCGGCATCCACTACCCGATCGCGCTCGAGGGGGCGCTGAAGCTGAAGGAGGTCTCGTACATCCACGCCGAGGGCTATCCCGCCGGCGAGATGAAGCACGGCCCCATCGCGCTCATCGACGAGGCGATGCCGGTCGTGGCCGTGGCGCCCGACGTTCCGGCGACCGGCAAGATGATCGGCAACATCCAGGAGGCGCGCGCGCGCGGCGCCAGCATCATCGCAGTCACCACGGCCGGCGACAGCCGGATCGGACGTGTGCTGGACGAGGAGCACGACGCGGTGCTGGCTCTGCCGCCGTGTCCCGCGCTGACCTCGCCGATCGTCGCCGCGGTGCCGCTGCAGCTCCTCGCGTACTACATCGCCGTTCGCAGGGGCTGCGACGTCGACCAGCCGCGGAATCTCGCGAAGAGCGTTACGGTAGAATAGATGAGTGACCGGCCGCGACGCGGCCGGTTGCCTGCGGAGCCTTCCTTCCGGGCCGGATCGGCAGCGGCCCACGACCGGCACCTCCGCGTCGATCACCGGACTGCGGACGTTCAACGGATGGATTTCACGACGGGGCTGAATCCCGAGCAGCGGGCAGCGGTGCTGCAGACCGACGGCGCCGTGCTCATCCTTGCCGGCGCGGGATCGGGCAAGACGCGCGTCATCGCGCACCGCATCGCGCACATCGTCGCCGGCGGCCTGGCGCCGGCCGACGGCGTCCTCGCGGTCACGTTCACCAACAAGGCGGCCGAGGAGATGCGCGAGCGCGTGTCGGCGCTGCTCGGCGCCGACTGCTCGAGGATGTGGATCTCCACGTTCCACGCCCTCTGCGCGCGTCTGCTGCGCCGCGAGGCGCCGGCGATCGGCCTCACCCGCGATTTCGTCATCTACGATTCCTCCGACCAGCTGTCGGTCGTCAAGCAGGCGGTGCGCGAGCTCGGGCTCGACGAGTCCGTGATTCAGCCGCGGGCCGCGCTGGCGCGCATCAGCCACGCGAAGAACACGATGCAGGGACCCGAGGCGTTCGAGGGCGCCTGGCGGCCGGACAACCGGATGGTCGCCCGCATCTACCGCTTCTATCTGGACGCGCTCAAGTCGAGCAACGCGCTCGACTTCGACGATCTGCTGCTGGAGACGGTGCGGCTGTTCAAGGAGTCCGAGGCCGTGCGGAACCGGTACGGACGCCAGTTCCGCTACGTCATGGTCGACGAGTACCAGGACACCAACCGGCCGCAGTATCTCCTCGTCCGCCAGCTCGCCCAGCACGGCAACATCTGCGTCGTCGGGGATCCGGACCAGTCGATCTACCGGTGGCGCGGCGCCGACCTGAAGAACATCCTCGATTTCGAGCACGACTTCCCGGACGCGGCGACCGTTCGCCTCGAGCGGAACTACCGCTCGACGCAGGTGATTCTCGACGCCGCGTCGGCGGTCATCAGCCAGAACCGCCATCGCAAGGAGAAGCGCCTCTGGACCGACAAGGAGGGAGGCGCCCGCGTCCTGCAGTACCGCGGCGGAGACGAGCTCGAGGAAGCCGACTTCATCATGCGCACCGTCCGGCGCGCGCTGCGTGAAGACGACGAGCTGACGGCGGCCGTGCTCTACCGGATCAACTCGCAGTCGCGCGCGATCGAAGACGCGCTGATGCGCGAGGGCATCGCTTACAGGATCGTCGGCAGCGTCCGGTTCTACGAGCGCAGGGAGATCAAGGACGCGCTCGCCTACATGCGGCTGCTCCTGAACCCGTTCGACGACGTCAGCCTGCGGCGGGTGATCAACGTGCCGACGCGCGGGATCGGACGCGGCGTGATGGACGGACTCGAGAAGCTGGGCCCGCCCGCGGAGCTGCCGCCGCTGCTGGCGGCCGGCCTGGAGCCGGAGGCCTCGCCGAACGCGCTCTGGGTGAAGCTGCAGCGCGCGATCGACGAGCGGGCGCTGCCGACGCGCGCCATCGCATCGCTCACGGCATTCCGGGACATGCTGCTGACGCTCATCGACGTCGCGCGCCGGGATCCGGTGTCGACGACACTCGAGAAGCTGCTCACGCAGTCCGGCTACATCCACGATCTGCGGGAGGAGCGGAGCGAAGAGGCCCAGGCGCGAATCGAGAACCTGATGGAGCTCGTGTCGGCCGCGCGCGAGTACGAGGCGCGCGATCCCGATCCGTCACTCGCGGGCTTCGTCGATCAGCTCTCGCTGCTCTCCGAGGTCGACGAGGAGCAGGGCAGTCGCAACGCGCGGGTGTGGATGATGACGATGCACGCGGCCAAGGGCCTGGAGTTTCCGCTCGTCGTCATCGCCGGACTCGAGGAGGGACTGTTCCCGCACTCGCGCGCGTTCGAGGACGAGCACGAGCTCGAGGAGGAACGGCGGCTCTGCTACGTGGCGATGACACGGGCGCGTCAGCGCCTCGTGGTGACGAGCGCGGCGCGGCGGCGCACGTTCGGCGAGTATCGCGCCACGACGCCGTCGCGGTTCCTCGCCGAGGTGCCACCGGAGCTGATGGAGCTTGCGCCGGATCCCTCGTCCGAGTACCAGCGCGGGTTCCCCGGATTCGGGTCCTACGCCGGCGCCGGGTACGGCTCCCGGCGCAGCGGCTACGGTGACCGCCGGACGCGGGAGACGACGCACACGCCGTTCCCGATGTACGAGGACGAGGACCAGTCGGCCGGGGGCGGAGCCATCGTCCCCGGCGCCCGCGTGCGCCACGCAAACTTCGGGGTGGGAACGGTCGTCAGCGTGGAGCCGGTCAGCGACGACATGAAGATCGTCGTCCGGTTCGCGATCGGCGAGAAGGTCCTTCGCGCGAAGTACGCCCGCCTGCAGCCAGCGTAGGGCTCCTGGATCCGTGTAGCGGGCAGCTGGCGGCTGGCAGCAACCTCTTGCGGTTCACCCCAACTTGCTGCCCGCTGCCGGCTGCCTGCTGCCTGCTACTCCGATCTACATGACCTCGGGTTCAATCGACGTCACGATCCAGCGGCCGGACAGCTGCCGGCCCTGGGAATCCGACATCTCCGCGCGCTGCATGCCGACCATGTAGTTCCGATCGACGGTCGCACCGTCCGGCAGCCTCACCGTCGTGGTGATGCGGACGTCCTTGAGAATCAGGTCTCCGTCGAGTTGCGTGACGTCGAGGCCGCTCGCCTCCCGCGCCAGGCTGAGCTCGACGATGCCGCTGTTGGCGGAGAGCTCGTACTGGGCGTCCGACACGGCTTTCGTGTGCGTCGCCGCGTCGGCGACCCACTTGTCCCAGGCGGCCTTGACGGGGAGGTCGCGGGCCGTCGGGCTCCGGCTGCTGGCCTCCGCCTTGATGATGCGGTCGATCGCCGTGATGTTGGCGTTCTGATAGGCGCGCTTCTGTTCGCTGAACTGCGCGTCGGCGGCCCTGGCCTTCTCCAGTTCCTCCGCGAGCTGGCGGAGCGGAAGCGGCCGCCGGCGTTCCTGACTGACCTCGACGATCTCGAAGTCCTGCACGACGCCGTCCGTCCGGGGATTGAACGAGACGGTGGCGAAGTTGCCGAGGGTGGTGTTGTCCCTGAGACGGGAGGCCCGGAAGAAATCCTGGAGGATTTGTCCTTCAGGGGGCCCCGAGCAGCCTACGAGGAGAGCCAGGCTGCCCGCGACGAGCGCGTACGACGTGCTCCGACGCCGATCCATACCAGCCTCCTTCCATGCGGGGCGGGCGGACGGTCGGGAGACCGGCCGGAACCACCCGGCGTCACTCTGGCGCTGATTCCGTTCCGCTGTCCTCCGGGTTCCCGGGCTCCGGCTCGGGCTCGTCCGACGGGTGCTCTTCCTCGTCGACGGACCCCTGGTCTTCGAGACGGGCCACCGCCACCGTGCGGTCGCCCTCGTCCAGATCCATCAGCCGCACGCCCTGCGTCGCACGGCCGATCACGGAGATCCCGCTCGCCCGGGTCCGGAGAATCATGCCCTGCTGCGTGATGAACATCAACTCCTCATTGTCGACGACGCAGCTGACACCCACCACCTTGCCGTTCCGCTCGGTGGTCTGGATGTTGATGATCCCGTAGCCGCCGCGGCCCTGGACCCGGTATTCGTCGATGACCGTGCGCTTGCCGTAGCCGTTCTCGGTCACGGTCAGGATCGTGCCGCCGGGCCGGAGCACCTCCATGCCGACGACTTCGTCCCCCTGCCGGAGCGAGATGCCCCGCACGCCGTACGCGGAGCGTCCCATCGGGCGGATGTCGCTCTCGGGGAACCGGATCGACAGGCCGTCGCGCGTGCCGATGAAGATCTCGCTCTTCCCGTCGGACAGCTGGACGCTGATGACGGCATCCTCGCCGTTCACCCCCATCGCGATGATGCCGCCGGCGCGCGGGTTGCTGAACGCCGCCAGCTCCGTCTTCTTCACGGTCCCGCGCCGCGTGCACATGACGATGTAGCGCTCGGGCGTGTCCAGCTCGCGCACCGCCAGGAGCGATGCAATCCGCTCGTCCGGCTGCATGGACACGAGGTTCGCGATCGACCGCCCCTTGCCGTCGACCGCGACATCCGGAATCTCGTGGACCTTGAGCCAGTAGCAGCGGCCGCGGTCGGAGAAGATCAGGATGTAGCTGTGCGTCGACGCGACGAACAGGTGGTTGACGTAGTCCTCTTCGCGCGTGCGCATGCCGATGCGGCCGCGCCCGCCGCGCTGCTGACTGCGGTACTCCGTGATCGCGGTCCGCTTGATGTAGCCGGTCTCGGTGACCGTGATGGCGACGTCCTCGTCGGCGATCAGGTCCTCGATCCGGAACTCTCCCTCGGCGTCGACGATCTCGGTGCGCCGCGGATCGCCGAACCGGTCGCGCACGGCCTTCAGCTCGTCGACGACGACCTGCATCAGCAGCGTCTCGTCGCCGAGGATCGCGCGCAGGTGCTCGATCAGCTTCCGCAGCTCCTCGAGCTCGTCGAGGATCTTCTGCCGCTCGAGGCCGGTCAGCCGCTGCAGCTGCATCTCGAGGATGGCCTGCGCCTGGATCTGCGAGAGGCCGAACGACGTCATCAGCCCCTGACGGGCCTCCGGCGTCGTCTTCGAGGCGCGAATCAGGCGGATCACCTCGTCGAGATTGTCCAGCGCGATCCGCAGCCCCTCGAGGATGTGCGCGCGCGCCTCGGCCTTCCGCAGCTCGAACTCGGTCCGGCGCCGGACGACCTCCCGGCGGAACGCGATGAACTCCTCGACGAACTCCAGGAGGTTCAGCACCTTCGGCCGGCCGCCGACGATGGCGAGCATGATGATGCCGAAGGTGGTCTGCAGGCTGGTATGCCGGAACAGGTTGTTGAGCACCACCTCCGGCACTTCGCCGCGCTTGAGCTCGATCACCACGCGCATGCCGTGGCGGTCCGACTCGTCACGCAGATCGGCGATGCCCTCGATGGTCTTCTCGCGCACCAGGTCCGCGATGCTTGCGATCAGCCGCGCCTTGTTGACCTGATACGGAATCTCGGTGACGACGATCGACTGCTTGTCACCGCGCTTCGACGTCTCGATCTCCGTCTTCGCCCGGACGACGATGCTGCCGCGCCCCTCGCGGTAGGCCTGCACGATGCCCGACCGGCCGACGATGATGCCGCCGGTGGGGAAGTCCGGGCCGGTGACGATGCGGAACAGCTGGCGCAGCCGTTCGTCGCGCGTGGTCGGCCGCTCTCCCTCGGCGAGTGGGCCGGCCGCGGCCGCGGCCGCCAGGCGCCGGGCCCGCTGCTGCTCCTCGATGACGTAGATGACGCCGTCGACGACCTCGGTGAGGTTGTGCGGCGGAATGTTCGTCGCCATGCCGACCGCGATGCCGGTGGACCCGTTCACCAGCAGGTTCGGAATCGGCGCCGGCAGGACCGTCGGCTCCTCGGTGGTCTCGTCGAAGTTCGGCTGGAAATCGACCGTCTCCTTGTCGAGATCGGCCATCAGCTCTTCGGCCAGCGGCGTCAGGCGCGCTTCGGTGTAGCGGTACGCCGCCGGCGGATCGCCGTCCACCGAGCCGAAGTTCCCCTGGCCATCGACCAGCGGGAGCCGCATGTTGAAGTCCTGCGCGAGGCGCACCAGCGTGTCGTAGGCCGGCGCGTCTCCGTGCGGGTGGTAGTTGCCGATCACCTCGCCGACGATCTTGGCGCACTTCCGGTACCCGCGATTGCTGGCCAGGCCCATCTGCCGCATCGCGTACAGCACGCGCCGGTGCGCAGGCTTCAGGCCGTCGCGCACGTCGGGAAGCGCCCGCCCGATGATTACGCTCATCGCGTAATCCATGTACGAGCGCTTCATCTCGTCTTCGATGTTGACCGGTACTCTGGTGTCCATTGAATGCGTGCTCGAAAATCCCGTCCTGCTCCGGCAGGTGACGGGGGGCGCGCCGCCGTGTCAGCCGCCGCGCCACGTACACGGCGCGCCAGCCGGCGCGCCGTGCGTCGGATCCGCGCGGCTTAGACGTCCAGGTTCTTCACGTCGAGCGCGTGGTCCTCGATGAACCGGCGGCGCGGCTCCACGTGATCGCCCATCAGGGTCGTGAACATCAGGTCCGCCTCCGCATGGTCCTCCGCCCGCACCTGCAGGAGCGTGCGGTTCTCCGGATTCATCGTCGTGTCCCACAGTGTCCCGGGGTTCATTTCGCCGAGACCCTTGTAGCGGTTGATGGCGATCCCGCGGTTTCCGGCGTCGATGAAGTACTGCACCAGCCCGTCGACGTCCGGCAGCGTCACGCGCTCGTCCCGGCCGCGCGGACGCGGGCGCACATCCGTGGCCGTCTCGGCCGGCGCCGCCGGCGCTTCCTCGTCCGGCTCCTCCGGCGGCGCGCCGGTGGCCGAGACCTCGAAGGGTCCCTCCAGGAAGTCCCGGACATCGCGGTGGGCGATGGCGAGCGCCCGATAGTCGCTGCCGGTCAGGAAGTCGGCCGACAGGACGTGGCGCCGCGGATAGCCGTTCGAGCGGTCCTCGACGTGGAGCTCGAACAGGTTGTGTTCCTCGTCCGTCTCGATCGTGACCGTGCGGTCGGGCGTCGCAATCGTCGAGGCGAACGCCTCGAGCCCGGAGCGGTCGGCGAAGAACGCCTTGTCCCGCACGTCCTGCCGCAGCAGCGCCTCGACGACCTCGCGGAGCTGCCCGCGGCGCTCGACCAGCTGCATCTGCTTCCGGTAGGCAATCAGCCGCTGCAGCAGCGCGACGAGGTCCTCGCCCTGCAGCACTTCACCGGGTCCGCCGATCCGGAGCTGTCGCGCCTCGGCGGCGCGCCGGATGAGGAACTGCTCGAGCTCGCGGTCGTCCTTGATGTAGGTCTCGCCCTTGCCGCGCTTCGCGCGGTACAGCGGCGGCTGCGCGATGTAGACGTGCCCCGCCTCGATCAGCTGCGGCATCTGGCGGTAGAAGAACGTCAGCAGCAGCGTGCGGATGTGCGATCCGTCGACGTCCGCGTCGGTCATGATGATGACGCGGTGGTACCGCAGCTTCGAGAGGTCGAAATCGTCGGTGCCGATGCCGCTGCCGAGCGCCGCGATGATCGTGCGGATCTCCTCGCTGCTGAGCATCTTGTCGAACCGCGCCTTCTCGACGTTCAGGATCTTCCCGCGGATCGGCAGGATCGCCTGGAAGCGTCGATCGCGCCCCTGCTTCGCGCTGCCACCGGCCGAATCTCCCTCGACGATGTACAGCTCGCTCTGGGCCGGGTCGCGCTCCTGGCAGTCGGCCAGCTTGCCCGGCAGCGTCGAGCTGTCGAGGGCCCCCTTCCGGCGGACGAGGTCGCGCGCCTTGCGCGCCGCCTCGCGCGCGCGGGCCGCGTCCACCGCCTTCGCGATGATGCGCCGCGCGACGACCGGGTTCTGCTCCAGGACGGCGCCGAGACGGTCGTTGACGATCTGCTCGACGATGCCCTTCACCTCGGTGTTGCCGAGCTTCGTCTTCGTCTGCCCCTCGAACTGCGGCTGCGGGATCTTGACGCTGATCACCGCGACGAGTCCCTCGCGGATGTCGTCGCCGCTGATGCTCTCCTTCAGGTCCTTCGCGAGGTTGTTCGCCGACGCGTAGGCGTTGATCGTGCGCGTCAGCGCCGCACGGAACCCCGACAGATGGGTGCCGCCCTCGTGCGTGTTGATGTTGTTCGCGAACGAGTAGACCGACTCGACGTAGCCGTCGTTCCACTGCAGCGCGATCTCGACGTCGATCCGGTCCTTCTGCCCCTGCATGTAAATCGGGGTGTCGCTGACCGTCGCCTTGTTCCGGCTCAGGTGCTGGACGAACTCGCGGATCCCGCCCTCGTAGTGGAAGCGGCTGCTCTTCCCCTCCTCACGCTCGTCCTCGAGCGTGATGGTCACGCCGCCGTTCAGGAACGCGAGCTCGCGCAGGCGGTTCGCCAGCGTCTCGAAGCTGAACTCGATCGACTCGAAGACCTGCGGGTCCGGCTTGAAGCGGATCTTGGTGCCCCGGCGCTTCGTCGTCCCGGTGACGAGCAGGTCGGTCGTCGGCCTCCCGCGCTCGTAACTCTGTTGATAGACCTGGCCGTCGCGCCAGATCTCGAGATCGAGCGACTCCGACAGCGCGTTGACGACGGACACACCGACCCCGTGCAGGCCGCCGGACACCTTGTAGGCGTCGTTCTCGAACTTGCCGCCCGCATGCAGCACGGTCATGACGACTTCCGCCGCCGGCCGCCCGGTCTCGTGCATGTCGACCGGAATGCCGCGGCCGTTGTCGACGACCGTGATCGAGTTGTCGGTGTGGATCGTGACGGTGACCTGGTTGCAGTAGCCGGCGAGCGCTTCGTCGATGGAGTTGTCGACCACCTCGTAGACGAGATGGTGGAGGCCCGTCGGCCCGGTCGACCCGATGTACATCGCCGGACGCTTCCGGACGGCTTCGAGCCCCTCCAGGACCTTGATCTTGTCGGCGCCGTAGCCGTTCGATTCGACCGTCTGCGCCGCCGCGTCCACTCCGCCCGTCAACGTGTCGTCGTTGCGCGATTCGATCTGAGACACAATTCCTTCTTCGCTGTTCCCGCCCCCGAATCATGCCCGCCCGGCCCGGCCGGCGCGTGCGCCGACAGCAGGCCGCTGCGCTACAGGCGCATCGGCATGATGACGTAGAGATAATCGCTGCCGTCGGCACCGACCGGCCGCATCACCGCCTGGCTCACTTCGTCCTTGAGCTCCAGCTGGACGCCGTCGGTCTCCACCGCGCCGAGAAAGTCGGCGATGTACTGCGCGTTGAAGCAGATCTGCATCGGCGTGCCGTCGTACTCCACCGTCAGCTGCTCGTGTGCCTCGCCGAAGTCGGGGCTGTTGGAGGAAATCTCCACGCGTCCCGGCTGCACATCGAGCTTCACCGCCCGCGAGCGCTCGTTCGACAGGATCGCCACGCGCCGGATGGCGCTCGTCAGGCGATCGCGCTCGAACTCGATCTTCTTGTCGTTCCCCTTCGGAATCACGCGCTCGTACGCGGGGAACTGTCCCTCCGTGATGCGCGAGATGAGCAGCCGGCCGCCGACGTCGAAGAACTGGTGGTTCTCACCGGGCTCGAACCGGACGTCGCCATCGCCCTCCGCCAGCAGGCGTGAGAGCTCGCCGAGCGTCTTCTTCGGGATGATCGTCTTCAGCTCCGGGACGCCATCCCCTTCGATGGGCGCCGTCACGAGCGCGAGCCGGTGGCCGTCGGTGGCCACGAGCGTCATCGACGAGTCCTTCAGCACGAACTGCGCGCCGTTCAGGTAGTAGCGCGTGTCCTCGCCCGTGATCGCGAACTGCGTCTTCGCGATCATCTCGCGCAGCGCCTTCCGCGGCAGCGTGAGGCCCTTCTCCGACGCCGACTCGGGCAGCGTCGGAAAGTCCTCACGCGGCAGCGTCTGCATACGCGACTCGAACCGGTCTGCGGCGACCTTCACGCCCGACCCGTCCTGCTCGATGCGCACGTCGGTGTCGGGCAGCGCCTTCACGATCTCGAAGAGCTTCTTCGCCGGCAGCGTGACCGCGCCGCCGCTCGCCACCGAGGCCTCGCAGCGGCTGCGAAGGCTGACCTCGAGGTCCGTCGCCAGCATCCGCACCTCGTCGCCCGAGGCTTCGAAGAGGACATTCGCCAGGATGGGGATCGTGCTCTTCCGTTCCACGATGCCCTGGAAAAACTGCAGTTCCCGCAAGAGGTCGTTCTTCCGGACAACCAGTTCCATGTGGCGTAGTCCTCGAGTGGTGGTGGCGGGTTGCCTGTAACAGATTCAGAGGATCAGAAGATCAAGAAATTATACAGAAAAAAGAGGCTGTCGAAAAGGGCAAACCCAGCCACTTAGTGGCTGTCTTGCAATAACTTACGCTGTGCATGGATCTGTGGATGCCAGCGTCGGCGGACCGTGCCGCTCCTGTCGGAAACCGGCTGGCCCGGCCCATCCACACACCGCCAACAGTCCGGGGCCTGCCGGGGCTGTGGAAAACCGGCGTTCTCACCGGAAAGACTCGAGGAAGCTGTTGATGAGATTGTGGAAGGCGCCGTCCCGCTGGCGCATCTCCTCGACCTTCCGGATGGAGTGGATCACGGTCGAGTGGTGCTTGCCTCCGAAGCTCCGGCCGATCTCCGGCAGCGACGCATGCGTGAGCTGCTTGCACAGGTACATCGCGACCTGCCGCGGGATGGTGACCGACTTCGAGTTGTTGCGCGACTTCAGCTCCGCGACCTTCAGTTGGTAGTAGTCGGCCACGAACTTCTGGATGATCTCGATCGTCACCGCCTTCTCGTCGTTCGCGAGGACGTTCTTCAGCACGTCCTGCGCGAGCGAGAGCGTGAGCTCGCGTCCCGTGAGCGACGCATACGCGAGCAGCCGGATGAGCGATCCCTCGAGTTCGCGGATGTTCGACTTGATCTTGCCGGCGATGTAGATCGCGACGTTGTCGGGCAGCGGAACCGCCTCGTTTTCGGCCTTTTTCTTGAGGATCGCGACCTTCGTCTCGAGATCGGGCGGCTGGATGTCGGCGATGAGCCCCCACTCGAACCGCGAACGCAGCCGCTCCTCGAGCGACGGGATTTCGTGCGGCGGGCAGTCGCTGCTGATGACGATCTGCTTCTGGGCGTCGTAGAGGGCGTTGAACGTGTGGAAGAACTCCGTCTGCGTGCCTTCCTTCCCCGCCAGGAACTGCACGTCGTCGACGAGCAGCATGTCGACGGAGCGGTAGCGCTCGCGGAAGTCGAGGATGCGGTCGAAGCGGACGGCGTTGATCATCTCGTTCATGAACCGCTCGGACGAGATGTAGGTCAGCCGGAAGCCGGGGTTGTGCTGCAGCACGTACCGGCCGACGGCATGCATCAGGTGCGTCTTGCCCAGTCCGACGCCGCCGTAGACGAACAGCGGGTTGTACGAGCGCGAGGGCGCCTCGGCGACCGCTCTGGACGCTGCGTGTGCGAACTGGTTCGACGACCCGACGATGAAGGTGTCGAACGTGTAGCGGGGGTTGAGGCTGCCGGGCGCCGTGATGGGTTCCGGCGCCGTGTCCAGGTCGGCGAGACTGACGTCGTCCAGGACCGGCACGTCCGGGTCGGGCCCCGACGGCGCGTCGAACGGTGGCTCCTCGCCGTCCGTGAGGAACGCGAGCGAGGCGCCGGCGCGCCCGGCCTCGGCGAGCGACTCGTTCATGACGGCCGCATAGTGCTTCGTGAGCCACTCGCGGAAGAGCGGGTTCGGCACGCGGACGTAGATCCGGCCGTCCCTGTCGCTGAGGAACGCGGTGGGCTTGAACCAGGTGTAGTAAGTATGGCGGTTGATTTTCGCTTCAATCCGCGCGAGGACCTCGTCCCAGATGTTTGGCATTGCCTGATCGCCGCCCGCCTGTCGTGGACTTTCGCCCCGGCCCGCACGCCGGATTTACACGGATTCAACCTGGATGACCGGCCGGAAGGGCCGTTCCGACAGGCTCCAAGCCCTTTCGCCGCGCGCAAATAGCCCGGAATTCCGCCCCCGGCGGCCCAGCTGGCGCCGAAAAAAGCCAGCGGTTTTCCACAACTTTTTCCACAGGTGTGGAAAACCTGAAGAACCGGAGCCGCTGGCGCTTCTTTTCGGCGTGCTGACCGGGGCAGGAAGTGGTCAACTTTATCACGGCCGGCCGGGCTGGTGGAAGGCGCGCCGTGGCGTACGAAAAGGGCCGGAATTGACACACTGCGGGGCACTTGTTACGATTCAGGGTTCCCTCGGATATCGGGTCCCGGGGACCGGTTTGCACGCAGGAACGAGGACTCTTTCGCAATGAAGCGCACCTATCAGCCGAACAACCGCCGGCGCCGCCGGACGCACGGATTTCTGGTCCGGATGTCGACGAAGAATGGCCGTCTGGTGCTCCAGCGGCGGCGGGCCAAGGGGCGCAAGCGCCTCTCCGTCTCCTCGAACTGACGCCGCATCCCGGGTCCGCAGGCGCGCCGGGAGGCACGATTGTGTGGGGCTGCCGCCAGCTGGTCATGGACGATCAGCGGTTTCGCCGACATCAGCACGTCCGCCAGCGCAGCCAGTTCCAGCTGATCTACGAGCGCGGCCGGAAGCATCAGGGCCGCTTCCTGATTGTGTTCACGCTCGACCGGGGGGACTCGGAAGCACCCCGGCTGGGCATCGCGGCCACGCGCAAGCTCGGAATCGCGGTTGAACGGAACCGGGCGCGGCGGCTCGTTCGCGAGCTGTTCCGCCGCCACCCGGCGCCGCCTGGGTTCGACATCGTCGTCATTCCCCGCCGGTCGCTCTTCGACGCGTCCTTCAGCAGTCTCGAGGCCGAGTATGTCGCAATCATTGGACGGCTGCGCCCCAGGGCCCGCGCCCGGTGAGTCGATGGCCGTCCGTCTCGCGACGGGCGCCATCCGGGCCTACCAGGTCACGCTGTCACCGCTGTTCGTGGGCGCCTGCCGGTTCCATCCGTCCTGTTCCGCTTACACCGCGGAGGCCATCCGCACCCACGGCGTGATGCGGGGCAGCTGGCTTGGACTCCGCCGGCTGGCCCGGTGTCATCCGTTCGGGGGGTCGGGCGTCGACCCGGTGCCGCCCCACCACTGATCGATGGAAAAGCGCGTTCTGCTCGCCGTCACGCTCTCGTTCCTGGTGTTGCTCGTCTACCAGGCGCTGGTGCCCTCGCCGCCGAAGCGGCCGGCCGATACGCCTGCGCCACCGGCCGTCGAGTCGAGCCAGGCCGTCCCGGAACCCGCTGGTCCGGTCACGCCGGAGGCGAGTGCCGCGGCGGCGCCCGCCGAGGCGCCGGCCGCCGATGCGGTTGCGGACGTCGAGGCGCGCGAGATCGTGGTCCAGAGCGGGCCGCTCCGCGCCGTGTTCTCCAATCGTGGCGCGGTGATCACGAGTTGGCGGCTGAACCGCTTCTTCGATGACAAGGACGAGCCGATCGATCTCGTCCCCGCAGACCTGCCACCGCAGACCGCGCGGCCGTTCTCGCTGCGGATGCCGGATCCGGCGCACACCGCCCAGCTCCGCGGGGCGCTGTTCCGGACGGACGCACCGGCGACCATCGACGCGACGAACGCGCCGGCGACGCTGACGTTCGAGTATCAGGGCGCCAACGGCCTGCAGGTGCGGAAGACGTTCCGCATCGATCCCGAGTCGTACGTGATCACGTACTCGGTCGAGGCGTCGGTGAACGGCGCCCCGCTGAATCCCGCCATCGACTGGGGGCCGGGGCTCGCCGACAGCACGCACCTCGAGGCGCAGGGCGGGAGCTTCGGCACCTACCACCAGAGGCCGCAGGCGATCGTCTATGCCGACGGCTCGGTCGAGCGGCTCTCGGCCTCGAAGGTCGCGGAGCAGCCCACCTGGTCCGGCGACTTCCCGTTCGCCGGCATCGACGACCAGTATTTCATCGCGACGCTGGTGAATCCGGGCCCGGCGAGCCTGACGTTCGAGCCCGTGACGGCGCCGATGCCGGGTCAGCCGACCGTGCAGCGCGAGATGATGGCCTTCGGCGTGGCGTACCAGACGGAGGTGCGCGACAAGCGCGTGTACTTCGGACCGAAGGAGTTCGACGTGCTCGCGTCCGTGGATCGCGATCTCGTGCGGTCGATCCACTTCGGCGTCTTCTCGTTCCTGGCGGTGCCGCTGCTGCGGTCGCTCAAGTGGATCAACGCCGTGGTCGGCAACTACGGCTGGTCGATCATCATCCTGACGGTGCTGATCAACCTGGCGATATTCCCGCTGCGCCACAAGAGCGTCGTCTCGATGCGGCGGATGCAGGAGCTGCAGCCGCAGGTGAAGGCCATTCAGGATCGCTACTCGAAGCTGAAGCTCACCGACCCGGCCCGCGGGAAGATGAACGAAGAGCTGATGCAGCTCTATCGCGAGAAGGGGGTGAACCCGGCGAGCGGCTGCGTCCCGATGCTGCTGACGATCCCGGTGCTCTTCGCCTTCTACTCCATGCTCTCGGTGGCCGTTGAAATCCGCGGCGAGCCCTGGGCGCTCTGGATCACGGATCTCTCGCAACACGATCCGCTCTACATCACGCCGGTGCTGATGGGCGTGACGATGGTCCTGCAGCAGCGGATGACGCCGGTGGCCGACCCGGCGCAGGCGCGCATCATGATGCTGACGCCGGTCATCTTCCTGTTCTTCTTCCTGTGGGCGCCGAGCGGGCTGGTGCTCTACTGGCTGGTGAGCAACCTGCTGGCGATCGGCCAGCAGTACGCGACCAACCGGATCATCGGCAAGCCCGTGGTCCGGCAGGTCCGGCCGCCGGCGGAGCGGAGATTGAAGCAGGCCGGGACAGGCAAGACGGAGGGAGCCCGGGGAGCCGGACGATAGCCTATGAGCGGGACAGCGGATCAGATCGTCGAGTTCGTGAAGAGCGTCACGTCGGCCATGGGGCTGGCGAGCGACGTCGTGGTCAGCGAGACGGCGGACGGCCTGAGGGTCGACATCAGCGGCGACGGCAGCGAGGCGCTGCTCTACGGGCGCGGTGATGCCCTGCGCGCGCTGCAGACCATTGTCAACACCGCCTTCCGGAAGCAGCTGGGCGAGAACGGCAAGGTGCTCGTGGATTGCCAGGGCTTCCGCCGTGACAAGGACGCGGAGCTGCGGCAGATGGCGCGGTTCCTCGCCGGGAAGGCGCTCACCTCCGGCACGCCGCAGGAACTGGGGCCGCTCAATTCGTACGAGCGCCGGATCGTCCACATGGCCGTCGCGGAGGTCGAAGGCGTCACGTCGGAGAGCATCGGCGACGCCGCGGTGAAGACGGTCATCATCGCGCCGCGCTGACGGCTCCGGCCGGCGGCCGCGCCCCGCGCAATCCTGCGGGATCTTCCCGTTCGCGTCCCTTCAGCGGCGAATGCTTCGCGTCGACGACACGATCGTGGCGATCGCGACGCCCGCCGGCCACGGCGGCATCGGCGTCGTCCGGCTCAGCGGGGCGCAGGCGCCGGAGATCGGCGGCACGCTCGTCGGCAGACCGCTCGACCAGCCGCGGCGTGCCACGCTGGCGCGCGTCGCGATCGGGAACGGACACGAGACGCTGCACGACCAGGTGGTCGTCACCTGGTTCGCGGCCCCGCACTCCTATACCGGCGAGCACGTCGTCGAACTGAGCGCGCACGGCAGCCCGGTGATCCTGCGCGCGATCGTCGAGCGCGCCGCGGCGCTCGGCGCCAGGCTGGCGGAGCCGGGCGAGTTCACGATGCGCGCATACCTGCGCGGCCGCATGGATCTCGCGCAGGCGGAGGCGGTCGCCGATCTCGCGGCGGCGTCGACGACGCTCGAGGCGCGCTCGGCGAGCGAGCAGCTGCACGGCTCGCTGTCTGCCGCCATCCGATCCCTTCACGAACGGCTGTTCGAGCTCGTCGCGCGGCTGGAAGCCTCGCTCGATTTCCCCGACGAGGGGTATCACTTCATCGACAGCGCCGATCTGCGCGGCGCCGTGTCGGCGCTGCGGGAAGACGTACAGCGGCTGGCCGCGGCGGGGCGGCGTGGGCGGCTGCTGCGGGAAGGCGCGGTGGTTGCCTTCGCGGGGCGGCCGAACACCGGGAAGTCGAGCCTCTTCAACTGCCTGGTCGGGTTCAACCGCGCGATCGTCACCGCGTCACCGGGCACGACCCGCGACGTGCTGACCGAGACGATCGATCTCGCCGGCGTCCGGACGACGCTGGTCGATACGGCCGGCGTGCGCGAGACGGCCGATCCCATCGAGGCGGAGGGCGTACGTCGAGCAATCGCCGCTGCGGAGTCCGCGACGCTGACCGTGCTGGTACTCGACCGATCCGAGGCGTTGACGCATGAGGATCGCGCGCTGCTCGACCGCACGCCCGACGCGTTGGTCGCGGCGAACAAGTCGGATCTGGCGCCGGCGTGGCCGCCACACGCGGTGCCGGGCGCATTCGAGGTGTCTGCGCGGACCGGCAGCGGCATGGACGCACTGACCGGCGCGATCGCCGATCGGCTCGGCACCGCGTCGTTGAGCCGTGAGCTGCCGGTCGTCACGAACATGCGGCACGTGCTGCTGCTGGAGGAGGCGGGTGCCGCGCTCGAGCGGGCGGCGGACGCCGTTGGCGAGCAGCAGATGCCGGAGGAGTTCGTCCTGGCCGATCTGCACGAGGCTCGCCACGCGCTCGAGCGTGTGGTGGGTGCGCACGATCCGGACGACCTGCTGAACCACATCTTCGCGAGGTTCTGCATCGGCAAATGAGCGGACCTGATCAGACCCGGTCAGACCTGATCCGACCTGAGATGTTCGACGTCATCGTCATCGGCGCGGGGCACGCGGGAGTCGAAGCCGCGTGGGCGGCCAGCCGGCTTGGGCTGCGGGTCGGGATCTGTACGCTCTCGAAGGACACGGTTGCCGCGATGCCGTGCAATCCCGCGGTCGGCGGCACCGCGAAGGGACATCTCGTCCGCGAGATCGACGCGCTCGGTGGGCTCATGGGTCGCGCCATCGACGCGACCGGCATCCAGTTCAAGCTGCTGAACCGCAGCCGCGGGCCGGCGGTGTGGTCGCCGCGCGCGCAGGCGGACAAGCGCGCGTACGGGCGATGGGTGCGCGAGGAGCTCGACTCGGTCCCGAACATCGAGTGGATCGTCGGTCGCGCCGGCGCGATTCTCGCCGGGCACGGCCGCGTGACCGGTCTCGCGCTGGAAGACGGCGATGTCATCCGCTGCCGCGCGCTCGTCGTGACGACGGGGACGTTTCTCAACGGGTTGATTCACGTCGGACGTGAGCAGCGGCCGGCGGGCCGTGCCGGTGAGCCGCCGTCGCACGCGCTTGCCGAGTCGATCAAGGCGCTCGGCTTCACGCACGGGCGCTTGAAAACCGGCACGCCGCCGCGACTGGCGCGCACGAGCATCGACTTCGAGGACGCGTGCCGGCGCGGACACTTCACGCGCGACACCGGCGACGATCGTCCCGTGCCGCTGTCGTTTCTGACCGACAGCCTCGAGCGACCGCGGGTCGTCTGCTGGCGGCTGCACACCAACGAACGCGTACGCGAGCTCGTGCTTGCGCACCTCGAGGCCTCGCCGCTGTTCAATGGCCAGATCCAGGGCATCGGTCCGCGGTACTGCCCGTCGCTCGAGGACAAGATCGTGCGCTTCCCCGGGCGTGAGCAGCATCTGCTGTTCCTCGAGCCCGAGGGGCTCGACGTCGAGGAGATCTACGTCAACGGCCTTTCGATGAGCCTGCCGGCGGACGTGCAGTTCGCGATCGTGCGATCGCTGCCGGGACTCGAATCGGCGGAGATGCTGCGTCCCGGGTACGCCGTCGAGTACGACTTCGTGCAGCCGACCGAGTTGAAGACCACGCTGGAAACGCATCGGGTGGAGGGGTTGTTCTTCGCGGGGCAGGTGAACGGGACGTCCGGCTACGAGGAAGCGGCGGCGCAAGGTCTCGTCGCGGGCGCGAACGCCGGCCTGCGGATTCTCGGGCGCGAGCCGTTGAGCATTTCGCGCGCCGAGGGCTATATCGGCGTGCTGGTCGACGATCTGGTGACGCGCGGCTGCCTGGAGCCGTACCGGATGTTCACGTCGCGCGCCGAGCACCGCCTGCTGCTGCGGATCGACAACGCGGACCTGCGCCTCACGGCGAAGGGACGGCGTGCGGGCCTCGTAGACGACGAGCGGTGGGAGCGGTTCGTACGGCGTAAGGAGCGCTACGACAACAACTTGCAGACGATCTCGCGCCTCGGGCGGGATCGGGATCCGGCGCTGGCGGCCGAGGCCCGCGCGATGCGCGGGCCCGAGGATAGGTCGTTCGACAGAATCAGGCCGGTTCTGGAGCTGTCGACGAGCGACATCGAGGGGGAGCTCGATTTCCTCAGCGTGCGGACCTCGCTCCGCTTCGAAGGTTACCTCCGGCGGCAGGAGAAGGCGGTCGAGCGCCGGCAGACGCTGGACGGCCTGCGCATCCCTCAGACGCTGGAGTACGGTAGCCTCCCGGGTTTGTCCCGGGAGGTGCGCCAGCGGCTCTCCGAGGTCCGTCCCGAGACAGTTGGCCAGGCCGGCCGTATTCCGGGCGTGACGCCCGCGGCCGTCGCTATCCTGGCTGCTGCAGCGCACCGGGCCGCCGAGCGGACGGACTCCACCAACCCGACGGCGCCGGCACGCTCCGCACCGTAGGAGCGACTCGTTCCAGCGCCCACTACATCTCGCGACTGGACTTCACGGGACCCCAGCGAGTAGAGTCCCCGCCGTGTCATTGGCGCGGAGCGTACATGACCGGCTCCGGAGGCGGGCCCGGCGCGCCGGCCTGAGCCTTCGGCCGGATCTCGCCACCGGACTGACCTCGTACTTCGAATTCCTGGCCCGCTGGAATGCCAGGATCAATCTCACCGCCTTCGATCTCGCAGAGCCGTCTGATGACGCCATCGACCGGCTGCTCATCGAGCCGCTGGCCGCCGTCCAGCACCTGAAGCTCGGGCCAGGAAGCATGATCGACATCGGCTCGGGAAGCGGTTCGCCGGCGATTCCGATCAAGCTGGCGCGTCCCGAGTCGACGCTGGCGATGGTCGAGGCGAAGACCCGGAAGGCCGTATTCCTCCTCGAGGCCGCCCGGCACCTGAATCTGGGCTCCGTCACCGTCGAAACAGCCCGTTTCGAGCACCTGCTCACGCGCCCGGACTTCCACGAGGGCTTCGACACGCTGACCATCCGCGCCGTGCGCGTGGAGTCGCGCATTCTCCTGACCCTGCAGGCGTTTCTCAAGCCCGGCGGGCGGATTCTGTGGTTCCGCGCGCTGGGCCGGGGGGCCGGGGTCGTCGATGCACCGTATCCACTGGTGTGGGACCGGAGTCTCGTGCTGCTGGAGGAGCGGGGGAGCGGGTTGGCCGTCCTGAAGAAGGACGTACGGTAGTCCCATCGGCCACTGTTCCACGTGGAACACTCCGCCTGACGTAAAGCCGGACGCTTGGCGTAGGCCACCAGGACATCGCTGACAGTGCGCGAACTGCATCCGCGGACGCGCCGCACTGTGCCGTTGCTGCAGCCGCTTCGCGGCCTGTCGCCGCGGCAGCGATGGGACCCCGAACCTGTCAGCGATGCCCTGACGTCGAACTGGTCAATCATTGCCGGGCGTCGCACACTTTCGTCCGGCCATCAGGGAGGCCGGGCGTGTCGTCGACCACTGGCCGTTCTCGTTTGTGGATCGCCGGTGTTCCACGTGGAACAACGCCACAGTCGCACCGGACTCAGCATCCGGCCGCCACGACGGCCGAACTGAAGTTCGGCCCTACGTTCTGGCCTCACGAGCAGCGCTTCTGGCGTCGTGGGTGGCGGATGGACGGCGCGGAGGGGCTGGCGCGTGCGGCTGTGCTACGATGTCCCGGCGCTCAGCCGGGTTCACACGCCGCGATATCTGTCGATTGACCAATATCTGTGGTGGCGCTGCGGTTCGGCTCCACGAGCGGCCTACGAACCCATTTGTAATCAATCGTTTATCGCAGACCGTCGGCACGCGAGCATGGCCCGGATCGTCACAATCACGAACCAGAAAGGCGGGGTCGGCAAGACCACCACCGCCATCAACCTCGCGGCCTCGCTGGCGCTCGCCGACCAGCGCGTCCTGCTCGTCGACCTCGACCCCCAGGGCAACATGACGAGTGGCGTCGGTCTCCGCGGCCAGCGCGCGCCCGGCGGCACGATCTACGACGCGCTGACGGGCGACAACCCCGACCCGTCCGCCTTCCTGCTGCCGACGGCGGTCGACAACCTCTCGGCGATCCCCGCGGATCGCAACCTGACCGGCGCCGAGATCGAGCTGGTCTCGCTGCCGAACCGCGAGTCGCGCCTGCGCAACTTCCTGCAGCCGCTGCGCGACCGCTTCGACCGCATCTTCATCGACTGCCCGCCGTCGCTCGGCCTGCTCACGCTGAACGCCCTCGTCGCGGCCGACGCCGTGCTGATTCCGCTGCACTGCGAATACTTTGCGCTCGAAGGATTGGCCGACCTGGTCGCGACGCTGCGCCGCGTCCGCGCCTCGCTGAACCCCTCGCTCGACATCGACGGGGTGCTGCTGACGATGCACGACGAGCGGACGAACCTGGGACAGCAGGTCGCGCGCGACGTGCGCGAGTTCTTCCAGGAAAAGGTGTTCACGACGGTGATCCCGCGCAACGTCCGCCTGGGCGAGGCGCCGAGTCACGGCAAGCCGGTCGTCCTGTACGACGCGAAGTCGCGCGGCGCCGCCGCGTACGTGAATCTCGCGCGCGAAGTCCTCGCGCGCAGCGCCGCGGCGACGCCGTCGCCCGCGAGCTGATCGCCCATGCGCACGACCTGCCGGCCGATCCGGCACGCTCGAACCACACCCGCGCGCTCGCGCGCGGTCTTCCGAAGGTGATGGACGCGTGGAGAAACGCCCCGCACTCGGCAAGGGCCTGAGCGCCCTCATTCCCGACCTGCCCGCGCCGCCGGCGCGTCCCGCGGACGTGACGGAGCTCGAGATCGATCGCCTCACGCCGAACGATCTCCAGCCGCGCACGCACATGGACGACGCGCGGCTCGAGGAGCTCGCCGCCTCGATCCGCGCCAACGGCATCATCCAGCCGATCGTCGTCCGCCGGGACGGCGACGGGTTCCGCATCATCGCCGGCGAACGGCGCTGGCGTGCCGCGCGCCGGGCCGGCCTCGAACGCGTGCCCGTGGTCGTGAAGACCGTCGACGGCGCCGACGCGCAGCGCCGCGTGCTGGAAATGGCGCTCATCGAGAACATCCAGCGCGCGGACCTGAACGCGATCGAAGAGGCGCAGGCCTATCGCCGGCTGCTCGACGAGTTCCGGCTCACGCAGGAAGCGGTGGCGGAGGCCGTGGGGAAGGACCGCGCGACGGTCGCGAACACGGTGCGGCTGCTGAAGCTCCCGGTCGAAGTGCAGAACGATGTCGCCGCGTCGGCGCTGACCATGGGACACGCGCGCGCGCTGCTGGCGCTCGGGGACGCGCAGACGCAGCTCGAGCTGGCGCGCGAGATCAAGACGCGCGGCCTCTCGGTGCGCGAGACGGAAGCGCTGGTCAAGCGCATCCTCGACGGCAGCGCGTCGCGTCAGGCCCCGCCGGCGTCGAACGGCGGCGCCGTGACCCAGCCGGACGTGCATACGCGCGCCGCCGAGGACAAGCTGAAGCTGCATCTCGGAACGCGCGTCCGGATCAAGCGGAAGGGGAAGGGGGGCCGGATCGAGATCGACTTCACCAGCGAGAATGAGTTGATCCGGATCTATGAAATGCTGGTGGATGGCAGCCAATAGCGGAAGGACATACTGACACCAGGAGGGCCGACCTTCAGGTCGGCTGTTCAGGGACAGCGCCGGTGACACACGCCCGGTGCCCCACGGGAGAGAAGGAGATCGTGACGAAGCAGCGTCTGACCGAGCTCGTCGCCTGCGCGGGTTGAGCGAGCAAACTCGCCGCTGGCGAGCTCGCTCACGTGTTGAGCGACCTACCCCCGCAGACGGATCCCGGGGTGCTGATTGACTTCAGGACCTCTGACGATGCGGGTGTGTACCGGCTCGGACCGGACGGCCCGGCGCTCGTGCAGACCGTCGACTTCTTCACGCCCATCGTCGACGACCCGTTCGTGTACGGGCAGATTGCCGCGGCGAACTCGTTGAGCGACGTCTACGCGATGGGAGGCGAGCCGCTGACCGCGCTCGCCATCGCGGGCTTCCCGGATGGCAGGCTCGACCCCGCGACGATCCGGCAGATCTTCCTCGGCGGCTACGACAAGCTGCGCGAAGCCGGCGTCGCGCTGCTCGGCGGCCACACGGTGCGCGATCCGGAGATCAAGTTCGGGTATGCCGTCACCGGCCGCGTCGATCCCGATCGCATCTGGTCGAATGCCGCCGCACGTCCCGGTGATCGCCTCCTCCTCACCAAGCCGCTCGGCACCGGCATCCTCGGCACCGCGATCAAGAAGGGAACGGCGCCGCAGGCGCTCGTCGACGTCGCGGTCGCCTCGATGATTCGCCTCAACCGCACGACGGCTGCGGTGCTCCGGACGTTCGGTGACGCGATCCACGCGTGCACGGACGTGACCGGCTTCGGCCTCGCCGGACACGCGAGCGAGATGGCGGCCGCCAGCGTGGTGACGCTCGCCTTCGACGCGCCGCAGGTCCCGATCCTCCCGGGCGTGCCCGACATCCTGCCAGGGCACCAGCCGGGCGGACTTCGATCGAATGTCGACCACTTCGCGTCCGGTGTCTCGGCGGAGGGCGTTGCGCCGGACCTGCTGCCGCTCTTCTACGATCCGCAGACCTCCGGCGGGCTGCTGGTTTCCGTCGACGCCGCGCAGGCGGACGCGATCGTGGCGGCGCTGCGTGACGCGGATGTCGCCGCGGCCGGTGTCGGCGAGGTCCGTCCGCGCACCGAGTACCGCGTCGAGTTCCGATCCTGAGCGCGACCATCCGGCGTCGCCTCCCAGCCTGACTCTCTGCGCTGCGTCCGTTCGGGCCGGCTATTTCGCGCCGGTCCGCTGCGCGAACCAGATCGCGATCGCTTCGATGGCGATCTGGCCGGCGGCCACCAGCGCGATCAGCCGCTCGAGATCCTTGTCGGTCGCCTGAAGCGTCCGCCCGTTCGCGAGCAGGAAGACTTCGGCGGCGAGCAACGCCGTGCCCTGGTTCGCGGTGGCGAACGGCGCGTCGGCAATCAGGGCCTGGAGCAGGGCGGCGGCCTTGGCTTCGACGGACGGGTACAGGTCCTCCCCGCCGAACGACACAGTGGGGCGCGCGACGGCGGCTTCGAGCGCCGCGAGATCGCGTACACCCGGATCGGCGCTGAGATGTCCGATCAGGCTCTGGTGCAGGCTGACCACCTGCTCGAGCGACAGGTGCCGGATCATGCCTTCAGCCGGCGCAGCGCGCCGGTCCGGCGAGCCAGGATTGCATCGGCGAGCGCGCGAAAGGCGGCGGTGACCTGGCCTCCTTCGACCCGGGCGATCCCGGGTCGGATGGTGACGGCACCGGTCAGCGGGTGCACGGAGACCTCGACCTCCTGTCCCTTGCGCAGATTGAAGGCCTGGACGACCTCCATGGGCAGCGTGACGGCCAGCGAACTGCCGGTCTGAACGAGCGAGCGCTTCATCGGTCCAACCCGATTCCCATTTGTCAGTACTCTATCAGTATTTTTGCCTCTCAGCGGTTGGAAGCAGCCGTCCCGGCGTGGTATAAACGGGTGTTTGTCCATCCCGATCCGGGGATGGTGTGGAGGTTGCTCGCGTGCTGCCGGACCTGTCGGTCGTCTGGGTCATCGGATTCGTGCTCCTCATCACGGCGATTCTGAATCGCCTGCTCTTCCGGCCGCTGACCGCCATCATGCAGGCCCGGGACGAAGCAGTCAGTTCGGCCCGCCAGATGGCGGAGTCGGCGTCCGTCCAGGCGCGCACGAGCGCCGAGGAGTTCGAGAACCGGACCCGCGCGGCGCGCGCGGAGGTCTATCGACAGATGGAAGAGGCGCGTCAGGCGGCCCAGGCACGCCGGGCGGCGCTGCTGGCGGAAGCCCGGACGCGGGCCTCGGAATCCACGGAACGCGCCACGCGCGAGCTCCAGTCGAGCGTCGCCGACGCGCGGACGCGGCTCGAGCAGGATGCCGACGCGCTCGCCTCGGCCATCGCCGACCGGGTGCTCGGCCGTCAGACGACGTAAGCCCATGAGTTCCAGACAGCATTCCCTGCCTCAGCGGACGAGCGGCGGGGCTTGTGAATTTCGGCGCAAGCTCGCACTCCTCGCCGTCGTCCTCGTCGTCGCGCTCGGCTGCCTCGGGCCGGTGCCCGCCATCGCCCAGGACGGCGGCCGGCACGCCCAGCCTCCCGCGGCGGAGACACCCGAGAGTCCTGTCGAGGCGCTCGAGGAGGCCGAAGCCGCGCATGGCGGGGAGCACGGCGCGAGCCCCTGGAACCTGATCGGCCGCATCGTCAATTTCGCGCTGCTCATCGGCATCATCGTGTACTTCGCGCGGGGACCGCTCGGCGCCTACGTCGTGCGGCGCCGCACGCAGGTGCGCGAGGACCTCGAGACCGCGGACCGGATGAAGCGCGAAGCCGCGGCCCGGATGGCGGAGATGGAAGCGAAGCTCGAGGCGCTGCCCGCCGAGCTCGAGGCGCTGCAGGCGCGCGGCCGCGAGGAGATCGCGCTCGAGGAGCAGCGCATCCGCGAGCTGGCGGAGGCCGAGCGCGTGCGGCTCCTGGCGCAGGCGGAGCGCGACATCGAGCAGCAGGTGCGGCTCGCCAAGCGCGAGCTCGTGCAGCACGCGGCGGACCTCGCCGTGAATCTCGCGGAGCGGAAGATCCGCACGCACATCACCGACGCGGACCGGCAGCGGCTGGTCGACCACTACCTCGCGCGGGTGCAGCCCCATGACTGATCGCGACGCCACGCGCTATGCGCGGGAGCTGTTCGAGGTGACCTGGCGGACCGGGCAGGCCGAGACCGTCGCGCACGAGCTCGAGACCCTCGTCGCGGCGTCGCGCGACTTCGAGGCGCAGGTGCGGCCGCTCTTCCATCCGCTCGTCCCGAAGGCGAAGAAGCTCGAGACCATCCGGCGCTTCACCGACGCGGCGGGGCTGAGCCGCCCGACGACGGTCCTGCTCGAGGCGCTCGCGCAGCACTACCGGCTGCACCTGCTGGGTCCGATTGCCGCGGCGTTCCGCGCTCGGCTCAATCAGAAGCTGGGCATCGTGCAGGCGAAGGTGACCACCGCGACGCCGCTGACGCCGGAGCAGACGCAGGCGCTCGCGGCGCGGCTCGGCGATCTGGCCGGACGGCAGGTTGCGCTGTCGACGCGCGTCGACCCGTCGATCATCGGCGGGGTCGTCACGCAGGTCGGCAGCATGGTGTACGACGGGAGCGTGACGCGGCAGCTGGCGCGCATGCGCGAGAAGCTCGTGGAGAACGTGTAGCGATGACCATCAAGGCAGACGACATCACCAGGATCATCCGGGAGCAGCTGGGCAGCTTCGCGCTCGACGTCGACGTCGCCGAAGTCGGCGCGGTCGTCTCGGTGGGCGACGGCATCGCGCGCGTCCAGGGGGTCGACCGCGCGATGGCGGGCGATCGCAGCCTTGAGCCAGGCGAAGCCCAGCATCG
>CAYUPN010000054.1:0-26604 GCA_964446605.1 uncultured Bifidobacteriaceae bacterium | reverse complement strand
CGCATCGAACTGCTCGAGGTTCCGCGCGAACCCGGCGACGTCGTTGCGGTGCCCGTATACGGTATCGAAGTCCACCAGGTTTGCGAAGACGAGACCGCGCTCCAGCGCGGCAGCCGCCTCGTCGATCGCCTGCATCCCTGCCTCGTCGCTGCGCGTCGGCACCGAGCGGCCGATGCCGCGTCCGGCGAACAGGTCGGCCACTTTCCCGATGGCGAGGACCTCGACGCCCCGGGCGGTCAGCCGGTCGAGCAGCGTCTCGCCCTGCGGCGGCATCGCGTAGTCGTGGCGGTTGGCCGTCCGCACGTACGCGCCGCTCGGCCCGATGAACGGCCGCGCGATTACACGCCCGACGCCGAGCCCCTCGACGGCGAGTCGATACGCGATCTCGCACATCCGGTACAGGTCGGGAACCGGGACGACCTCTTCGTGCGCGGCGATCTGGAAGACGCTGTCGGCCGACGTGTAGACGATCGGCCGGCCCGTCGCGACGTGCTCGTCGCCGAGGCGCGCGATGATCTCGGTGCCGGACGCGACTTCGTTGCCGAGCGTACGCCGTCCGATTTCCGCTTCGAACGCCTCGACGAGCGCCGGCGGGAACCCGCCGGGAAAGGTCGGAAACGCCTGATCGAGCACGAGGCCGGCGATCTCCCAGTGTCCCGTCACCGAGTCCTTGCCGGGCGAGGCCTCGGCCATGCGGCCGAACGCGGCCCCCGGCGCGGCGGCCGGAGGCACCGACGTGAGCCGGACGATGTTCCCGAGACCGAGCGATTGAAGGGTTGGCAGCGCGGGACGCGCCAGCGCGGTGACATGACCCAGCGTGTCGCTCCCCTCGTCGCCATAACGGGCGGCATCGGGCAGGGCGCCGATGCCGACGCCGTCGAGCACGATGAGGAACACGCGGGTGAAGGCAGGCACGTGTCGGGACGGTCAGGGCACGCCCTGTCCCGGGTCGTCCGCCAGGGCGCCGGCGACGGTCTCGATCACCGAAGGGTCCTCGCCGGGGCCGTCGAACCAGACAAGGTTAGGCTCTTTGCGGAACCATATCAACTGACGGCGGGCGTAGCGCCGGTTCTCCTGCACGATGAGCGCGCGAGTGGCGGCCTCGTCCCGGACGCCGTCGAGCATCTCGAGCACCTGCCGGTACACCAGCCCGCCGAACGGCCGCGCGGTCCGGGGCACACCGCGCGCGAGCAGCCCCCGCACCTCGTCGACGATGCCGCGCGCGAACTGCTGGTCGACCCGGCGCGCGACGCGTTCCGCGATCGCCGCCGCCGGCAACCGCAGCGCGACGGCATGTACGCGGCAGAAATCGAGCGGCGCGCGGGTCTCGGCGAAATGGGCCGTGAGCGGGCGGCCGGTGACGAAGTACACCTCGAGCGCCCGGACGAGCCGCACGCGGTCGCGCGGCTGGATCCGGCGGGCCGACTCCGGATCGACGCGACGAACCAGCCGCCAGAGCCGCTCGACCCCATACCGGGCCGCCAGCCGATCGAGCCGCGCACGCAGCTCGGGGTGCCGCCCCGGACCGGGAAACAGGCCGCGCGTCAGCGCGCGATAGTAGAAGCCCGTGCCGCCGACGATGATCGGCACCCGCCCATGCGCCAGGATCTCCCGAATCACCGCCGCCGCCTCGCGCGCGTAGCGCGCCGCGGTGTACTCCTCGGTCGGATCGACGACGTCGACGAGATGATGCGGGATGCCGCGGCGCTCCGGCAGCGGCACCTTGTCCGTGCCGATGTCGAAACCGCGATACACCGCGGTCGAGTCGCAGTTGACGATCTCGCCGCCGACACGCTCCGCCAGCGCGAGCCCGAGCGCACTCTTGCCTGTCGCGGTGGGACCGAGGACCGCCAGCACTCGGGGCAGCAGGGTCGCGGGAGGCATCAGTGCAGCAGGTCCGGGACGTGGGGGACGAGTCACTCCCCTGTTTCAGAACGTGAGGCGTGTTGTCAGAGCAACAGCCGCCAGCAGACGTACATCGTCAGTCCGACGACGAGCAGGGACAGACCGATTTGCTGCGCCCGGCTCGGCATCTCACTGTGCCGGGACCGGCTCGTTGTAATAGAACGTCACGGTGAAGAAGGCCTTGTCGGCCGGGTACTCGGGAGGCAGCGGCTCGGTCGGATTGGAGGCGGCGAGCGCGTTGAACGCCGCATGATTGAACGAGTCGACCGATGACGGGCCGACGACGGTCAGGTCGGTGATCGCCCCGCTCTTGTGCACGTTGAACGTGATGACGACGTGCCCCCTGAGCGACATCGCCGCGTAGGGGACGAACCAGTTGCGTTTCACCTGCGCGACGAAGCGCCGGATCCAGGGGCCGAACTCGACCCCTTTCGTGTCGAACTGGATCGCCGGACCGAACGCGCCTCCCTGCCCGCCGGTGGGGTTCTCGAGCGCCGCCTCCTCGGCATACCGCGAGAGGTTCTGCAGCGCGCGCCCCAGCGGAGAGGACCCGGGAGGTCGCTCCCCCTGCTGCCCCTGGTCCTCGCGCCGGAACGTCGGCCGATTCGGGGACTCGGGAAGCCGGAGGGCGTTCTCGTCGGGCTGGCCCTGGCCCTGTCCCGGGGGGGCGGGCGGCGCGGGGTTCTGCTGCCGGGCGATCTGCTGCGGCGGCGGCGAGGGCTCGACGAAGTCTGAGGTGTTGCCGCGTGAGAACGGCTGTCGGTTGGTCGGCACCGGAGCGCGCTCCCGGTGCATGGCGGAGCGGTCGCGGTCGGCCAGCGGCGCCTGCGGCGCGGGAGGCTGCTGTGGCGCCATCTCGACGCGCGGCTGCACGAACACGAACCGGGTCTGTTCCCGGGGCTGCTGCCGGAGCAGTTCCTCCTGCCGCCGGGCTTCGGCTTCGCGGAGCGCGGCCTGCCGCGCCTGCCACCACTGTGTCTTCGGAACGATGACAACGGCCAGGATGGCCAGCAGGTGGACGATGATCGACAGCAGGACGCCTTCGCGCAGGGTCAGCGCGCTCGGTACCCGTTGTATCTCCGGGTGGCCGTCCTCGAAGTCGAAGTACATCAGTAAATTAGAGACGAAACGGGAATTATACCACCCGGCCCTGCCGTCGCTGCCGCCCGGCCGGGCTACCCACCATCAGCGCCTCGCCACATAGAGGTAGACGATGCCGAACGTCAGCGGCACGACCTCGACGTGCGGGAACCCGCTGTCCTGCAGCAGCCGTCCGAACACGTCGGGCGGGGGAAACCGGCTCACCGACTCCGGCAGGTAGGCGTACGCCGACGCATGCCGGGACACGGCACGTCCCACGGCCGGGAGGATGCGCGTCGCGTACCAGAGATATGCCGAGCGGACGAGCCCTGGCGGGGGCAGCCCGAACTCGAGCACGGCCAGGCGCCCGCCCGGCCGGAGCACGCGCGCCAGTTCCCGGCACGCCGCCCCCGGTACCTGCACGTTGCGGATCCCGAAGCTGATCACCGCCGCGTCCATGCTCCCGGACGCGACCGGCAGCGACATCGCGTCGCCACGCACGAGCCCGATCGGCGGGGAGCCACGTCGGGCGCGCACCTTCTGCAGCCCGAGGCGCAGCATCTCGTGCGAGAAGTCGACGCCGACGATGGGCGACCCGGGCGCCTGCCGGGCCGCCTCGAGCGCGACGTCGGCCGTGCCGGTGCAGAGGTCGAGCAGCCGCTCGCCCGGCCCGAGCGCCAGGGCCCGTACGGCGCGCCGGCGCCAGCGCCGATCGAGGCCCGCGCTCAGCACGCGGTTCAGCAGGTCATACCGGTGCGCGATCGCGTCGAACATCCCGGCGATGCGCGTCGGCTCCTTCGACTGCAGCGCCTCGTCGACAACGGGCGGCCCGGGCACGGGCCTCTGCGGTTGCGGTTGGGTCATCACGACTGTTGACTCAGACGTTTCCGGCGGGCTTCCGGCCGCGGCCGATCCGGACCTCAGCGCAGGTACACCGCGGTGGCGGTCGACAGCAGGTACAGGATGCCGACCCAGCCGTTCAGATCGAACGCGCGCTTGACCTGTGACAGATCGCCGGGGCTGACGAGCGACTGCTCGTAGACGAGCAGCGCGGCGACCACGCCGACGCCCAGCAGGTAGATCGGCCCGAGACCGGCGACGAGCCCCAGCGCGGCCATGGCCGCGACGGCGCCGGCGTGCATGCCGCGCGAGATGGTCAGCGCGCGCGCGACCCCGTAGCGCACCGGAATGGAGCGGAGTCCGTGCGCGCGGTCGAACTCGACGTCCTGGCAGGCATACAGGACGTCGAAGCCGCCGACCCACAACCCGATCGCGAGCCCCAGCAGCCACGGCTCGGGCCCGCCGCCCCCGCCCGCCGCCAGCCACCCGCCGACGGGGGCCACCGCCATCGCCAGCCCGAGGAACGCCTGCGTGTACGTGGTGTACCGCTTCGCCAGCGAGTACCAGAACACGATCGCCAGCGCCACGGGCGAGAGCACCAGACACAGCCGGTTCAACTGCCCGGCCGCCAGCACGAACACGGCCGACGACAGCAGGACGAACACCGCTGCGGAAGGCCGCGAGACCACGCCGCGCGGGATCTCGCGCATCGCGGTGCGCGGATTCCGCGCGTCGAACTCGGCGTCGGCGAGCCGGTTGAACGCCATCGCGGCGCTGCGCGCCGCCACCATCGCGACCACGATCCACAGGACCTGCCGCATCGTGACGGGCTGCACGCGCGAGGCCAGCAGCGCGCCGACGAGCGCGAACGGCAGCGCGAACACGGAATGGCTGAAGCGCACGAGCGACAGCCAGACGGCGATCCGCGTCATGGCCGTTCGCTCCGCGGCCTGCGTTCAGTGCGCACGTCCGCTCCGGATTCCGCCAGCATCTCGCTCACCCACCGGACGCGATCCGGCGCGATCCCCTGCACGAGCTCTTCCTCGACGTCGGCGCAGCGCGCGGGCACGGCCACCGCGATGAGCGCGGCCGATCGGCCCGGCTCGAGCGCGCCTGCCTCGCCGTCGAACCCCAGCGCGCGGGCGCCTTCGATCGTCGCGCTCGCGACGAGCTGCCCGGCCGGAACATCCGGCGCGAGCCGCCGGAGCGCCGCCAGCTCGCTGAACAGGTTCGGATCCGCGTTGCTGGCCAGGCTGTCGGTGCCGATCGCGATGCGGACACCCGCGCGGTACATCCGGCGCGCCGGCGGCGCGCCGACGCCGACGTGCACGTTGCTCCGGGGGCACGTCACGAGCGTGCTTCCCCGCTCGCGCAGCAGCGCGAGCTCCCGATCGTCGCACTGCACACCGTGCACGGCGAGCAGGCGCGGCCCCAGCACGCGCATGCGATCCAGGTATTCGACCGGCCGGCATCGCGGCGCCACCCATCCATCGTCCCAGGCGCCGAGCCGCTCGAGGAACGGGCGCCACGGCCCGCCGCCCGTGCCGATCAGCTCGACCTCCTCCGGCGACTCGGCGACGTGCACCGCCGACGGGAGGAACGGCGTGCGCGCGCCGGCATGCCGGATTCCCTGGAACAGCCGGGGGCTCACGGAGTACGGCGCATGCGGCGCCAGGCTCACCGGGAAGCGGCCGCTCGTGCCCTCGCGGTCCTGCGCGCGGAGCGCCTCCTCGAGCACGCCATCCGCGGCCTCGCCCCGGAAGCCGAGCACTTCATGAAAGACGACGCCGGCGAGCGCGCTCTCACGCAGCGGCGCGACGGAGGCGAGCGTGTTCGAGACGTCGCCGACGAGGCCGGTACCGCTCCGGTGCATGTCCTCGATGGCGCGAACGATCGCCCCGCGGACCACATCCGGCGCGGGCGTCCCGCTGACGCGGCGATCGAGCATCGCGCTCACCCAGCCGATGAACGACCGCGCCGGCGGCACGAGGCCGGCCATCCACGAGAGCTCGAGGTGCGCGTGCGCGTTGACCAGCGCGGGGAGGATCGCGAAGGCGCCGAGGTCGACCAGGGGCGCGTCGCCGTGCAGCGGGAGGCCCCCTCCGGGACGGCCGACCGCGGCGATGCGTCCGCGATCGATGGCCACCCACCCATTCAGGATCGGACGGTCGGTGACCGGCACGACCCAGCGGGCCCGGACGACGATCACGATTGCGGCGGGGACTGTCCGCGGGCCGCGCGTCCCGCCCGCGACCGCGCCTCGTACCGGGCGAGCTCCGCCGGCACGCTGGCGTCCCCGTCCGCGCGCGCCGTGGCGAGCTCGAGCATCCGCGGCACGGCCCGCTCCCGGAAGATCGGATCCCCGATCACCTCGTAGTGCATCGTCCGGCGTCTGGGGACGAAGCCGGCGTCCTCGATGTTGCGGACGATCTCGACTTCGTCCATGCAGTACGCGGCGCCGGCCGCGCGGACGACGTTCTCCTCGATCATCACGGAGCCCATGTCATTGGCGCCGAACGCGAGGCTGAGCTGACCGACCTTCCCGCCCTGCGTCACCCAGGAGGACTGGAGGTTCTGGAAGTTGTCGAGGACCAGCCGCGCGATCGCGAGCGTGCGGAGGTACTCCAGCCCGGTCGCCTCGCCGGTGACGCCGAGCCGCGATGCCAGCTCCGTGTGATCCGGCTGGAAGCTCCAGGTGATGAACGCGGTGAACCCGCCGGTTTCGTCCTGCAGCTCGCGCAGCCGGAACATGTGCTCCAGCCGCTCCTCGAGCGTCTCGACGGTGCCGTACATCATCGTCGCCGTCGTGCGCAGGCCGGCGCGGTGCGCTTCGCGCATCACGTCGAGCCACTCGTCGGCGGTCGCCTTGCCGTAGCAGTGCAGCAGGCGGCGTACGCGGTCCACCAGGATCTCGGCACCGCCGCCGGGGATGCTGTCGAGCCCCGCCGCCACGAGACGCGCGATCACCTCGCGGGGCGTGAGCCCCGAGAGTCGCGAGATGTGGAGGATCTCCGGAGGCGAGAGCGCGTGGAGGCGGAACTCGGGATACCGTGCCTTCACCGCGCGGAACAGGTCCTCGTACCACGCGAGCGGCAGGTCGGGGTTGTGCCCCCCCTGCAGCAGCAGCTGGTTGCCGCCGAGCTCGATCGTCTCGGCGATCTTGCGGAAGATCTCCTCGAAGCCGAGCACGTAGCCGTCGGCGGATCCCACCGGCCGGTAGAACGCGCAGAAGTTGCAGCGCGCGACGCAGACGTTCGTGTAGTTGACGTTGCGGTCGATGATGTAGGTGACGATGCGCGACGGGTGCCGGCGCGCGCGCGCCGCGTCGGCCAGCCGGCCCAGCACGTGCGTGGGCGCGCCCGTGTAAAGGGCGAGCGCCCCGGCGCGATCCAGCCGCTCACCTGCCTCCGCCTTCGCCAGCGCCCGGTCGAGGGTCATCCGCACAATTGTAGCGGCCGCCTGCGGCGCCGTCACCCGGCCGGCGCCTCGTACCAGCGGAGCGGCTGCGTTGCGGCCACCACACCCGCGCCGGCGGCAAGCGCGAAGAATCGCTCCATACCCGCGATCTCGCGCGGCCCCAGCCGGAAGTGGATGTTCTGCCGCAGGTAGGTGGCGCCGGTCGCGGCGCGATCCGGGTCGCCGGGAAAGAATCCGGACGCGATCGCGTCGCTCGCCGCGACGCCCCTGGCCCTCGCCTCCTGCAGGGTTGCCACGTCGTCCGGCGTCAGCACGCCGGGGTGCCCCGTCCAGCAGGCGTAGACGAACGGCAGCCCGCTGAACTGCTGCCAGGCGAGACCGAGATCGATCTTCTGCAGGCCGAGGCGCTCGTACTCGGCGAAGAGGGCGGGCTCGCCGATGAGCAGCGCGCCGTCGGCCTGGCGCACCATCTCGTCGAGCACCGGCGGATGCTCGACGAGCCGCGGGCGGATGCCGAAGTAGTGCTCCGAGAGCACGCGCGTCAGCGCCACCGAGGTGCGGGAGCTGGTGTCGAGGGCCAGCGAGGTCACGCGCTCGATCGGCACCGACGTGAAGATCGCGACGGAGCGGACCGGGCCGTCCGACGTGACCGCGCAGTCGGGCACCATCCGGTAGCCGTCGCCGCGGAGGTACTCGATCGACGGAATGAGCCCGATGTCCGTCTCGCGCGCGTGCAGCAGCCGTGCGCACGCGCTCGGCAGGTCGTAGCGGACGGCGAAGCGTTCCGGGTACGCCTCGAGCCCGGCGACCAGCGGCCGCGAGTTCAGGTACGAGACCGCGCCGATGCGGACGGGCCGCCGGGACATCAGGCCGCCGACCCGGGCGCGGAGCGGACCTCGAAGCGCGCGTCACGCTCCACCGGCTCCCCCGAAGCCGCAGTGATGTTGCGCCGGATCTCCTCGAGCGGCGCGCGCCGGCGCCCCTCCGCGACCTCGTCGAGCGGCGAGACCGCGTCGAGATCGTCGGCGCCGAACGCCAGCGCGACCTGCGCGAGCTTGGGACCGTAGAGCGCCCAGTCCACCTGGATGTGCTCCACCGGCACCAGCAGCCGCGCGAGCGCGACCAGATGCACGTCCTCGTAGCCGGTGGATGGCGACGCGGCAGCCAGCCGGCGCGGGAGCGGTGCGAGGACGCGCAACCCGGGATGGGCCCCGACGAGCGCCGTCGCAGTCCTCAGCAGGCCGTCGCGATCCGCGGCGCGCAGCCGGTCGATCGTGAGCCGCGCAATCGGCAACCCGGCCTGCTCCGCCGCAGACACCGCCGCGTCGAGATCCTGCACGGAGTCGAGGGGCGCGGCCGCAATGGCGGCCAGCCCGGCCTCGCGCAATCGCCGGAGGAGGTCCGGCAGCGCATCCTGCGAGCCCGAGCCTGCTGCCGCCGCCTCGAGGTCGGCCAGCGAGAAGCCCGTGACCGGAATGCCTCCGGACGCCTCGACCGCGTGGCGCACGGCCGATACCGCCTGGTCCGGATCGTCACACCGGCCGTCGAGGCGCAGCTCCCCCGGCGACCCGCTCCACTGCACGTCACCGGACGCGGCGGCCGCGGCATCGATCGACGCCACGCGCACGAAGGTCACGCGTGCGCCATGACGGCGCCGGCGCAGCTCGTCGGCCGCCATCCCGAGCGCGAGCAGATCGCGGGCGCCGAGGAGCGCGTCGCGATCCGCCTGTGTCACCGGCGCTCCCTCCAGCAGCCGTTCAAGAATCGATTCGAGCACTGTTTCTGCCATCGTGAGCGTACGACAAAGGGCGCGCCATCGCGGGCCCCGCACTCTTTCGTGGACCTTCCGCGCCTCGGGGCGGCGCCGCGCTCCGCGCCGTCAGACCGCCGACAGCATGGCGTCCGTGATCTGCTGCGCCAGGGCCAGCGCGCGCCGGCCATCCTCGCCAGGCACCGCCGGGTCGCGGCCGTCCCGGACGGCGGCGAGGAAATCCTCGAGCTCGCACCGCAGCGGCTCGTCGCGCTGCACCTCCACGCGGCCTCCGTCGATGCGCGGCGGCCCGTCCGCCTGACGGACGAGCCGCCAGACCTCGAGCTCCTGGGCCGCGTAGTCCACGGCGACGTACGAATCCGGCTGGAACACACGGATCTTCCGGGTGCGGTCGCGGCTGATCCGGCTCGCCGTGAGGTTCACGATGCAGCCCGACTCGAACCGGAGACGGACGTTGGCGATGTCGATGCGCGGCGTGAGCACCGGCACGCCCACCGCGTCGATGGCCGCCACGGGCGAGTCCACGAACGACAGGACGACGTCGAGGTCGTGGATCATCAGGTCGAACACGACGTCGATGTCGAGGCTGCGGTCGGGGAACGTGCCGAGCCGGTGGCACTCGATGAAGCGCGGCGACGCCAGCAGCGGCCGCGCCGCGGCAACGGCCGGATTGAACCGCTCCGTGTGTCCCACCGCCAGCGCCACGCCTTTCGCGCGCGCCGCCGCGACGAGCGCGTCCGCCTCGCCGGGCGTGCGCGCCAGCGGCTTCTCGATCAGCACGGCGATGCCGGCCTCGATCAGCGGCATCGCGACTTCCAGATGCGAGGCCGTCGGCGTGGCGACGACGACCGCGTCGACGGCGCCGGCCAGCGACACGGGATCTTCGACGACCGCCGCGCCGTACTGCGCGGCGATCGCGCGCGCGCGATCGCGGTTCGTGTCGCAGACGGCGACGAGCTCCGCGCCCTCCATCGCCGCCAGAATCCGCGCGTGATGCCGGCCGAGATGGCCGACGCCGATGACGGCCGTCTTCATCGGGCCGCGCTCCCCGCGCCGGCCGCCTGCGGCTCCGTCTTCACGCGCCCGACCACCGCGATGCCCGCCTCGTCGGCCGCGCGGAGCACGGCCGCCGGACCGTCGATCATCAGCGTCTTCCCGGCGTCCACCGACATCGCCGTCGCGCCGATCGCGTGCAGCTCGCGGATCGTCTGCACGCCCACGACGGGGACGTCGAAGCGCATGTCCTGCGCGGGCTTGGCGACCTTCACCAGACGCACGCCGGGGCCCGCGAGCTGGCCGGCGCGCCGGATCATCTCGTCGGTGCCCTCCATGCCCTCCACCGCGACCACGGCCCGGTCCTTCACGGCAATCGACTGACCGATGTCGAGTCCGGCGATCGTGTCGGCGACGTGGTAGCCGAAGGCGAAGTCCGCCTCCTCGTCCGCCGAGGGGGGCCGGCTGGAGAGCCGGCCGGCGCCCGCCATGAGCGGCCGGAGCAGCTCCGTCGAGTCGATCAGCGTGATGCCGTGCTCGGCCATGACGTCGGCGACGGCGGCGATGAGGGCGTCGGTGTTCTTCGCCCGCAGCCGCCGCAGCGCCGACAGGAGCGTGAGGTCGGGCATGATGCCCGAGAAGATGCTCACGTGCTTGACCTGGCCGGCCATGACGGCGCGGGTGACGCCGGCCTGTTTCAGCAGCCGGATGCACGTCCCGAGCTGGCCGAGCGAGACCCAGTGGAGATCGGCCGCCGGCTCGCGGGCCGCCGCCTCGGCGAGC
Source organism: uncultured Bifidobacteriaceae bacterium (assembly GCA_964446605.1). GTDB lineage: Bacteria > Acidobacteriota > Vicinamibacteria > Vicinamibacterales > JAENWD01 > JAENWD01. The sequence goes on along the minus strand of CAYUPN010000054.1, from coordinate 15,815 downwards.
GTCGGGAACGCCTCCTCCTTGACGGCGACGACCGTCACCGCCAGTCCCTGCGTCCGCGCCGCGTCCAGGATGAGGAACGGGAAGCTCCCGTTCCCCGCGATCAGACCAATCCTGTCCATCTGATGCGTGGATGCGCGGCGTGCGCCGTCGCGCGGGGAGCGCCCATGACGCGAATCCGCAGGGAATCCGCAATCCGGCGCACCTGCACCACCGCGGTCACTCCGCAATCAGTCCGCAATCCGCAACGAATCCGCAATCCGCCATCCGCAATCGTCAGGTCAGTCGTCGGCCACCATCTCTTCGGCCCGCCGGAGCGGGCGGCGGAGGATCACGCCGCGCTGCGAGTTGCGGATGAACTGCACGAGGTTGGCGACTTCCGGGCACGAGACGGTCGGGTCCTGCTCGATCTCGCGCAGCGCGTGGCTCGTATTCAGGCGGGAGACGAGCAGGTAGCGGAAGGCCCGCTTCAACCGGCTGAGCGTCTCCTCCGGGAAGCCGCGGCGGATCAGGCCGATGGTATTCAGGCCGTAGATGCGCGCCCGGTTCCCCACCGTCTTCGCATACGGCAGCGCGTCCTTCGTGACCACCGAGTAGCCGCCGATGAACGCGTGCTCGCCGACGCGGCAGAACTGGTGCACGCCGGAGAACGCGGAGATGGTCGCGTAGTCCTCGACCCACACGTGGCCGCCGAGCGTCGCGCCGTTGCCGAAGATGGTCTGGCTGCCGATGCGGCAGTCGTGCGCGACGTGCGCGTAGGCCATGAACAGGTTGCGGTCGCCGATGCTGGTCAGCCCGCCCCCGACCTCGGTGCCGCGATGAATCGTGACGAACTCGCGGAAGATGTTGCCGCTGCCGATGACCAGCCGCGTCGGCTCGCCGCGGTACTTCAGGTCCTGCGGGTTCAGCCCGATCGACGCGAACGGATAAATCTGGGTGCCGTCGCCGACCTCCGTCCACCCGTCGACGACCGCGGACGCCCCCACCCGGCAGTTGCGTCCGAGCCGCACGTTCGGCCCGACGATCGCGTACGGCTCGACGACGGTGCCTTCGCCGATCTCGGCCGAGGGGTGGACGATCGCGCGCGGGTCGATCGCGGCCGCGCGCCGCAGCTCGACGAGCAGGCTGGCTTCGGCCACGATCTGGTCGTCAATCCGCGCGACCCCGCGCACCCGGGCGAGCCGGCTCCGGCGCCGGCCGATCGTCACCTCCAGCAGCAGCCGGTCTCCCGGCACCACCTGCCGCCGGAACTTCGCATCGTCGACACCGCGGAGGTAGGCCGTGCCCCCGGACCCGCCGTCGAGCAGCAGCACGCCGGCCGCCTGCAGGAGCGCCTCGATCATCAGCACGCCGGGCATGACGGGCGAGCCCGGGAAATGCCCCTGGAAGAACTCCTCGTTGACCGTGACGTTCTTGGCGGCGATCAGGCGGCGGCCGGGATCGTGCTGGACGACCGCATCGAGCAGGCAGGACGGATACCGATGCGGGAGGCGATCGGCGCGCGAGAGGATCTGGGTGGCCAAGGAGTCGGGTCCGAGTCGAATGTTGGGATGGTACACGACCCGGGCCCTCTTCTGCATCCGTCGAGGCGGACGGACGCCCCGCGGCGCCCCGTGCCGTGACACGGGGCGTCGCCGGGGCGTTCAACTGCGGCGAAAAGGGAGCGCGGGTGGTCCGGAGAACCCGCCGGGCTACTGCGGGTTGGCCGGCGCGGCGGGCGGCGGCGCCGCCGTCGACGAGGCGTCGAACCGCTTGATCACCTCGGCGGTGAGGTCGAGCCCCGGATCCGCGAAGACGATGCCGGCGTCGCGCGAGCTGAACAGGAGGTGAATGCCCTTCTCGCTGACCACCTTCTGGATGACCGGATAGAGCTTGTTCTGGAAGTCGTTCTGCAGGTCCTGCTGGAGCTGCGCGACTTCGTCCTGCGCGTCCTGCTGGGCGCGCTGCAGCTCCTTCTGCTGCCGCTCGATCGACCGCTCGAGCTCGCTGCGGGCCTGCTCGTTCAGCATCGCGCCGCCCGTCTGGAGCTTCTGCTGGTCGGCCTGCAGCTTCTTGCTCAGCTCGTTGAGCTCGTTGAGCTTCTTCTGCTGGAGCGCCTGCGCCCTGGAGGTCGCGGCCTTGCCTTCCGCCGATTCGGCCGCGACGCGCTGGATGTCGATGACAGCCACCTTCGAGCCTTCAAGGAACGGCCTCGGCGGCTGCTGGGCGGCCGGGGCCGCCGGCTGAGGAGCGGCCGGCGCCTGCTGGGCGGCTGCGGTCGGCGGCGCCGCCGCGAGTGCCAGACCACAGAACAGACCGAGGAGAGGCAGTTTCATGCTCCGAATCCCTTTCGCCGTAGTCAAGTACGAACCCCTAAATATACCGTAACCAGCCCATCCGTGGCGAGCGGGAGGGGACCCGACGCGGCCTGCCCCGGCCCCCGGACCGCCGCCTCAGAACGTCGCGCCCACCGCGAAGCGGAACACGTTGGACTTGGTCTGCACCAGGTTGTTGTCGAAGATGCCCTCGCGGTTGATGTTGTGCGCGTAGATCAGGCGGAAGGGCACGTTCAGGACGGGCATGAAGAAGCGCACCTCGGCGCCCGTCGACATCACGAACTCGTCCCACCGCATCTGCTCGCCGACGTCGCGCACCTGCCCGGCGTCGAAGTAGCCCAGGACGCGCACCTGCGGCGCGATGGCGAAGTGGTACTCGGCGTTGAACAGCGCGCTCTTGTTGCCGCCGAGGACGATGAAGGTGCCCGGCTGCTGCGGGGTGCCGATGTCGCGGGGACCGATGCTCCGGATGTCGTAGCCGCGGACGCTGTACTCGCCGCCCAGGAACAGGCGCTCGAAGATCGGGAGCTGCTCGGTGCTGCCGTACGGCCGGATGTACTCGTAGGCCGCCCGCATGCCGAGCGTCATCCGGCTGCCGGTCGGGATCCAGTAGACGATCTCGCCGCGCGGCTTGAGGAAATTGACGTTGCCGCCGACGCCGGCGATGTCGAGCGACAGCGAGTACCGCTTGCCCGAGTTCGGAAAGATCGGGTTGTCGATCGTGTTGAGGATCCAGCTCGGCGTCACCTGGCTGATCGTCCGCCGCCCGCCCTCGTTGATCAGCAGCGCGTCGGCGAGGAACGGGTTGCGGCTGATGATCTCGTTGTTGTTCAGCAGCGGGTCGATGTCCTTCACCCGGGCCTGCTCGAGGCTGTACATCAGGTACATCCGGCTGAAGTCGCCGACCGGGAAGCCGGTGACGACGTTGCCGCCCACGGCCTCCTGCGTGTACGAGAAGTAGTACTGGATCTCGCGCTTGTAGAGATCGAACCCCGCGGTGATCGGCCGGTCGAAGAGGAACGGCTCCTGGAAGGCGAGCTGGTAGTTCTGGACGCGCCGCCCGGCCAGGACCGAGAAGGTCAGGCTCTCGCCGCGTCCCATGAAGTTCGAGGTCTGGAACGCGAGCTGCCCGAAGAAGCCCTCGAACTGCGAGACGCCCGCTCCGAACGTGAGCTGGTTCCGGTTCTGCTCCTCGAAGGTCAGCGTGATGTCGACCTTGTTCTTCTGGCCCTGTGTCTTCTCGACCTTGACGGTCTCCTTCCCCTCCTCGATGGGCTTGAAGTACCCGAGCTGATTGATCCGGCGCACGCTGTACTTCAGCGCCTCGGTGTTGAAGACGCCGTTCTCGAGCAGCCGGATCTCGCGCCGGATGACGTTGTCCCGCGTCGTCGTGTTGCCGACGAAGGTGATGCGGTTGACGAAGTACTGCTCCCCTTCCTGCAGCCGCATCGTGACGTCGACGATCGGCGGCTGCTTCTCGGCCTCCGCGATTGCCTCGGGATCGTCCATTTTCGAGGGGTCGGGCAGGTTCCGCGGCTTCAGGTCCGGGTACCCCGTGAACTCCCAGTAGCCGCCGGTGCCGTACAGCTCGCGGGCGATCTCCAAGCCCTTGCGGATCTTGTCCTCGGAGTAGTAGTCCCCTTCCTTCAGCTTGAACAGCGGCCGCAGCGCCTCGGCCTTCACGACGGTGTTGCCGTCGAAGTCGAAGCTGCCCACGCGGTAGCGCTGCCCCTCGGTCACGGGGACGGTGACCTTGATGAAGCGCTCCTTGCCGTCCTTGCTGTCGCCGAGGACCGTGATCTCGGGCTGCCCCACGCGGGCGGCGATGTAGCCCTCGTTCCGGTAGTGCTCGATGATCCGGTCGGCGTCCTCCTCGAACATCGCCTCCTGCCACGTGCCCCGGCCCGTGATCCAGGAGAGCCACCACATCGGCTTGTTGTTCTTGATGCGGCCGCGGAGATCGCCGTCGCTCATCGCCTCGTTGCCCTCGAAGGCGATCTCGCGCACCTTGACCTTCGGCCCGTCCTCGACCTTGAACGTCAGGTGCACCAGCTTCGGGCCGCCGCTCATCGGCTTGATCTCGTGCGAGACCTTCGCGTACTGGAAGCCCTTGGCCGACATCATCTCGCGGATGATGCCCTCGACCCGGCGGATGACCGACGGGTCGATGAACGAGTCGATCCGGATCATGAGGTTCTGATCCTTGAGGACCTCCTCGAGCTTCGACTGATCGAACTCCTTGCTCGCCTCGTAGTCGACGATCTTGACCCGCTGGCGCTCTTCCATCTTGTAGACGATGCGCTTGCCCATCACCCCGTTGGGATACGGCTCGTCCAGCACCTCGATGGAGAGGTCGTCCAGGAAGTTGGTCGCCCAGAGCCGCTTGAAGTCCTCGCGGATCGAGTCCTCGGTCTGCTCCGTGTAGGGGACCCACACGCCGTCGGCCGGCCGGCTGACCTGGGTCTGGATGTAATAGAGATACGTCCGGGGATCGATCACCGGCTGCTCCCCCTGGGTGGGAAACGACAGCTGGATGAACCGGACGAGCGGCGGCGAGCCCTCGGGGGGAAGCCGGGCCCCCTGCGGCGCCTGGGCGGTCCCGCCCGGGGCGGGCGTGGACGGCGCCGGCGGCGTCTGCGGGTCCTGCGCAGGGGCCGGATCGGACGGAGCCGGGCTGCCTGCGGGGGACGGCTCGGCGGAGGGCGGCTGCTGGCCGAGGGCCGGAGCGCTCGTGAACGCTCCAACACCCGCGGCCAGAATCAGCGCCAGGTGCAGCCTGGACATACGCGTCGTGAATCCTGTGGAGGGAGCGGGCAGCCGGGGAACCGCCGCGCTCCCAAACGTCTTAGCCTACAGGATGTAGGACGCCTCAGGCCAGCCGGCGGCCGGCCTCGAGCTGGCCGGCGGGCCGGTAGGCGAGCTGGCCGCCGTCCAGGTAGACCTCCACCTCGCCGCCGGTGAGGTGCCCGCGAATGAGCTCCTCGGACAGCGGGTCCTCGATGTAGCGCTGAATCGCCCGGCGGAGCGGGCGCGCGCCGTACGACCGATCGTTGCAGGTCGCCTCGATGATCCAGTCGGCCACCTCGGGCAGGACCGAGATGTGGAGCCGCCGATCGACCAGGTTGGCGTTGAGCTGGTCGATGAGCAGCGACAGGATCCGGCGCAGATCGTCGTCGGTCAGCGCGTCGAACACGATGATCTCGTCGATCCGGTTGATGAACTCCGGATTGAACGTCCGCTTGACCTCGCCGAGCACCATGTCCGAGACCGTCCGGGTGATCTCCCCGGCGTCGGCGGACTGGAACCCGAGGGCGGCCTTCTTCTGGATGAACCGCGCCCCGATGTTCGAGGTCATGATGATGATGGCGTTCTTGAAGTTCACCCGGTTCCCGAGGCCGTCCGTCAGGTGGCCGTCCTCGAAGACCTGCAGCAGGATGTTGAACAGGTCCGGGTGCGCCTTCTCGATCTCGTCGAGCAGCACGACCGAGTACGGGTTGCGCTTCACCTTCTCGGTGAGCTGACCGCCCTCCTCGTGCCCGACGTAGCCGGGAGGCGAACCAATCAGCTTGCTGACCGAGTGCTTCTCCATGTACTCCGACATGTCGAAGCGGATGAGCGCGTGGTCGCTGCCGAAGAGGAAGTTGGCCAGCGCGCGCGCCAGCTCCGTCTTGCCGACGCCCGTCGGGCCGAGGAACACGAAGCTGCCGACCGGCCGGTTCGGGTTCTTCAGCCCCGCGCGCGAGCGCCGGATGGCGCGCGACACGGCGGAAATCGCCTTCTCCTGGCTGATCACGCGGCGGTGGAGCTCCTGCTCCATCCGCAGCAGCTTGTCCCCTTCGTCCTGGTTGATCGAGGCCAGCGGCACGCCGGTCCACTTCGACACGACCTCGTCGATGTCGTGCTTGCCCACGGTGACCTTGCGGCCCGAGTTCTTGACCTCGAACTTCTCGCGCACGAACTGCAGGTTCTCGCGCGCCGTCACTTCCTGATCGCGGTAGAACTGCGCCTTCTCGAAGTCCTTGTTCGAGACGGCGCTCTCCATCTCCGCGACCGCGACGCGGATGCTGCGGTTGATCTCGCCGAACTCCTCGCTGAAGCCCGCCTCGCGCAGCTTCGCCCGCGCGCCGGCCTCGTCGATGAGATCGATCGCCTTGTCCGGGAGGAACCGGTCGGTGATGTAACGGCTGGACTGGTAGACCGCCGCCTCGATCGCCTCGCGCGTGTAGTCGACGTGATGGAACGTCTCGTACCGGTCCTTGACGCCGAGGATGATCTCGATCGCCTCGCGTTCGCTGGGCGGATCGACCTTCACCGCCTGGAAGCGCCGCTCGAGCGACCGGTCCTTCTCGATGTACTTCCGGTACTCCGCCGGCGTCGTCGCGCCGATGCAGCGGATCTCGCCGCGGCTCAGCGCGGGCTTCAGGATGTTGGCCGCGTCGAGGGAGCCCTCCGCCGACCCCGCGCCCACCAGCGTGTGCAGCTCGTCGATGAACACGATGATGTTCGGGTTGTCGGTCAGCTCCTTCATGATCGCCTTGAGGCGCTCCTCGAACTGACCGCGGTACTTCGTGCCGGCGACGATGAGCGAGATGTCCAGGGCGAGGATCCGCTTGTCCGCCAGGAAGTGCGGGACGTCGCCGTAGACGATCTTCTGCGCGAGCCCCTCGACGATCGCGGTCTTGCCGACCCCGGGCTCGCCGATGAGCACCGCGTTGTTCTTCGTGCGGCGGCAGAGCACCTGCTGCACCCGCTCGAGCTCGTGGTCGCGGCCGACGAGCGGATCGAGCTGGTTCTTCATCGCGGCCTCGGTGAGGTCGCGGCTGAACTCGGCGAGCAGCGGCGTTTCCTTGACGCGCGTCAGCGTGGTCTTCTCGTTGAGCAGCTGGACGATGTCGTCGCGCACCGTGTTGAGCCGCATCCCCTTCTCCATGAGGATGGACGCGGCGACGGAGCGCTCCTCGCGCAGGATGCCGAGCAGGAGGTGTTCGGTGCCGATGTAGTTGTGCAGGAGCCGATCCGCTTCTTCGGCCGCGAACTGGAGGACCCGCTTGGTCTCGGCGCTGAAGGGGATCTCGACGGAGGTCGAGACCTTCTCGCGGAAGACGGTCCGTCCCTCGATCTCCTTGCGGATGTTCTCGAGGGAGAGATGCGAGCGGGCGAAGATGCGGCTCGTCAGCCCCTTGCCTTCCCGGATCAGACCCAGCAGCAGGTGCTCGGTCTCGATCGAGATGCTTCCGAGCTGGCTCGCTTCATAACGGGCGAAGAAGAGGACCCGCCTCGCCCTTTCGGTGTACCGTTCAAACATCCCGCCTACCTAGACTGTCTGAGTGTCCGAGAAAGGCAAGCGAGTCGACCGCCAACCTTTTTCCGATTATACGGCATACGCGGCGGCCTCCCCGCGCGATCCGGGCCGTCATGCGGCGTCCGATCGCACGACGTGCACGGCGGACGGCGACGACACCGCCGGCCGGTGCGCGCCCGTCAGGCCGGGATCAGCCGTCCGGCTTCGAGCCGCAGGACCCGATCGCAGGCGGCGGCGAGCCGCGGGTTGTGGGTCGCGATGACCGACGTGAGCCCCCGCTCGCGATGCATCGCCTGGAACAGGTCGTGCAACGCCGCCCCCGTCGCCTCGTCCAGATCTCCAGTAGGTTCATCGGCCAGAACGAGCGCGGGCTGCATGACCAGGGCCCGCGCGACCGCCACCCGCTGCTGCTCCCCGCCCGAGAGCATCGACGGCCGGTGATGGAGCCGCTCGCCGAGTCCGACCCGGGTCAGCAGCGCCGTGGCCGCCGCACGCGCCTCGGCCGGCGGGCGCCGGGCGATGCGCATCGGCATCTCCGCGTTTTCGAGCGCCGAAAACTCCGGCAGCAGATGGTGGAACTGGAACACGAATCCGACGTGGACGTTCCGGAAGGCGACCAGCGCCTCATCCGTCAACTCGTCGAGCTTGCGCCCGGCGACCACGACGGACCCGCTGTCCGGCCGGTCCAGCCCCCCGAGCAGGTGCAGCAGGGTGCTCTTCCCCACCCCGCTCGCGCCGACGATGGCCACCATCTCGCCCGCCTCGACCGTCAACTCGAGGTCGCGAAGCACGTGGATGACCTGCGTGCCGACACGATACTGCTTGTTCAGGCCGGCGACCTCGACGAACGCCATCAGCGCCTGCCCCCGTCTCCGGAGGCCGACCCCGCTGACAGGCCGGGCGGCGTCCGGTGCGTGCTCCCCGTCCATGTCATGACCGTCATCGCGTCTGCGGGGAACCGCCCTACTCGAACCGCAGCGCCTGGACCGGATCGAGGCGCGCCGCCTGCCGCGACGGGTAGAGGGTCGCGAGGAAGCAGATGAGAATCGCCGAGGCCACCACGACGAGGAAGTCGGACGGCTGTACGACGAAGCGCACGTGCGAGATCTGGTAGACGTCGGCCGGGATCTGGATCAGCTCGTAGCGATCCGCCACCCAGGACAGCGTCGTCCCGAGCACGGCGCCCGCCGCCGTGCCGGCCAGCCCGATGAGCAGCCCCTGGATCATGAACACGATCATCACGCTCCGCCGGGTCGCCCCCATCGTCTTCAGGATGGCGATGTCGCGGCTCTTCTCCATCACGAGCAGGACGAGCGACGCGATGATGTTGAGGGCCGCCACCATGACGATGAGGCCGATCGTGATCGAGATGGCCATCTTCTCCAGCCAGAGCGCGGAGAAGAGCGACTGGTTCTGCTCGGTCCAGTCCGTGGCGGTGTACTGGGGCCCGAGCGCTTCCTCGATGCGGCGCGCGATGTCCGGCGCGCCGTAGAAGTCGTCGACGCGCAGCTCCACGAGCTGCGGCCCGGTGTTCAGCAGGCGGCTGGCGATGTCGAGCGTGACGAAGCCGCTGGCGCTGTCGAACTCGTAGAGGCCCAGCCGGAAGATGCCGGCCACCTGCAGCCGCCGCGCACGCGGCAGGACCCCCATCGGCGACAGCGTGCCCTCGGTGGTCAGCACGGTGACCGAATCGCCGACCGCGGCGCCGAGGTCGCGCGCCAGGTCGGCGCCGATCAGGATCCCGGGGACGTCGGCCTCGGCCCCCCGCAGGTCCGCGACGCTGCCCTGCACCATCGAGCGTGCGAGATCGGTGACGCCCCCCTCGAGATCGGGGGCGATGCCCTTGAGCGTGATGAAGCCCTCGCCCCGGCCGGTCCGGATCATCGCCTTGCCGATGATCGCGGGGGCCGCGCCGGTCACACCCGGGATCTGCGCGATGCGCGCCGTCTCCGCGCGATAGTCGCCGAGCCCGCCGGCCTTCCAGACGTAGACGTGCGCGCCGGCGCCGAGAATCCGGTCGCGCAGCTCCCCCTGCAGCCCCGTCATCAGCGCCAGCGCGATGATGAGCGCGGTGACCCCGACGGCGACGCCGAGCGTCGAGATCAGGGAGATGACGGAGATGAACGCCTGGCGCCGCCTGGCGAGCAGATAGCGAAGGGCGATGTGGAGCTCGAACGGCATCGGCGGTGGTCTGCCTACAGCCTACCGCATGTGCCGCGGCCCTATTCCCGCCGGCGCATGTGGGGGAACAGGATCACGTCCCGGATCGACGGGCTGTTGGTGAGCACCATCACGAGCCGGTCGATGCCGATGCCCTCGCCCCCGGTCGGCGGCAGCCCGTACTGCAGCGCGCGGACATAGTCCTCGTCCATCGCGTGCGCCTCGTCGTCTCCCTTGCGCTTCTCCTCGAGCTGCTGCTCGAAGCGGCGGCGCTGCTCGTCCGGGTCGTTCAGCTCGCTGAACGCGTTCGCGATCTCGAAGCCGGCCACGTACAGCTCGAAGCGCTCCACGGTGTCCGGGTCCCCCGGCTTCTGCTTCGCCAGCGGCGAGACCTCCGTCGGGAAGTCGTAGACGAACGTGGGTTGTACGAGCTGCTCTTCCCAGAGCACCTCGAAGATGGCCGTCGCCGCCTTCCCGGCCGTCGTGTCCGGCTCCAGCTCGATGCCGAGGCGCCCGGCGACCGCCCGGGCGCGGACCGGGTCGCGCAGGTCCGTCTCCGTCACGGGCTCGCCGAGTCGGCGGGCGGCCTCCGCCGCCGCCGCCTCGCGCAGCGCGAGGCGCCGGAACGGCGCGCGGAACGAGATCGTCTGCTCCCCCCAGGGCACGTCCTCGCGGCCGACGGCGCTGCGCGCGACGCACGCGAGCATGTCCTCGGTCATCGCCATCAGCTCCTGGTAGTCGGCGTACGCCTGGTAGAACTCGAGCATCGTGAACTCGGGGTTGTGCTGCGTCGAGATGCCCTCGTTCCGGAAGTTGCGCGCCAGCTCGTACACGCGCTCCATGCCGCCCACGACCAGGCGCTTCAGATAGAGCTCCGGCGCGATGCGCAGGTAGAGCGACATGTCGAGCACGTTGTGGTGCGTGACGAACGGCCGCGCGGCGGCGCCGCCGGCCACCGGCTGCATCACCGGCGTCTCGACCTCGAGGAACCCCCGTGCGTCCAGGTAGGCGCGGATCGCCCGCACGACGTTCGTGCGCACCTCGAAGACGCGCCGCGAGTCGGGGTTCACGGCGAGATCCAGATAGCGCTGCCGGTACCGCGTCTCGATGTCCTGCAGCCCGTGCCACTTCTCGGGCATCGGCAGGTGGCACTTGGCGAGGAACACCAGCCGCCGCGCCCAGATCGTCAGCTCGCCCGTCTTCGTCCGGAACAGGTGCCCCTCGACGCCGATCTGGTCGCCGAAATCGAGCAGCTTGAAGATCCGGAAGTCGAGCTCGGGCAGCGAGTCCTGCCGCACGTAGATCTGGATGCGGTGCAGCCCGTCGGACAGCGCGAGGAAGTTCGCCTTCCCGAAGCTGCGGATCGCCATGATGCGGCCGGCCGTCGTCGTCTCGACGCGGTCGGCCTCCAGCGCCTCGGCAGACGACTCGCCGTGTTGCTCGACGAGCGCGGCGATCGTGTGGGTGCGGTCGAACCGCCGGGGATAGATGTCGACGCCGAGCGCGGCGAGCGCCTCGAGGTTCGCCCGCCGCTGGCGGATCTGTTCGTCTTCCTGCGTCATGATGGGTTCACGGGGGGAGCGATCGTGCCCTGCTCCAGACGGCGCCGGATCGCGTCGAGGACGCCGTTCACGAACGGCACGGCCTCCTCGCTGCTGAACCGCCGCGCCAGTTCCAGCGCCTCGTCGATCACCACCGCGGGCGGCGTCGTCCGGTCGTAGACCAGCTCGTAGATGCCGAGCCGGAGGATCAGGCGATCGACGACCGGCATCCGGTCGAGACGCCAGTTCCTGGACGCCTCCTCGAGGAGGCGATCGATGTCGGCGAGCCGGTCCACCGTGCCGCCGACGAGCGCGGTCGCGCGCGCCCGGGCACGGTCCGGCAGATCCGGATCGACTTCGCCCATGCGCCAGAAGGTCTGCGCGATCTCCGGCAGCGAGAGGCGGCCGACCTCCCACTGGTAGAGCATCTGCACGGCGGCCTCCCGCGCCTGCCGCGCCCAGGTCCAGGCGCGGCTGCCGGGTTCGCCGGCGGTCATACGGCGGCCCCGCGCGCGGGGCGATCGAGCCGCGCGAGCAGCGACGCCATTTCGACCGCCGCGGCCGCGGCCTCGCGTCCCTTGTTGGACGGGCCGGGCTGCGCGCGCGCGAGCGCCTCCTCCGCCGAGTTCGTCGTCAGCACGCCGAAGGCCATCGGGATGCCGGTCGCGCCCGCCGACGCCGCCAGCTCGTTGGCGACCGCCGTGGCGATGTAGTCGAAATGCGGCGTCTCGCCGCGAATGAGGCAGCCGAGACAGACCACGCCGTCGAACCGCCCCGTCTCGGCCGCGCGCCGTGCCGCGAGCGGAAGCTCGAAACTGCCGGGGACACGCAGGACGGCGATGTCGGCGTCGGGCACGCCTGCGGCGTGCAGCGCCTCGATCGCGCCGGTGAGCAGGCGCTCCGTCACGAAGTCGTTGAATCTGGCGACGACGACCGCGAACCGCATGCCGGCGCCCGCGCCGGCGTCGCCTTCGAGCATCTGCACGTCTTCCCTCTTCAGTGGCCCGTGAACTCCGGCCTGCGCTTCTCGAGGAACGCCCGCGTTCCCTCGCGCATGTCGTCGGTACCGGCGGCGACGCCGAACAGTGTGGCTTCGAGCCGCAGGGCTGCCGTCAGCGGCAGGTCCGCCCCCTCGTGGACCGCTTCGAGGATGAAGCGCATCGCGAGCGCCGGCTTCGCCGCCAGCCGCTCCGCGAGCGCGCGCGTCTCGGCCGCCAGCGCGTCGCGCGGCACCACCCGCGTCACCAGCCCGATGCGCTCCGCCTCCGCCGCGCCGATGCGGGCGCCGGTCAGCAGCAGGTTCAGCGCGCGCCCGCGTCCGACGAGCCGCGCCAGCCGCTGCGTGCCGCCGAACCCGGGGAGCAGCCCGAGGTCGACCTCCGGCTGGCCGAGCTCCGCATGGTCCGCGGCGATCCGGATCGTGCAGGCCATCGCGAGCTCGCAGCCGCCGCCGAGCGCGTACCCGTTGATCGCGGCGATCGAGGGCTTGCCGAGCGTTTCGAGCGCGCGGAAGACCGCCTGTCCGCGCCCGGCGAACCGGCGCGCCGCCTCCGGCTCGAGCGTGGCGATCTCGCCGATGTCGGCGCCGGCCGCGAAGGCGCGATCCCCCGCGCCCGTCAGCGTGACCACGCGGACCGCGTCGTCGTCGGCGGCCTGCGCGAAGGCCTCGCCGAGTGCCGACACCGTCGCGCCATCGAGCGCGTTCAGCGCACGCGGGCGGTTGATCGTCAGCGCCAGCACGGCGCCATGCCGTTCGACCAGAAGGCTGTCCATGAGGCCCACTAGATTCTAGCGTCCGTCCGCGCGCGAACGACCCGGCCCCATCCGCCGGCCAGCGCGGCCGCGACGGTCGCGCCGAGCGCATCGGCCGCGAGGTCCAGCACGTCCGCATGCCGGCCGGGCACGAGACGCTGGTGCAGCTCGTCGGTCGCGCCGTAGAGCGCCGCGATCGCCACCGCCAGCACGCAGACGCGCAGCGTCACCCCCCGCCAGACGCCGCCGGCAAGGGCCCGGATCAGCACCAGCGTCAGCCCCGCGTACGCCAGCCCGTGCTGGTACTTGTCCGACACGCTGCCGGGCAGCCCCGGGGGCTCGCTCATCGCCGAGAACAGGAAGATGCCGGCGGCATACAGCACGGGAGGAGCCCACAGGAAGGCCGGACGCGCCAGGCCACCGCCGGCGGGGACGCGGGTCCCCGCGGGACCGGCCCTCACAGCGGGAACGGGAACATGAGCCAGCCGAGCACGAACGCGCCGAGCACGAACGCGCCGAAGAGCGTGGCTCCGAACCTCACCTGCTCGCGCACGTCGTCGCGCAGGAGCACGGCGAAAATCGTCGAGACGAAGAAGGCGAAGATCAGCAGCACGCCGAAATGCGACCGCACGATCACCCCTTCCGCCCGGCGGCGATGTCGAAGGCGTCGAACGCCACCAGCAGGTTCAACAGGCCCGCGACGATCAGGAAGGTATTGCCGTACTCGTACGTCACGGCGATGACGTCGCCGCCGCCGGCCGCGAGCACCCGGGCGACGAGGTACGGAAGGCCGATGCCGAGGTCGGCAATCGCGGCGAGCGCGACGAGCGGTTGATCGAGCTCGAACGGAAAGAGCCGCCCGTGGAGTGCGAGCCCGATCGCGAACATCGCGGGGAGCAGGACGAGGAAGATGAGGCCCTTCAGACGCTGGCCGCTCCAGAGGTGGCCGGCACCGGGCACCAGCCACCCGGCGATCCAGACGAGCAGCGGGTGGGCCCCCTGTGCGCGTTCGATGGTCGTGGCCCGCACGTCTTCAGTTTACCTTAGGTCTCCGCGCGCGACGGCCGCGAGCCATGCGGCCACGGCAGCGCCCAGCGGGACGGCAGCCGCAAAGCGCAGCGGCGTACCCGGATCCAGCAGACCCGACACTTCCGCGATCCACGACGCACCGGTTGGCACCGCAGCGGTGAGGACGATCAGGCGCCAGGCCGTCCAGGTGCGCCGGCGGCGGACCGACGGGAGCACGAGGGCCGCGAGCGCGAGCGGGACACCGGCGTACAGGCCGGCGCACCGGCCGCACACCGCCCACGACTGACCGCAGCCCGCGAACGATCGCTCGGGGCGCTGATGGCAGATCACGCGCCCGACCGCCCGGGCTGCGCGCAGCGCGGGGCGTGAGGGCGCGAGATCGACACAGGGCGTGGTGGCAATCACCGCTGCCCACAGCGTCCCGAGAGCCAGCAATGCCGCCGCGATCGGTCGGGCCATCCCGGCGAGCGTAGCAGCTTTCGTGCTTCACCCGGAAGCCAGGGGTCGCGACGTGTCTAGGGACGGACCCGGAGGGCGAGCGAGCGTTCCGGCGCGTAGTAGCCGGACCGCGTGCGCGGCCGGACGTCGGGCCGATCGGCGATGCGGACGACGAGACGGCGCCAGGCGCCGTCGCGCAGGCGGTTGAGCGGGACGTACCCGAGCGCGTACTGCGCCGCGAGCTCGCGGCCGATGCCGGCGTAAATTCCCTTCAGCTCCGCGGCGGCCTCCGGGAAGAACGATCGGCCTCCGGTGTCGGACGCCAGTGTGCGCATCGCGTAGTCCGCCTCCATCGAGCTGCGCCTGCTGTTCAGGGCTTCCGGCGGCAGATCCGAGGCCTTGCGCAGCGAGACGGCGTAGACGACCACGCCGCTCCGCTTCGCCTGCTCGAGGACGTCCTCGAACGACAGCATGCTGGTCGTGTCCTCGCCGTCCGAGAGCACGACGATGGCCCGCCGGCGTACGCCGGCGTCTTCCTTCGACAGCGCGGTGAATTCCTTCAGCGCGATGTACAGCGCGTTGTAGAGCGAGGTCGCGCCGCCGGGACGGATGCTGCGCAGCGCCTCGGACACCTTCTGGAGATCGCTGGTGAGCGCCTCCGAGATCCTGACGCCCTGGCGGAACTCGACGAGCGACGCGCGATCGCCGGGCCGCAGCAGCGCGAGCAGACCCGCCGCGGCTTCCCGCACGATCGAGAGCTCGTCGCGCATGCTCGAACTCGAGTCGACGAGCAGCGCGAGATCGAGCGGCACGTCCTGCACGCCGAAGAACGTGAGCGGCTGCGGCACGCCGTCTTCCAGGACGACGAAGTCGTCGGCGCGCAGCCCCTGGACGAACTGCTGGCTGCGATCCGTCACCGAGACCGTCAGCGAGACCAGATCGACACCGCTCCGGAAGTCCGGCTGACCACCCCGGGTTGGCCGGCCTGGCCGGACCCCCGTCGGTGCCTGTCGATGCGATTCCTGTTCGCCGTGTGCGCCCTGTGCGCCGGTCGGCTGCTCCGGCGCTCCCGGCTGCCGGGCGACTGCCGGAGACGCGGTCATGAGTCCGATCGAGAGAATGACAACTGCCGCTGACACCGACCCTGCCATCGATTCCACTCCCACACACAACGACTGACGCGTCCGTTGCGCGTGAGTGCAAGCGATGTACCTCTCCTTCTCGTACCTCGCAATGAACCTCTGCCAGGTGCGCGGGTTGCGTAACGGGTGCGCGGGGCGA
>CAYUPN010000053.1:8480-26816 GCA_964446605.1 uncultured Bifidobacteriaceae bacterium | reverse complement strand
GCTACCTGGGGCTGCCGCTGAGCACGATGAAGTTCAAGATCGACAAGCTGGGAGTGCGCGAGGCAGGCCGGCGCGTGAGGACCTAGACGATCACTTGCAGCACGAACGACCTGCCCCGCCCGCCGTAGCCCGCGAAGCATTCACCGCGGGCGAAGGCGAGACCTGATCAGACCTGATCAGACCTGATCCGACCTGATCCGACCCGATCCGACCCGATCTGCCCCGATCCGACCCGATCCGACCGGGCTTGTACACACGACAGGCCCGGATGGCGCTGACCGGCACGCCAGCCGGGCCCGTGATGCCGCGCGCGGGACTACCGGCGCGGGAGCACCGCGTCCTTCAACGCCTTCTGGATCCGCGCCTTCACGACCGTCTTCGCGGGGATCTTGATCGCCTCACCCGTGGCCGGGTTGCGCCCCATCCGCGCCTTGCGCTTCTGGACCACCAGCTTCACCATGCCGGGCAGCGTGAACTCACCCGAGCGCTTGAGCTCCTTCTCGGCGAGCGTCGACAGCTCCTCGAAGAACTCGCGGGCCTGCGTCCGCTTGATCTCGAAGCGATCGGCGAAGTGCGAGAAGAGCTCCGACTTGCCCATCCTGCGGGCCTCTGCCATTGGGTCCCCCTTGACTGACGTTACTGCGCGCCTACTGAGGCTCGCGGTGCACGGGACCGCGCGCGCAGGCGGCCCACCGCGAATGAGGCCAAAATCCGGCGTATCCTAGCGCGGGGGTGGTCCCATGTCAACGAACAATCCCCGAGTTTCCTAGGAAATCCGGCACACGATGCTACACTGACTTCTGCCGCTCCGGCGGCGGCACGGTCATGGCCACCCCGACGATAGAGACGTTCCCGAACCCGCGCCAGGGGCGCACGTACGAGATCGACATCGACTGCCCCGAGTTCACGTCGATGTGTCCCAAGACCGGACTGCCCGACTTCGGCACGATCCGCATCCGCTACGTCCCCGACGCCGCCTGCATCGAGCTGAAGTCGCTCAAGTACTATCTCCTCGACTACCGCAACCGGGGCATCTTCTACGAAAGCGCCACGAACCAGATTCTCGACGACCTCGTCGCCGCCTGCGCGCCGCGCCGCATGACGGTGGAGGGCGCGTTCACCCCGCGGGGCGGCATCCGCACGACGGTCCGGGCGACCTACGAGAAGAGCGCCTAGCAGGCCCCTTCGGGGCACCGCGCCGGGAGCGGTCGCACCAGCCGCATGACCGAAGACGACGACCCGATCGATCTCCCGATCGAGGACACGCTGGACCTGCACGCGTTTCAGCCTCGCGATGTCCCCGATGTGGTCGACGACTATCTGCGCGCGGCGCATGCGGCCGGGTTCAGGGAAGTGCGGCTCGTGCACGGCCGCGGGATCGGCGTGCAGCGGGCACGCGTCCAGCAGCTGCTGCGCAGCCATCCGCTCGTCACGGCCTTCCGCGACGACCCCCGCAGCCACCTGGGCGCGACGCTGGTCGATCTGGTCGAACGTACGGGTGTCTGACACCCGTACAGTACGGGTGTCTGGCACCGGTACCTGTACCAGTACGGGTGTCAGACACCGGTACGTGTCAGAAGATGCCGGGGCAGACGCGATGACGCACCCGTGTCATGTAGGCGGCGTATGCCGGATCCTGCGCGAGCGTCCGCTCCTCGTACAGGGCCCGGATCATCAAGGCGACGTCGCTCACCGCCAGCACGGCGAGGTTCCACGCGCTCGGGTGCGCCAGCAGGAACCCCACGTGGGTCACGAGGTAGCCGGCGTAGATGGGATGCCGCAGCACCCCGTAGATGCCGTTCTCCACGACGCCCCGGTTGGCCGGCATGAGCCCGAAGCTGCGCCCGAGCGTGGCCTTGCCGATGATGATCAGCAGCAGCCCGCCGGCCGAGATCGAGGCCGTCAGCGAATCCGCCGTCAGCCCGCCACCGCTCGGCACGATGAAGGGCACGCCGACGATCGACACGGTCGCGACCACGCGCGCCCCCCAGCTCCGATCGACGACCGCGGCGCGCCGCCGGACCACCGTGAGCAGGACCACCAGCGCCTCGCTCATCAGCAGCAGCAGCCCGGTGAAGTGTCCGGTCTCGAGGAACTCGCGGCCGATCCGGATCGCCAGGATCACGAACAGGCAGCTGATGGCCGCGCGCGCGAGCAGGTCGGCCAGGCGCTCGCGCCGCTCGTCGTACATGCCCGCGGCGGCGCCGGGCCCGCCTCCCGCCGCCACGTTCGGCTGCGTGCCGCGCGCCGCCCGTTCGAGGACGGTCGCTTCTATGAGAGCCATTCTTCCTTCCGCTCGACGCGGCGCTCGACGGCGGCCGGCGCGCCGCCGCTGCCGTTCGGACGCCCGGAGGCCATCGGCCGCGACGCCTGGCGCCGGGCGGCCTGCCGCCCCGGCTGCTCCTCGAGGAAGTAGTTGCGGCAGGCGTGATCCAGCAGCTCGCGCGTGATCTGCGGCGGCCGGTTCTGGTAGCGGCACATGTCGACGACCTGGTGCACGAGGTCGCGCGGATGGCAGGCGCGCATCTCGATGCCGCGCGGCTCGTAGTAGCGCCGCTGCAGGTACTCGACGACCACGGGATCGAACGCCATCTGCTGCCGGCGGCAGTTCAGCTCGAAGATCCGCGTGTACTCGTCGACCGTCGGGTTCTTCGCGAAGATCTTGTACGGAATGCGCCGCAGGAACGCTTCGTCGGCCAGCGAATCCGGGTTGAGGTTCGTCGCGAACACGATCAGCACGTCGAACGCCATCTCGAACTTCTTGCCGGTGTGCAGCGTCAGGTAGTCGACGCGGCTCTCGAGCGGCACGATCCAGCGGTTCAGCAGATCGCGCGGCCGGATGCGCTGCCGGCCGAAGTCGTCGACGACGAACACGCCGCCGTTGGCCTTCAGCTGCAGCGGCGCCTCGTAGAAGCGGGCGATCGGGTTGAAGCTCAGGTCGAGCATCTCGAGCGTCAGCTCGCCGCCGACGGTCACCACGGGCCTGCGGATCCGCACCCATCGCCGGTCGCGCGCCGCCGCGCGGATCACGCTCCCCGGCGCCACGTCGTCCTCGAGCGGCTGGTGGTTGACCGGGTCGTAGATCGTGATGATCTGCCCGTCGACGTCGAGCGCGTGCGGGATGTACATGTCGCCGCCGAGCGCACGCCCGATCCCCTCGGCCACCACGGTCTTGCCGTTGCCGGGCGGGCCGTAGAGGAAGATGGACTTCCCGGAGTTCACGGCGGGGCCCAGCTGATCGAGCATCCCGGGGCTGACGATGAGATGCGTGAACCCGTCGGCGAGACGCTCGCGCGTCAGGAACCCGCGCGCCTCGCGCAGCGCGAGCATCGCGGCCGTGTACTGGTGCAGCGGCACCGGCGCGGGGCCGACGTAGCCGTTGGCCTCGAAGTAGGTCGCCGCACGGTCGCGTCCGAGCTCGGTGAGCGCGTAGCGGAAACCCGCCGTGCCCGCGCCCGCGGCGCCCCGCACCTCGATGAGCGCCTCCGTCCGGAGATGCTCCATGAGCGACTCGAGCAGCGCGTACGGCAGGCACAGCCGCTCGCCGAGCGCCAGCCCGCTCAGCTCTCCGGCGAACAGCGCCTTGACGATGAGCTGCTTCAGCGACTCGTACGGGAGCCCCGTCGCGTCCAGCGTGGTCGGTTCGGGCGGCACGGGAGCCCTGCGGTCCACGACCGGCGTGCCGCTGGCCGCCGCGGCCGATTCAGGCGTCACGATCGTCCTCCCCCGCTCAGTGGTTCTTGATGTTCTGGGCGATCGGGAACAGCACCTGGACGAACTTGATGGCTGCCGGCCCGATGGTGACCACCCAGATCGCCGGGAAGATGCAGAACACGAGCGGGAACACCATCTTCACGCCCGTCTTGGCCGCGGCTTCCTCCGCGCGCTGCCGCCGCTTGGTACGCAGCGTCTCCGAGAAGACCCGCAGCGACTGCGCGACGCTCGTCCCGAACTTGTCGGTCTGAATGAGCATGGTCGACAGGGAGACCAGATCGTCCAGCCCGGTCCGATCCGCCAGGTTCCGCAGCGCCTCGCTCCGCGCCTTGCCGGCGCGCAGCTCGATGTTGACCAGCCGCAGCTCCTCGGCGAGGTCGGGATGCGCGAACCGCAGCTCGTCGCCGACCCGCAGCATCGCCTGGTCGAGACCGAGACCGGCCTCGACGCTGACGACCATCAGATCCAGCGCGTCGGCGAGTCCCAGCTGGATCCGGTGCTGCCGCCGCCGCGCCATGCGCGCGAGGACGATACCCGGCAGCACGTAGCCGAGCAGCGAGCCGCCCAGCCCGAGCGACACGTTCGGGCGGAGCACCAGCGGCGTCGCGAACAGCACGAACGCGCCGAGCGCGACGGCCACCCGGAGCCCGACGAAGATCGGCAGCGCCTCGGCGCCGCGGTATCCGGCCTGAATCAGCCGCAGCCGGACCTTGCCCACCTCCGAGGGGGACACGGGCACGCGCGACCCGATCTTCTTCACGGCGTCCTTGACCACCGCGAAGCGCGACTCGGTCTCGTCCCGCGGCATGGCGCCCGTCACCTCCGCCAGGCGGCGGTCGATGACGGTGCCCCGTGCGCCGGCCACGCGCAGGCCGACGGCGGCCACGACGAGACTGGCGAACACGAACGCGAGCAGCGGCAGCAGCAACGTCATGGGCTACACCTCGATCGTGACGACCTTGCGGATCCAGAAGTACCCGATCGTCTGCATGACGACGGTCACCGCGATCAGCATGTGGCCGACCCGCTCACGGAACAGCGTGTTCATGTGATCGGGGTTGATGAACATCAGCGCGATCGCCAGGAACGCCGGAAGGCCGAGCAGCACGTAGCCGGTCATCCGGCCGTGGGCCGTGTAGACGCGGACCTGCCGGAGGATCTTGAAGCGCTCGCGGACGACGTACGCCAGGTTGTCCAGGATCTCCGACAGGTTTCCGCCGGTCTCCCGCTGGATCAGCACCGCGGTGACGAAGAAGCGGACGTCGAGCAGCGGCACGCGCTCGGCCAGGTTGTTGAGGGCGTCCTTCAGCGGGAGCCCGTAGTTCTGCTCCTCGAACGCCTTGCGGAACTCGGGGCCGATCGGATCCGACGCCTCGTCGGCGACCATGCCCATGGCGGTCTGGAACGCGTGCCCCGCCTTGATCGCGCGCGACAGCAGGTCGAGCGCCTCGGGGAACTGCTCCTCGAACCGCCGCATGCGCGCGCCGCGCTTCCGCATCAGCACGAGGAACGGCATCGACGCGCCGATCAGGAATCCCGGCAGCATGCCCGCGGGATGGCGGAACACCGCGCTCAGGGTGAACCCGACCGCGAGCCCGAGCGCCAGCGACGCGACGAGCACGGTGCTGACGCCCGACTTCGAGCCCGACTGTTCGAGCAGCCGGGCCAGCCACGAGCCCGCCGGCGTGTCGGCGACGGCACGGTCCACGGCCGGCAGCACGCCTTCGGCGCGTGCCTTCACGATCTCGAAGGGCGCCCCTCCCGCCGGCTCGGTGTGGCGGATGACGTCGTCCATCCGCGCCTGGACGCGCCGCTGCGTCATGAGGGCCGGCAGCTTCATGGCCCCCATGGCCGCGGCGACGACGATGCCGGCGCCGAGCACGAACACGCCGAGCGCAATCAGCAGCGGAGCCATCAACGCACCTCCGTCATGCCCTCGAACATGTCGGCGGGCAGGTGGATGCCGGCGGCCTTCAGCCGCTCGGCGGCCTTCGGCCGGACACCGGTCGCACGGAACCGGCCGATGACCTTGCCGTCCTGGGTCATCCCCATCTTCTCGAACACGAAGATCTCCTGCATGGTGATCACGTCCCCTTCCATGCCCGTGATCTCCGAGATGCTGGTGACCTTGCGTGATCCGTCCGCGAGCCGGGTCTGCTGGACGACGATCTGGATGGCCGACGAGATCTGCTGCCGGATGGCCTTCTCGGGCAGGTTCACGTTCCCCATCGCGATCATCGTCTCGATGCGGCTCAGCGCGTCGCGCGGCGTGTTGGCGTGGATGGTGGTCAGCGAGCCGTCGTGGCCGGTGTTCATGGCCTGCAGCATGTCGAGCGCCTCCTCGCCACGGACCTCGCCGACGACGATGCGATCGGGCCGCATGCGCAGCGCGTTGATGACGAGCTGCCGCTGCTTCACCGCGCCCTTGCCCTCGACGTTCGGCGGACGCGTCTCGAGCCGCACGACGTGCTCCTGGTGGAGCTGCAGCTCGGCGGCGTCCTCGATGGTCGCGATGCGCTCCGTCTCGCCGATGAAGCTCGACATGACGTTGAGGAGCGTCGTCTTGCCGGCGCCCGTGCCGCCGCTGATGAGGCAGTTCATCCGCGCGCGGACGCAGGCGCCGAGGAAGTCGAGCATCGGCCGCGTCATCGCGCGGTAGGCGACGAGGTCCTCGCCGCGCAGCCGCTCCTTCGGGAAGCGCCGGATCGACAGCAGCGGGCCGTCGACGGCGAGCGGCGGGATGATGGCGTTGACGCGCGACCCGTCCGCCAGGCGCGCGTCGACCATCGGCGAGCTGTCGTCGACGCGGCGCCCGACCGCCGAGACGATCCGGTCGATCACCCGCAGCAGGTGGCGATCGTCCTGGAACGTCGTCGGCACCTTCTGGAGCACCCCGCCGCGCTCGACGTACACCGACTTGAACGTGTTGACGAGGATGTCGTTGACGTTCGGGTCGCGCAGCAGCGGCTCCAGGGGACCCAGTCCGAACACCTCGTCGAGGATGTCGCTGAGGATCTGCTCGCGCTCGGCGAGGCTGACCGGGGTCGCCTCCTCCGCCATGAGCTCGAAGACCAGCGTGCGGATCTCCGCCTCGGCGCGCTGCCGGTCGGCCGTCGCCAGCGCTTCGAGATTCAGACGGTTGAGCAGCTTGCGGTGGACGTTCCCCTTGAGCTGGACGTACTGGGCCCGCGGCGGCGGGGGCTGCGGCGGCGCGGCAGGCCGCCCCGGCGTGCCGCCGGGGCCGTTCAGGGGAGCATGAGCGGTGGCCATCGGTGGTCCTCGTCCTATCCCAGGAGGCCGAACGAGAAGCTGAAGACGGCGCGCTTCTTCTCCGCTCCCGCCTTCTCCGCCGTCTCGCCCGGCGTGATGATGTGGCGCGTGAAGCTGTCGAACTGCTCCGCGATCTCCGAGTGGTTCGTCAGCGACAGCGGCACGCCCGAGTTGAGCGCCGTCGACACGGTCTTGTAGTCGCTCGGGAACGTATGGTGGATGCCGTACCCGAGCGCCGTCTCGATCTGCTTCGGCGCGATCATGTGCTGGTCCGACGCGCGGTTCAGCAGGATGCGGATCCGCTCTCCCCCGACCCCGAGCTGCCGGACCTTGTCGACGAGCCGCTGCGCGTTGCGCACGGACGGCACGTCCGGATTGGCGACGACGAAGATCGAGTCGGCGGCGTAGAGCGCCGCGATGCTGCACGACGTGATCTGGTTGCCGGCGTCGACGACGACGTAGTCGTGCGCCTTGCCGAGCACGCGGAACAGCTCCTCGACGGCCCCCGCGTCCGGCGCGCCCGGGCGCTCGAACTGCTCCGAGCCGGCGAGGATCTCGAGCCCCGACTTGTGCCGGGCCAGCAGCTCGCGCAGGAAGTCGCGATCCATCCGGTGCAGGTTCTCGAGCGCGTCGAGGATCGTGAACCGCGGACGGACGCCCAGGAACAGCGCGACCTCGCCGAAGCCCGGCTTGAGGTCGACGATGACGGTCTGCCGCTTCGTCAGGCGCGCGAGCTCCACCGCACAGTTCACGGCCACGGTCGTCGTCCCCGCGCCTCCCTTGGCGCCGAAGAACACGAGCGCGGCCGACGGCGGCTTCGACGACGCCTGGGCGCTCTCGCGGCGGGTGTGCGTGCGGCGGACGGCGCCCTGGAACGGCTCCTCCGGCACGGGCCACATGAAGAACTCGTTGGCCCCGGCCCGCATCGCCTGCAGGATCAGCTCCGGGTCGGTCGACACCGCCACGGCGAAGATCGCGGTGGTCGGATGCGCCGCCCGCAGACGTTCGATTGCCGCCAGGCCCGACGGCACGTCGCCGCGGATGTCGGCGACCACCAGATCGGGCGACAGCGGCTCGCCCGAGGCGCGGCGGTCCTCGATGAGGCTGACGGGCACGCCGCCCGAGCGGAGCAGGCGACCGATTTCTCTGCGGAATTCCTCGTCGTGACTGACGACGAGTGCGGCAAGCTGCGCCATGTCTGCTACTCCACGAGACGAATCGCCATCGGGAACGCCCCGACGGGTGCCGGGCCCATGTTGGCGGCGACGAGGCCGGAGATCGGCGTGATCCGGCCGTAAACGTTGTTCCCCTGGCGCCGCGTGATGAAGAACCCCATGTAGTTGGCGACCTTCAGGTCCGCTTCGCGGCCGTTGCGCTTCCCCGTGTCGTAGTAGATCGGGTCGTAGAGCGGAATCGCGACGACGCGCGGACTGGGGTTCATCGAGCTGACCGGCTTGTTCAGCGTGTTGTCCCAGTACGCGCCCGGGTCCT
This sequence comes from uncultured Bifidobacteriaceae bacterium, assembly GCA_964446605.1. GTDB lineage: Bacteria > Acidobacteriota > Vicinamibacteria > Vicinamibacterales > JAENWD01 > JAENWD01. The sequence goes on along the minus strand of CAYUPN010000053.1, from coordinate 18,341 downwards.
TCGCGATCAGGTCGTCGACCCCCGCCATCGTCGGGCCGACCATGTTGCCCGGCTCGGCCAGCAGCAGGTCGCCGAAGCCCATGAGGGTCGTGTTGCAGTTCGCGATGTTCCAGCGGTACTCGTCGGCGCCGCTGTAGCCTCCGATCGCGTACGAGAAGTAGAAGCTCGGGGTGATGTTGTTGCCGGTGCCGGCGCGGATCATGAGCTCCACCCCGCGGTCGCGCTCGGCGTCGTAGCCCGTGTAGCCGGTCTGGGTGGACGGGACGTAGATGTCCGGGTTCGGCAGCGGGTTCCCCTTGTTGTCGACGACGTCGAACGTGTCGTCCGGATCCCAGGGAGGCGTCTGCCGCTCGATCCACTTGTCGGGAATCGTGAACGGCTTCACGCAGGTCATCGCGTTGGCCGGCGAGGCTTCGGCCGTCGCCTCGGCCCGTACGTCCGCCTGGGGCACGCCGAAGAACCGCCCCGTGAACGTCAGCAGCGGGTTCGAGCGCGCGTCGCTGCGGTGCACCAGCACCTTGACGCGGTTGTTCAGTCCGGCCGGCGAGACCGGGAACGTCACGTCCTGGGGGTTGATGCTGGGCTCCTGCCCCATCACCTGGTTGGCGCGACCGGCCATGATGGCGTTCTGCACCGCCGGCCCGCTGGCGCTGCGGTTGTCGTAGTCGTCGTAGTAGAGCGCGACGGCGCCGGCCAGCGCGCCGGCGTCCGCCGCGTTCTGCGCCTGCGAGCGCGCGGTCATGAACATCCCGACGTCGATCGCCAGCGTCGTCGCGGCCAGGAACGCCATGAAGCCGACGCCGACGAACACGTACGACATTCCCCGCTCGTCGCGGTAAAGCCGGTTGAGGGTGGTGTTCATGATTCCGTCCTCCTCGGACATCTACGGCGCCGGATCGGTCCGGCTCGCAGCCGCCTCCGTCACCGGGGCTGCTGCTCGTTGATCCGGGCCAGCTCCTCCTCGTAGGCCTTGCGCGCCGCGTCGAGCCGTGCGCGCGCCTCGGCCTCCTCCTTCGCGCGCTGGCGATCGAGCTCGGCCTGCCGCTTCGCGGCTTCGGCCGCGCGGCGATCGATTTCGGCCTGGAGCTTCGCCTGCTCGCGCGCGGCCTTCTCCGCGCGCTTGCGCTCCTCGGCCATCCGCTTCGCCTCCTGCTTCGCGCGCTTCGCCTCGAGCTTCCGGTCCTTCTCGGCCTGCTTGCGCGCCTCCTCCGCGCGGCGCGCCTCGAGCTTGCGGCGCTCCTCGGCCTCCTTGCGCGCGCGCTCGAGGGCCTTCTTGTCGACGGCCGGCAGCGGCGGCGCGGGCTCGGCGTCCGCCAGGGCGGGCGGCTGGTACGCGGACGCCGGGGCCGGCTGTCCGGGGCCGGCGGGCTGCATCTGCGGCTGCGCCGACGCCGACGGACCGCCCGGGTTCCACGGGGCCGGAGCCGGCACGGGCTTCCGGATCGGGCCGAGAAACGGCTCGACCTGGTCGGGCAGCTTCGGCGAGACGCCCGTCGAGTTGCGGCGGAGGATCGTCGGCGTGATCATCACGACGAGCTCGCTCTGGTTCTTCTGCGCCGCCTTGCTGCGGAACAGCAGCCCGAGGATCGGGATGTCGCCGATGCCGGGCACCTTCGAGAGCTGCGACTGCACGGTGTTGTTCATCAGCCCGGCGATCGCGAAGGTCTGGCCGTCGGCCAGCTCCACCTCGGTCTCCGTGCGGCGCGTCGAGATCGCGGGAATCCGGAAGCCCTCGATCACGATGGCATTCGAGAAGTCGAGCGAGCTGACCTCCGGGCTCACCTTCAGCTTCACGAGGTTCTCGCCGACGATCGTCGGCGTGAAGTTCAGCTTGACGCCGAACTCCTTGAACTGGATCGTCACGGTCTGGCCGCCGCTGGTGCCCTGGATGACCGGATACGGATACTCGCCGCCGGCCAGGAAGCTCGCCTCCTTGCCGTTCTCGGCGATCAGGTTGGGCTCCGCGAGGCTCTGGAACAGCCCCTTGCTCTGCAGCGCGCGGACCACGCCGCCGATGTTGTTCTTGCTGTCGAAGAGGAAGAGGTTCAGGTAGTCGCTGAACACGAGCGACTGGTTCATGATCGGGTCGCTCTGGTCGAAGAACGGCGCGGCGAACTGCTGCGTCGTCACCCGCCCGTACTGGTTCTCGTAACCGTCGACGAACAGCGAGGCCCCGAGCTCCGTCATCGCGCTGCGGCTCACCTCGGCGAAGCGCACGCGCAGCAGCACCTGGTTGCTCGCGATGCCCTCCTGCACGCGCAGCAGGTTGACGACGTCGTCCTTCTTCTCGACGTAGCCGGCCGCCACCTCCGCCGCCTTGTCGACGACGTACTTGCTCTTGACCGTGCCAGAGATGACGAGGTCCTTGCCGTTGCTGTGGACCGTGATCTCCTCGCCGGGGAACAGGGTCTTCATCTGGTCCACCAGCTCGCTGAGGTCGCGGCGGACGACCACTTCGTAGCGCCGGATGCCGCCGGCGCGGTCCCACACGAACAGCGAGATCGTGCCGGGCGTCTTGCCGTGCACGAGCAGCTGGCTCGGGGAGGTCACCAGCGCGTCGGCGACGTCGGGGCTCGTCAGCGACACGCGCGTGATGTGCGTGCCGACGTTGATGAGCGTCGAGCGGCCGACGAGCAGCGCGATCTCCGACGCGTTCGCCTCGGTGGACGCGGACGCGGGCGCCGCCCCGCCGGCCATCGCGTGCGGGAGGTTCGGGACGGTCAGGGACTGAGCGAGGGCCGCTCCCGCCGACAGCAGGACGGCCAGGCACATCGCGGTGGCGCGCGCGGGGCTCAGCAGCCGGGGGGCGCCAGACGCAAGCTGGGCGTTCATTGAGTTCCTCCTAGCGCACGACTTCGTGGTGGCGCTTGTCTCCACGGATGATCTCGACGGTCGGTTCCGGCGCGGGCGCCGGGGCGGCAGCGGCGGCCGCGACGGTCGCGACCGGGCGGGAGCTGCGGGCGGCCCGCCGCGCGGGGGGCGCGGCGCTGCCGAGCAGCGAGGCCGGGCGGATGCCCGGCGTCTCGGGGGTGGTCCGGTCGAGCGGATTGCGCAGCGCGAGCTGGATCTGGCCCTCGGTGGCGCCGAGCGTGAGCCGCTCGGCCTCTTCGGGCGTGACGAGCAGGGTGACGACGTTGACCGCCATCGGCTTGCCCTGCTCGCCGTCCTGCTCCATCTTCGTGCCGGCCGCGAGCACCTGGACGTCGCTCAGCACGACCTTCGTCATCGTGTCGCCGCGCTTCTCCGAGGGGCTCGCCGTGGCGATGACGTCGACGCGCGTGCCCGGGAGCACGTAGCCGGCGACGCCGATGACCTCGTTGACGCGGACGGAGACGGCGCGCTTGCCTTCCGGGATCACGACCGGCAGCCCGGAGCCGGCGTCCTTGCCCGCGACCTTCATCGGCAGGATCGGCTCGTGCTGGATGACCGGCATGATCAGGCCGCGGCCGATGAGCTCGTCCGGGGTCGAGAACGCGCCCGTCGGCACCGCGCCGGCCGGCCAGTCGACCACGCGCAGGTCGTCGGGCCGCAGCTCGGCGCCGAGCTCCAGGTCGGTGGCCGCGACGACGACCGGCTGCGTGGGCAGCGAGACGGTGCGGACCGGCACGTTCTGCATGTAGGAGTAGGTGCCGTAGGCGAGGCCTCCGCCGGCGGCGAGGGCCAGAAGAAGCACGAGGGTCATGCGCATGCGGGCCATGTCAGTTCTCCTCCGATCGCTCGCAGGCTTTCTCCGCTCGAAGCGTTAGGCTCTGGCGTCGGGTCTGCGGTCCGGTCGATCAGTCGAACGGTCTACTGCGTTTCGTTCCTCATCAGCGCCTGGGCGTTCATCGCGACCATCCCGTCGGCCCCGGCGCCCCCCACCAGCTGCATCACCGGGTTCAGCCACTGGAACTGGAAGGGGTAGCTGACCGTCACCTGCGAGGCCGCGACGTTCGCGCCGTTCACCGTCAGGGTCGCGGCGCGATTCACCGCGACGCTGGCGCCGGCGGCCTGCGGCAGCTGGCCGGCGGCGAGGTAGTCGCGCACGCGCTCCTCGACGGCCGCGTCGTTGCCGGACGGCAGCACGGCAATCCGCGCGCCTTCACGCGCCGCGTTCGTGAGGATCTGCCAGGTCTGGAAGGCCCGGCCGAATTCGAAGATGCCGACGGCGATGAGCAGCAGCATCGGAATCGTGATCGCCGCTTCGAGCAGCGCGGCTCCGCGTTCCGACTTTCCGCGTTCCGACTTGAGGCGTCTCATGATCCGGTTCCTCATCCCGCCAGCAGCGCCGCCACCGCGCCGAGGGCGATTGCGGGCCCGTAAGCGAAGCGGCTTGCGGCGGCGCTGCGGTCGATCTCGCGTTTCGTGCTCGCGGGCGCCGCGACGAGCTGTGCGGCGCGCGTGAGCGTCGTCCCGAGGCGGCGCCGGCGAATCGCATGGGCAACCGCGAGCACGCCGCCGGCGATGGCCCCGTAGAGGAACGCCATCACCACCCCGCCCGGCCCCAGCCAGGCGCCCAGCGCGGCGAGCAGCTTCACGTCGCCGGCGCCGGTTCCGCCGAGCACGTGGCCCGGCAGCATCAGCAGGAAGCCGATCAACGCGCCCGCGACGGCCGCACCGATCGACTGTCCCGTCAACCCTGCGGCGGCGAGGGCCAGCCCGCCCGCCGCCACGGCCGCCGTCAGCGGGTTCGGGATGCGCCCGGTCCGCAGGTCGATGACGGCGGCGGTACCGGCGGCCGCGATGACGGCCGCCGGCGCCACGATGTCAGAAGCTGGCAGCGGCAATGACTTCCCACAGGACGCTGTTGATCGTGTTGCCCACCGTCGTCACCGCGCCGACGGCGACCAGCGCGATGAGCGCGCAGAGCAGCCCGTACTCGAGCAGGTCCTGGCCGTCGTCGCGACGGAGCAGCTTTCGAAACAATGCCGGCATGCGATTCATGTCGGGCTCGCAGTTCCTGGGGAGCTGAAGCTCAGAGCCGGTGCGCCCGGAGCCCCTGACGGCGCTCCGGGCGCGTGAGTGCGGCCTCGCCGGCTTAGATGGCCGCCGCGATGTCGCCGAAGATCGTCGCGACCGTCTCGCCCGCCGTCGTCACCGCGCCGACCGCCACGATGGCGATGAGCGCCACGAGCAGCGCGTACTCGAGCAGGTCCTGGCCTTCTTCGTTCTTCAGCGACTTGACGAACGTCATCAGGTGCAGCATGTCCTCGTTCTCCATGGCGTGCGCATGCGCGCACGGAATTCCGGTCCGGTCTCGCGCGCGTCCTAGATGGCCGCCGCGATGTCTCCGAAGATGGTCGCGACGGTCTCGCCCGCCGTCGTCACCGCGCCGACCGCCACGATGGCGATGAGCGCCACGAGCAGCGCGTACTCGAGCAGGTCCTGCCCCTCGTCGCTGCGGCGAATGGACTGCAGAAAGGTCACCAGAGCCGTCATGTCGTTCCTCCTGAAAGGCATCGCGGCTGACAGCGATGCGTCGTAGCGGCGCTACCGTGCGCCGCGATGTCCGACGGCCCCGCAGCACTCGCCGCGGAGCGCGTCACGGCCGCCCTGAATCGCAACGGCCGTGCCACCAGCTCGAGCGCCGCCGACAGGAGGACGGCTAAGTGGCAGTAGCGACGGGGCGTTAGGCGCGCGCGACGGGCGCTCCAGGAGGGTGCGCGCGCACGTCCGGCAGGCACGTGCGGCAGCCACATTCGTAATCGCCGTCGCGGATTTCGCAGGTCGGCGCGGAGCCACCCGCGGGCGTGAGCCGCGTGGCCTCCGCGGAAGTGGCCGATTACAAGCGCGTTTCCACGCGATCAGACTTGTCAGACGGCGTGGGCATGCGACTTGCGACAGGAGGAAGCGCGCGCGCGACCGCTCTTCAGCCGCGACGCGCAGGTACACCATGCGCAGAGCGACACCGTACAGACTCCAGGCCCGCGACATCGCGGGATCGGCGTTCGGATTCGGCGCCGTGCTGACGGCGCTCGTCCTGATGGACCCGCGTGTGAGCCACAAGTTCAGCAGCGCGTTCTATCCGAGTCCCTCGGAGAAGCTGCTGTCCTGGGGCGAGCGCCTCGGGGCGCTCGCGCAGGCGGTCGTCGCCGCCGGGCAGCAGCAGAGCATCGACAACGGCCCCGTGCTGGTGCTGACCGTCGTCGGCATCCTGCTCGTCGGCTTCATGTTGAGGACCTGACTTGTCATCCGTCCTGGCATTCGAGCCCGATCCGCGGCAGGCCGCCGCGCTCAGGAAGGTTGTCGGCGCCCGCACGGGCGCCGAGTTCGTCGTGGCGGAATCGAAAGACGCGGTGCTCGCCGCCATCACCGCGCGCATTCCCGATCTCGTGCTCTTCTCCGCCCTGATCTCGCCGCGCGACGAGACGGAGATCAGCGGGCACCTGCGCGACCTCGACGGCGCCGAGCACGTCCAGACGCTCACGATCCCGCTGCTCGCGCTGTCCCCGGCGCGCGCCGGAAAGGGTCGCCGGAAGAAGCGCGGCCTGCTGAGCGCGTTCACCTCCGATGACGACGATGCGCCGGCGGGCGGGTGCGATCCGGAGACGTTCGCGGAGGAGATCGTCAACTACCTGAAACAGGCCGAGACCATCAAAGCGGACCTCGCGGCACGGGCCAGGCACGCGCCGAAGAAGCGCCGCCGCAAGAAGGACGCGCAGGCGGAGTCGAAGGAGCTGGCGTCGGCCGCGCAGCCGGCGGAGGGGACGAGCAGTTACTGGTCCTGGGATTCCTCGCCGCAGCCCGCGGCGTCGTTAGCGGCGCCGTCCGTGGTGTCGCCCGCGGTCACCCCGGCAATCGAGTCGTCGCCGGCGCCGGACGCGCAGGCGGAGCCTGGCGAGGCGGCGGACGCATCCGCCGCAGATGCCTATTCGAGTTGGGCGAATCCGTGGGATGTCTCCGCACGCCCCGTGACGGACTTCGCCCCGGACGCCGCCTCCGGCGAAGAGCACGTCGAGGAGAGCGCGGCGGACGATCCCGCCGCGCCCGCGCCGGCCGCCTCCCCACGGTCCTGGCACGAGCACGCACGGGAGGCCCTGCAGGCGCTCGCCACGCCGGCAGCGGAGGCACCGGCGGAACAGACTCGTGAGGCCGGCGACGTGTCCGGGCGTCAGGAGCACGAGGCGGCCGCGACCGTCGGGGCCGACATGCGAAGGGCGCTGGACGAGGCGCGATGGGAGCAGGAAGAACGGGATCGCGCGAGCGAACAGGCCGAACGCGCCGAACGGGAACGGCAGGCGCGCGAGGAACGCGAGCGGCGCGCGAAGGAAGAGGAAGCCGGACAACGCGCCCGCGAGGAACGCGTGCGGCGCGCCAGGGAGGACGCCGAGCGGGTCGCACGGGAAGAAGCGGACCGCCGGGCGCGCGAGCGTGAAGCGGAACAGCGCGCTCGTGAGGAACGGGAACGCCGCGCCAGGGAGGAAGCCGAGCGGGCCGCACGGGAAGAGGCGGAGCGGCGGGCGCGCGAACGCGAACTGGAACAGCGCGCCCGTGAGGAACGGGAACGCCGCGCCAGAGAAGAAGCCGAGCGGCGCGCGAGGGAAGAGGCGGAGCGCCGGGCGCGCGAGCGCGAGGCGGAACAGCGCGCCCGCGAGGAACGCGAACGCCGCGCCAGAGAGGAAGCCGAGCGGCGGGCGCGGGAGGAGGCGGAACGGCGCGCGAAGGAGCGCGCGGAGCGGCTCGCGCGCGAGGCGGCCGAGCGGCGCGCCCGTGAGGAAGCGGAACGCCGCGCCGAGGCCGAGCGCCGCGCCGAAGCCGAACGCCGCGCGCGGGAAGCCGCCGAACGCCGCGCACGCGAAGAGGCCCAGCGGCTGGAACGGGAGGCGCGCGAGCGTCAGGCCCGTGCCGACGCGGAGCGCCGGGCGCGCGAAGCGGCCGAAGCGCGCGCCGAGGCCGAGCGCATGGCGCGCGAGCAGTCCGAACGCCGGGCGCGCGAGGAGGCCCAGCGTCTGGCGCGCGAGGCCGAACGCCGCGCGCGCGAGGAGGCCCAGCGCCTGGCGCGCGAAGCGGAAGCCCGCGCGCGCGCGGAGGCCGAGCGCATCGCGCGGGAAGCCGAGCGCCGGGCGCGTGAAGAGGCGGAGCGCGTGGCCCGTGAAGCGGCAGCCCGTGCGCGCGAAGAGGCGCTCGTCGAGCGCCGCGCGCGCGAGGAAGCGGAACGGCGCGCCGAGGCGGAGCGCAAGGCGCGCGAGGAAGCAGAGCGCCGCATCCGGCTCGACGAGGCGGAGCGGCTGGCGCGCGAGGCGGCCGCACGGCGCGAGCGCGAAGCCGCGGCCGCGGATACCAGGACTCGCACCGCCTCCAAACCGAAGACGACCGCGGCCAAACCGTCGGCCTCGAAATCCTCCAAGCCAGCGGCGGCACGAGGCACGACGAAGAAATCGGCGCGCAAGAAGCCGGTCCAGGACGAGTGGGGACTCTACGACCCGAACGCCGCCGGGTTCGAGGCGCTGTACGCCCGTCTCGAGTCGATCGAGGCCCGGCGCGGTGCGGCGCGCCACCGGGAACCGGCGGCTCCCCAACCGAGAAACCCGCGGCCGCTGGCACTGTGGGCGTGGCGGGACCAACCCGACGCTCAGACTCCCGCCACGGCTGCCGCGCGCGACGAACTGCGGACGCTCGTGAGCCAGTTCTCGATCCCGTATGCGGTTGCAGCCGTCGGGTATGCGCGGGGCGCACGCATCGGCCAGGTGGACGTCATCATGCCGCCAGAAGCCGAGGTGGAGGCGCCTGACGCGGAAACCCCGGTGGTCATCCTGTCGCGCAGCGCGCTGAAGATGCTCCGCCGGCAGGAGAGCGCCTCGCGGCCCCCGACGGCACGCTGACGCGTGGCCCGCAGGGGCCTGCCACGGCAACCTCGAGCGCCGCTCCGGCGGCTGCCGTTACAATTCCTCCATGCGTATCCCTTTGAGCGTTGCTCTGGCCGGAGCCGCAGCGGCGATGCTGCTGGCGGACGCCGCGCCTCGCGCGGCGAGCCAGGCCGCCGCGACGCTGGCCCCCTACACCGAATCCATTCCCGACACGAACGTCTCCATCGAGATGGTTCCCATCCCCGGCGGCGAGTTCCTGATGGGCAGCCCCGAGAGCGAGCCCGGCCGCCAGCCCGACGAGGGCCCCCAGCACCAGGTGTCGATCGCGCCGTTCTACATGGCCGCGAAGGAGATCACCTGGAACGACTTCGACGAGTTCGCGTTCAGCCTCGACCTGCGCCGGAAGCGGCGGCTCGGCCTGACCGGGCCGAAGGACGCCGGCGACGCGGTCTCGCGTCCGACGCCGCCGTATGCCGACGAGTCCTGGGGCTGGGGCAAGGACGACCAGCCGGTCATCGGCATCACGCAGTACACGGCGACGAAGTACTGCGAGTGGCTCTCGGCACGCACCGGCAAGAAGTACCGCCTCCCGACGGAAGCGGAGTGGGAATACGCGGCACGGGCCGGCTCGAAGACGGCCTACTCCTTCGGTGACGACCCGGCGGCCCTCGAGGAGTACGCCTGGTACCGCGCCAACAGCAACGGCCAGCCCCAGGTCGGCGGCCAGAAGAAGGCGAACGCCTTCGGCCTCTTCGACATGCACGGCAACGCCGCCGAGTGGACCGCGGACCTCTACGAGGAGGACTTCTACGCCCGCTCGCCCAAAGAGAATCCGTTCAACGATCCCGGCGAGGAGCTGTATCCGCATGTCGTCCGGGGCGGCTCCTGGGACGACGACCCGGTGGCGCTGCGGAGCGCGGCGCGGCGGGCATCGACCGAGGAGTGGAGCCGCCGCGACCCGCAGATCCCCAAGAGCCTGTGGTGGCACACCGACGCCACCTTCGTGGGCTTCCGGGTGGTCGCGGAGCCGTAACCACAGCGCCTTGAGCGCCCCGTATCGGTACTGGTACGGGTG
>CAYUPN010000053.1:0-8380 GCA_964446605.1 uncultured Bifidobacteriaceae bacterium | reverse complement strand
GTACGGGTGTCAGACACCGGTACAGTACGGGTGTCAGACACCCGTACCGTACGTGGGCGCGTGGACAAACCTGCCGTCTGGTAGTAGCTTTCCCCCAACATCCCCACGGAGCCACAGCATGACGATGAAGGAGCAGCGCGGACCCGGCGCCTCGCGGCGCGATTTCCTGAAGACTTCCAGCGCGGCCGTTGTCGGCGGCACGATCGCCTCGGCCCTGCCGGCCTCCGGCGTGTTCGCCCAGGGCAGCGACGAGATCCGGGTGGGCGTCATCGGGTGCGGGGGCCGCGGCACGGGCGCCATGGACAACGTGCTGAACGCCGCGCCCGGCGTCCGCATCGTCGCGGTGGGCGACCTGTTCAAGGATCGCCTCGAGTCGTCCATGAAGAACCTGTCGGCGAAGCACGGGGCCCGCGCGACCGTGCCGGCCGACCGCCAGTTCGTCGGCTGGGACGCCTACCAGAAGGTCGTCGCCAGCGACGCCAACTACATCATCCTGGCGACGCCTCCGGCCTTCAGACCGATGCACCTCAAGGCGGCCATCGAGGCCGGCAAGCACGTGTTCACGGAAAAGCCGGTCGCGGTGGACACGGCGGGAATCAGACAGGTCCGCGAGCTGGCCGACCTGGCGAAGTCGAAGGGGCTCGGCATCGCCGCCGGCACGCAGCGCCGGCACCATGCGGCGTACATCGAGGCGATGAAGCGCGTGCAGGACGGCGCCATCGGCGACGTGCGCGCGCTGCGGGTCTTCTGGAACCAGGGTGGACTCTGGACGAAGCCGCGGCAGCCGGAATGGACCGACATGGAGTGGCAGCTCCGCAACTGGCTGTACTTCACCTGGCTCTCCGGCGACCACATCGTCGAGCAGCACGTGCACAACATCGACGTCGGACGCTGGGCGCTCGGCGACCGCGTGCCGGTGCGCGTGTTCGGGGTCGGCGGACGGCAGGCGCGGACCGGCTCCGAGTACGGGCACATCTTCGACCACTTCGGGCTCGACTTCGAGTTCGACAACGGCGTGCACATGCTCAGCATGTGCCGGCAGCAGCCGGGCACGCCGGGGCTGGTGGCGGAATTCACGGTCGGCTCCACCGGCGAATGCACGACGCAGGACGGGCGCCGCTACGAGATCGCCGGCCCCGGCGCGTGGAAGTGGGAGGGGGAGTTCACGAACCCGTACCAGCAGGAGCACACGAACCTGATCAACAGCATCAGGGCCGGTTCACCGATCAACGAGCTGCGGCAGGTGGCCGACAGCACGCTGTGCGCCATTGCCGGCCGCGAGGCGGCGTACACGGGCCGGGTGATCGTGCTCGAGGAGCTGCTCGCGGCGCCGGTGAACCTCCTGCCTGCGAAGCTGGAGTTCGGCCCGATCGAGGTGCCGCCCGTCGCCATTCCGGGCCAGAGCCAGACGATGTAGAACCGCGGACCAACGGTGCCGCCGCCCGGAACCGCAGGGCGGCGGCGCGTCCCGCATCAGAGACGCGCCTCACGTTCCTCCCCGATGGCGCGAAGGTCCCTGCAGAGATGTCCAGATCCGTTTTCGTGTTCCTGTCCGCGTTTGCCTGCTTCGCCGCGTCGTGCGGCTCGCCGCAGGTGCAGCCCGCAACGGAAAGCGCCGACACCGCCCGGCCGAAGGTCCTCTACCTGACCCATTCCGCCGGCTTCAAGCACGACGTCGTGCCGCTCTCGATGCAGCTGCTGCCCGAGATCGGCCGGCAGCACGGCTTCGACGTCGTCGTCACCAAGGACCTGACGTTCCTGTCGCCACAGGCCCTGAAGGCCTACGACGCCGTCGTGTTCTACACGACCGGCGAGCTGCCGCTGAGCGAGGAGGACAAGCGCAACTTCGTCGCGTGGCTGCGATCCGGCAAGGGCTTCGCCGGCATCCACAGCGCGACGGACACCTTCTACGAGTGGCCGGAGTACGGGGAGATCATCGGCGGGTACTTCGACGGGCATCCGTGGCACGAGGAGGTCGTCGTGCGCGTGGAGGACCGATCGTCGCCGGCGACGGCGCACCTCCCGGAACCGTGGGTGCTCACCGACGAAATCTACCAGTTCCGCAACTGGGATCGATCGGCGCGCCACGTCCTGCTCTCACTCGATCCCTCCTCCGTCGACCTGGGCGCGAAGGGGGTCACGCGCACCGACGGCGACTTCGCGCTCGCCTGGACGAGCACGTACGGCGACGGGCGCGTGTTCTACACGGCGCTCGGCCATCGCGCCGAGGTCTGGGAGTCCCCGGAGTACCAGCGCCATCTCGCCGGCGGGATCCGCTGGATCCTGGGAGTCGAGTAACGTGGAAGGGTGAGTGTTCGCCGCTCCGGCAGCCGCGCCGGGGTCTGGCTCAGGGCCGCGGCGGTCCTGCTCGCCGGATTCACGGGACTCGCGACGGCGTCCGGGACTCCCACGCTCCGGCGGTTCGAATACGTCGAACCGCACATGGGCACCACCTTCCGGGTGGTGCTGTACGCCCGTACCGCGACGCAGGCCGACCGTGCCGTCACGGAGGCCTTCGCGCGCATTGCCGCGCTCGACGCACGCCTCAGCGACTACCGCGACTCGAGCGAGCTTTCGCAGCTCACGAAGCGGGCGGTCGGCCAGTCGATCCCCGTCAGCCGCGATCTCTTCAGGGTTCTCGACGCCGGACAGCGGCTGGCTGCCAGGACGGAGGGGGCGTTCGACCTCACGGTCGGCCCCCTGACGCGACTGTGGCGCCGGGCGCACCGCCAGGGCCAGCTGCCACCCGAATCGGAGCTGGCCGACGCGCTCGCGGTGTCGGGGTACCGGAAGCTGGTGCTGAACCGTCGAGCCCGCACCGCGCGCGTCGCGGTCCGCGGCATGCAGCTCGATGCCGGGGGGATCGCGAAGGGCTACGCCGCTGACGCCGCGCTGGCCGTGCTGGGACGCCACGGCATCCGGCGCGCCCTGGTGGCGGCCGGCGGCGATATCCGCATGGGCGAACCGCCGCCCGGAGCGGAGGGCTGGCAGATCGTGCTGGCGGGCCTCGACCCGGAGCGCAGCGCGCCCGGCAGCCCGCTGACCCTGGCCGGCTGCGGCGTGTCCACGTCCGGAGACGCCGAGCAGTGGGTCGAGATCGACGGCCGCCGCTACTCGCACATCGTCGATCCGAGAACGGGACTGGGACTCACCGGTCACCGGTCGGTCACCGTCGTTGCGGCGAACGCGATGACTTCGGATATGCTGGCGACGGCCGTGACCGTGCTGGGTCCGCGGGAGGGCATTGCCCTGGTGGACAGCTATCGGAACGCGGCCGCGCTCGTCGGGGTGGTCGCCGCCACCGGCGAGGAATGGCATCAGTCGCGCCGGTGGGATCAGGCCGGCATCTCGGGTCAGTAGAGGGACAGACATGAGACGCTGGGTAATCGTCGCAGCCATGGCGCTGGCCGGGGCGGGGCTCGTCCACGCGGCCGGCACGCCCAACACACTCACCGCGGAAGAGAAGGCCGACGGCTGGAAGCTCCTGTTCGACGGCCGGACGACCGACGGCTGGCGCGGGTACAAGAAGGACGCCGCCCCGGCGGGATGGACGGTGGTCGACGGCGCGCTGACGCTGACGACCGCGCGCACCGGCGACATCATCACGGTGGACCAGTACGAGAACTTCGACTTCCGCTTCGACTGGCGGATCTCGAAGAACGGCAACAGCGGCGTCTTCTATCTCGTCCAGGAGGCGCCGGAGCTGCGGAACACGTACAACTCCGGCCCCGAGTACCAGGTGCTGGACAATGCCGGGCATCCCGACGCGAAGAACGGCCCGGACCGGCACGCGGGCGCGAACTACGCGCTGCAGGCGCCGTCGAAGGACGTCACCCGGCCCGTCGGCGAGTGGAACGAGGGGCGCATCGTCAAGCGCGGCGCGCACGTCGAGCACTGGCTGAACGGCGAGAAGGTGGTGGAGTACGAGCTCTGGAGCGACGACTGGAAGGCGCTCGTCGAGAAGAGCAAGTTCAACGCGATGCCCGCGTACGCGAAGGCGAAGAAGGGGCACCTCGCGCTGCAGGATCACGGCGACGAGGTCGCGTTCCGCAATCTGAAGATCAAGGTGCTGCCGGGCACGTCCGGCACGAACTGACCCCGGGCCGCCGCCCGCCGGGCGGCGGCTGACGGTCACCCCGGCGCCGCTCCCGGGCGGCGCCCCGATCCGCCAGAGGGACGATGTCGCCGACAATCCGCACCAAGCTCTCCGTGATGATGTTCCTCCAGTACTTCGTCTGGGGGACCTGGTACGTGGCCATGGGCGCGTACCTCAACGAGACCCTGCAGTTCGACGGGCAGCAGGTCGGCCTCGCGTACGGATCGACCGCCCTGGCCGCCATGATCTCGCCGTTCTTCGTGGGCATGGTGGCCGACCGGTTCTTCGCGACCGAGCGCATCCTCGCCACCCTGCACATCGTCGGCGCGGTGCTGCTGTTGTACGTCTCGACGCTCGACACGTTCAGCGTGTTCTACCCGGTGCTGATCGCGTACACGCTGTGCTACATGCCGACGCTGGCACTGACGAACTCGCTGTCGTTCCACCAGATGACCGACCCCGGCAAGGAGTTCCCCGGCATCCGGGTGCTCGGGACGATCGGCTGGATCGCGGCAGGCTACGTCATCGACCTGCTCGGGTTCGGCCTGACCGCGGGCATGTTCCAGGCCGCCGCCATCGCCTCGCTCGCGCTGGGCCTGTTCAGCTTCGTGCTGCCGCACACGCCGCCCGCCAAGCTCGGACATGCGATGTCGGCGAAGGACGTGCTCGGCCTGGACGCGCTGAGCCTGATGAAGGAGCGCTCGTTCCTGATCTTCGTGCTGGGGTCGTTCCTCATCTGCATCCCGCTGCAGTTCTACTACGCGTTCGCGAACGCGTTCCTGAGCGAGATCGGCGTGGCGAACCCCACCAGCAAGATGACGCTCGGGCAGTGGTCCGAGCTGTTCTTCATGCTGGTCATGCCGTGGTTCTTCGTGCGGCTCGGCGTGAAGTGGATGCTCATCGCCGGCATGCTCGCCTGGACCGTCCGGTACACGCTGTTCGCGTTCGGCGACGCCGGATCGCTGGTGTGGATGCTGTATCTCGGCATCCTCCTGCACGGCATCTGCTACGACTTCTTCTTCGTGACGGGCCAGATCTACACGGACAAGAAGGCGCCGGTGGCCATCAGGGCGGCCGCCCAGGGCTTCATCGCGTTCGTGACGCTGGGCGTCGGCATGTTCATCGGCTCCTGGCTCTCGGGCGTGATCGTCGAGGCCCATGTCACGCCGGGCGGTCACGACTGGCACACGATCTGGCTGTACCCGGCGGCGATGGCCCTGGCCGTGATGGTGCTCTTCGCGGTCGCCTTCAACTACCGGGAGGACGAGGCGACCAGCGCGGCCCCCGAACCGGTCTCATGAAGCGGCGGAGGTTCCTGGCCTCGTCGCTCGCGCTCGCAGGCGCCGGCACGTTCGCCGGCGCCGCCGGCGCGCAGGACACGCAGGAGCGCGGCGCGCCCGCGCGCGAGTTCTACGAGCTGCGGCAGTATCACCTCCGGGTGACGATGCGGCAGCGCTTCGGCGATCATCTGAAGGACGAGGCGCTGCCGGCGTGGAACCGTGCCGGCATCGCGCCGGTCGGCGTGTTCACCGTCGGGTTCGGGCCGGACAACCCGACCTTCTGGGTCCTGCTGCGGCACGCGTCGCCGGCGTCGGTGTACGACGTCGAGCGGCGGCTCCAGGCCGACGCCGCGTATCAGACCGCCTTCCAGCGGCTGCCGTCGAGCGATCCCGGCTTCGTCCGCATGGACTCGCAGCTCATGGTCGCGTTCGCCGGCATGCCGCGCCTGGAGAAGCCGGAGGGCGCGCTGGCGGCGGCATCGCGCGTCTTCGAGCTGCGGACGTACGAGAGCCACAGCGTCGCCGCGCACCTGAAGAAGGTCGAGATGTTCGATCGCGGCGAGATCGACATCTTCCGCCGCACCGGCCTCACGCCGGTCTTCTTCGGCTCGAACATCGTCGGCACGAACCTGCCGAGCCTGACGTACCTGCTCGTGTTCGAGAACATGGCGGCCCGGGACCGCAACTGGGCGCAGTTCGTGAGCCATCCGGACTGGAAGACGCTCGCCGCAACGCCCGGCTACACCGACGCCGAGATCGTCTCGAACACGCACTCGTTCATCCTCAGGCCGACGGCGTACTCGCAGATCTAGCCCTCTCGGCCGGAGATCGTCTGTATCGGCGTGGCGGGTGTGCCCGCCGCGTCCGGAGGGAGGTGCATGCTGCTGCGGCTCGCCGCTTCCGTCCTCGCCTTTGCGGCGCTGAGCGTCACTGCGCCGGTCACTGTCCGGGCAGAGTCTCCCGATCCGCGGTTCCTGTCCGAACGCTGGGAGGCCCGCTGGATCCGTGCCGCCGGGCAGACCGGCCCCGGCGTCTACCTGTTCCGGCGCGCCGTCGACCTGCCATCCCGCCCGGCGCGCTTCCTGGTCCACGTGAGCGCGGACCAGCGCTATCAGCTGTTCGTGAACGGCCGCCGCATGGCCGCGGGGCCGGCGCGCGGCGACCTCGATCACTGGCGGTTCGATACCGTCGACCTCGCACCGGCCCTCCAGCCTGGCCGCAACGTCGTCGCGGCGATCGTCTGGCACTTCGGCGCGCATGCGCCGATGGCGCAGGTCAGCCATCAACCGGGCTTCGTGCTCCAGGGTGACGGCGAGGCCGCAGGCGCGTTGAACACCGGCGCGGGCTGGAAGGCCGCGGTGGAGCCGGCCTGGACGACGCTGCCGCTGGACCGCGCGCGGGTGTTCCACCAGTACTTCGCCGCCGGCCCGGGCGAGCGGATCGACGGCGCGCGGCGGCACTGGGGCTGGGAACAGCCGGACTACGACGACGCCGCGTGGCCGGCGGCGGAGGTCATCGGCATCGCCGCGCCGCGCGGCGCACGCGACTCCCCGTCGCGCTGGTTCCTCGTTCCCCGCAACATCCCGCTGATGGAGGAGACGCCGGAGCGGCTGACCGCCATCGTGCGTGCGGAGGGCACGAGTGTGCCGGCTGGCGTGCTGAAGGGGGAGGCCGAGTGGACGATTCCGCCGAACACGCGGGCGGCGGCGCTGGTCGACCGCGGCATGCTGACGACGGCGTATCCCGAGATCCTCATGCACGGCGGCGCGGGCGCGCAGGTCACGGTCACGTACGCGGAAGCGCTCTACGCGCGCGGTGAGGGGGGACGCGCCGAGAAGGGACACCGCGACGAGGTGGCGGGCAAGACCATCGCGGGTCTGCAGGACGTGTTCCTGCCGGACGGCGGCCGCGACCGCCTGTTCGAGCCGCTGTGGTGGCGGACGTTCCGCTACGTCGAGATCGCCGTGGAGACCGGAGACGAGCCGCTGACGATCGCCGACATCCGCGCGCGGTTCACGGCGTATCCGGCGGTCGACAAGGCGCGGTTCTCGTCGAGCGATCCGCTGCTGCAGCGCATCTTCGAGACCGGCTGGCGCACGGTCCGTCTCTGCTCGCACGAGACCTACATGGACACGCCGTACTGGGAGCAGCTCCAGTACATCGGCGACACGCGCATCCAGGGGCTCGTGACGCTCTACATGACGGGCGACGACCGGCTGGTGAAGAACGCCGTCGAGCTGTTCGACCAGTCGCGGATCACCGACGGGCTCACGCAGAGCCGCTATCCGACGGACCTTCCGCAGATCATCCCGCCCTTCTCCCTGTTCTGGATCGGGATGCAGCACGACCTGTGGTGGTACACCGGAGACAGGGAGTTCGCCCGCCGGTTCCTGGACGCCAACCGCGGCGTCCTGGCCTGGTTCGAGGCCCGACTGGACCCGTCGGGGCTGCTCGGGCGCATGGAGTGGTGGAACTTCGCGGACTGGATCGACGGCTGGCCGCACGGCGAGCCTCCGCAGCTCGAGAGCGGCGAGTCGGTGATCCTCAGCCTGCAGTTCGCGATTGCGCTGCGCGAGGCCGCGGCGCTGGAAGACGCCGTCGGCTCAGTCACCGTCGCGGCCCGGTATCGCGCGCTCGCCCGCGAGATCGCGGCGGCCGCCCACCGGCTGGCCTGGCACGAGGCGCGCGGGCTTCTGGCGGACACGCCCGCGAAGGCCCTCTTCAGCCAGCACGCGAACATCCTCGCGGTGCTGGCCGATGTCGTGCCGCAGGACCGCCAGCGCGAGCTGATGACGAAGGTCCTGGAGGACCCGTCGCTCACGCAGGCGACCTACTACTTCCGCTTCTATCTGTTCCGCGCCCTTGGCAAGGCGGGGCTGGCCGATCGGTACCTCGACGAGCTCGGGCCCTGGAAGACGATGCTCGATCTGGGCCTGACGACGTGGGCGGAGAAGCCGGAGCCGACGCGATCCGACTCGCACGCGTGGAGCGCCCATCCCACGCT
>CAYUPN010000052.1:0-27594 GCA_964446605.1 uncultured Bifidobacteriaceae bacterium | reverse complement strand
ACCCCGGACTCCGCGGATATGAGCCGCGTGCTCTAACCAACTGAGCTACACCGGCGGGAACTGTTCATTTTACACCAGCCGCCGGCCGGGTTGCGGGCTCGCGGGCTCCGGAACAGCGGTCGAGAACCCGCTATCATTCTGCCCCGTGCCATTCCCCTACGAAGAGTTCGACCTCTCCGGCGTCCGCACCTATCCGCTGACCTCGCGGCAGAGCAAGGCCCGGGTGGAGGACTTCGCGCGCCCGTACGAGAAGGGCAGCGGCATCACCGGCTGGCTCGATGCGCTGCCTGCGATACTCGCGGCCGGCGACTTCCGCATGGTCGTCGACCGGATCCTCCGCGCCCGGGCGCGCGATGGCGGCATCATCTGGGGGCTCGGGGCGCACGTGGTCAAGACGGGGCTGTCGCCGGTGCTCGTCGATCTGATGCGTCGGGGCTTCGTCTCGGCCATTGCGACCAACGGCGCCGGCCTCATCCACGACTTCGAGATCGCGCTCGGCGGATCGACCTCGGAAGATGTCGACGAAGCACTCGGCCCGGGCCGGTTCGGCATGGCCGAGGAGACCGGCCACCTGCTCAACGAGGCGATCGGCCGGGGCGTCGCGGCCGGGCTCGGCATCGGCCAGGCCGCCGGAAGCTGGCTGCGGCAACGGCAGCCGCCGCACGCGGCGAAGAGTCTCGCCGCCACCGCCGCCGAGCTCGGCATTCCCTTCACCGTGCACGTCGCGATTGGCACGGACATCATCCACATGCACCCGGCCGCATCCGGAGCGGCCATCGGCGAGGGCAGCCTGCGGGACTTCCGCTACTTCGTCTCGAACGTCGCCCGCCTCGACCACGGCGTCTATCTCAACTGCGGCTCCGCCGTCGTGCTGCCGGAAGTCTTTCTCAAGGCCGTGGCGCTGGCGCGGAACCAGGGGCGCCCTCTCACGGATCTGACGACGGTCGACTTCGACTTCGTCCGCCTCTACCGTCCGCAGACGAACGTCGTGAACCGTCCGACGAAGGGGCTGGGCCGCGGCTTCTCGCTGACCGGCCACCACGAGATCATGCTGCCGCTGCTCGCGGCGGCGCTCATCGAGCTCAGTGAGGCGTGAGCCAGCGTGAGGACGCCGGCGCATGGGAGCATGGAGAGCGGCCCATGCTCCTGTCCGACTTCGACTTCCATCTTCCCGAGCACCTGATCGCGCAGGAGCCACCGCCCGAGCGTGGCTCCTCGCGCCTGCTGGTCGTGGATCGGCAGGCCGGGCGCTGGTCGGACGCGCGCATCGTCGATCTCCCCGCGCACCTCGCCTCCGGCGATCTCCTCGTCGTCAACAACTCGCGCGTCGTCCCTGCCCGCCTGCTGGGACATCGGGTGCCGAGCGGCGGGCGCGTCGAGTGTCTGCTGCTGCGGAGACTGGATGAACGGCGCTGGGACGTGCTGCTGCATCCCGGCCAGAAGATGAAGCCGGGCACGCGGGCGCGCTTCGGCGAGCCGCCGCACGTGCTGGAGCTCGAGGTCCTCTCGCAGCACACGTTCGGGAGACGGACCGTCACGCTCACCGCGCCCGGGGCCGTGTCGCTCGACGAGGCCATCGACGCGATCGGCCACATGCCACTGCCGCCCTACATCAGGCGGCCGGACACGCCGGCGGATCGCGACCGCTATCAGACCATCTACGCGACACGCCGCGGCTCGGTCGCCGCGCCGACGGCGGGCCTCCACCTGACGCCGGACCTCTTCGAACGCCTCGAGCGCGCGGGCGTCGGACGCGCGGAGATCACGCTGCACGTCGGCTACGGCACGTTCAAGCCGATTCGCGACGAGGACATCGCGCATCATGTGATCGATCCCGAGCCGTTCGAGATCGATGCGGACGCTGCCGCACGCATTGCCGCCACCCGCGCCGCCGGCGGCCGCATCGTCGCGGTCGGCACGACGACGACGAGGACGCTCGAGGCGGTCGCGTCGGAGCACGACGGCCGCATCGAGCCGGCGGCCGGCGAAGCCGGACTCTTCATCAGGCCGGGCCACCGGTTCCAGGTGGTCGACGCGCTGCTGACGAACTTCCACCTGCCGAAGTCGTCGCTCCTGGTCCTGGTGTGTGCGTTCGCCGGGCGCGAGCTGATCCTCGACGCGTATCAGCACGCCATCAGCGAGGGGTATCGGTTCTACAGCTACGGCGATGCGATGCTGGTGGTCTGAAAACTGGCCTCCTGAAACGGGGAGCGGGAAACGGGAAGGGCGAAGAGTGCGGCCGTGCGATCAGCAGCCCGCACTCTTCGCAGAGCGACCGCTCCTTGAGATGATTGTCGCGGTCGCCTGAACGAGACCGCGCAAACACGAATCCTGCGCGCCCGCGAGGCAGCCTTCATCGAGCGGGCGCCCTTCCCGTTTCCCGTTCCCCGTTCCCCGTTTCAGTGGACGCCCTTCCGTCCGGTGCGTGCGCGCCAGTCGTCCGCGATGATGGTCCAGAGCGTCTGATCCGCCCACCCGCCATCCTGGGAGAGCGCGTCGCGCAGCACGGCCTCGGGGACGGCGCCCAGCTTGCGGAGCGCGCCGGCGCCGCGGCCGTTGTGCACCGCCGCGCGCGCCTCGAGCCGGTGCACGCCCAGGATGTCGAAGACGAAGTCGATGACCAGCGGCGCCGCGGCGAAGAACAGGCCGCGCCCCCAGTGCTCGGGCGCGAGCACGAACTGCCACTCGGCCGAGCCCCCCTGCAGTTCCAGCCTGCTGATCCGGAAGAGTCCCGCGGGCGACGCCGCCGACTCCGGCGCGCAGACCAGGCACAGCCCGCGCCCGTCCACACGCTCCGTCCGGACGGTTTCGATGAGCCGCGCGACGTCGTCGAGGCTCGACGGCACCGACCCGGCCGCGATCACGCGCGAGATCTCATCGCGCGCGAGCAGCGACAGGAGCGGCCCGGCGTCGGACGGCTCGACCTCGCGGAGCACGGCGCCGCGCCCCCGGAGCACGGGCGGCAGGATCCGCCAGGCCCGGAGCAGGCTCTCCGACGAAAGTGCGGGGAGCGAGCCGGTCGTCTCGTCTCCCCGGTCGTGCAACATGCTATCTCCTCAGCGCGGCCGCTCCGGCGCCGAGCGCCGGCTCCACGCCGCCGGGCTCGCCGGCGAGGCTGCCGACCACGCCGAACGTCGATCCCCAGATCACGTTGTCGCAGTCGGGTCCCGTGCATGCCGAGCCCCAGATCACGTTGTCGCCGTCAGCCGACCCCCAGATCACGTTGTCCCCGTCGGCGCTGCCCCAGATCACGTTGTCGCCATCCGCGGAGCCCCAGATGACGTTGTCGCAGTCGCGCCCGGCACACGCCGAGCCCCAGATGACGTTGTCCTCCGTGGAACCCCAGATCACGTTGTCGCAGTCGCGGCCGCCGCAGGCCGCGCCCCAGACGACGTTGCCGGCGTCGCTGCCCCAGATCACGTTGTCGTTGGTCGAACCCCAGATGACGTTGTCGCAATCAGGCCCGGTGCACGCCGACCCCCAGATCACGTTGTCACCGTCAGCGCTGCCCCAGATGACGTTGTCCTTGTGCGAGCCCCAGATCACGTTGTCGCAGTCACGCCCCTGACACGCCGACCCCCAGATCACGTTGTCACCGTCGGCCGAGCCCCAGATGACGTTGTCCTTCCGCGAGCCCCAGATCACGTTGTCGCAGTCGCGCCCCTGGCAGGCCGATCCCCAGATCACGTTGTCGCCGTCGGCCGAGCCCCAGATGACGTTGTCCTTCCGCGAGCCCCAGATCACGTTGTCGCAGTCGCGCCCCTGGCAGGCCGATCCCCAGATCACGTTGTCGCCGTCGGCCGAGCCCCAGATGACGTTGTCCTTCCGCGAGCCCCAGATCACGTTGTCGCAGTCGTCGCCCTGACACGCCGACCCCCAGATCACGTTGTCCTTGTAGAAGGCATTGACCACGCTCTCAAGGCTCGAACCCCAGATGACGTTGTCGCAGTCCGGCGTCGTGCACGCGGAGCCCCAGATGACGTTGTCCGCGGTCGAGCCCCAGATGACGTTCGTGGACCACGCGCTGCCCCACGGCTGCGGCGTGCCGCCCGTGATGCGGCGGTTGCCCCAGATGATGTGCGTCGACCAGGACTCGGGAACGAGGAAGACATGTCCCTCGCGTCCAGCCGCATAGAACCGTGACAGCGCGACCGCGCCGCCGGCGTTGAGGAAACCCGCGCCCTGCGCGAGCACGTCGACGGACGGATCGAACGTCGCCGTGTACTGCAGGATCGCCTTCACCGCGTTCGGCGTCAGGCCGGGATTCGCCTGCAGCATCCGCGCGACGACCCCGCTGACGACGGGCGCTGCCATGCTGGTGCCGCTCAGCGTGATGTACGGGTAGGCCGATCCGCGCGAGCCGGGCACGAGCTCGTGCGGCACATGCGCCGACAGCGTGCTGCCCTGGTCGTTGAGCGAGACGATCCGGGTCCCCGGCGCCACGATGTCCGGCTTGGCGCTGAAGTCGACGGCCGTGGGCCCGCGGGAGCTGTAGCCGGCGACGCGGTCGTCGGACGGATCGGGCGTGCCCATGTGGCTGTACGCGCCGACCGTCAGCACCCACGGCGCATTGCCGGGCGCGGTAATGCCGCCGTACTGCTGCTCGCCGTCGCCGTTCTTGCCGAGATTGCCGGCCGCGGCCACGACCACGAGGCCCGACCGCACCGCCTGCAGCGCCGCGAGCGTGAGCGGGTCGGTCTCGTACGACTCGAACACCGGCGCGCCGATCGAGAGGTTCAGGACGCGGAGGTTGTAGCGATCGCGGTTGGTGACCGCGAACTCGATCGCGCGAATGACGTCGCTGACGTACCCGCGGCCCTCGGCGTCCAGCACCTTCAGCACCAGCAGGTGGGCGCCGGGCGCCACACCCGCATAGGCACCGTCGGCGTCGTACCCGGATCCGGCGACGATGCCCGCGACGTGCGTGCCGTGGCCGTAGCCGTCCGCCACGCCCTGCGTCGTCCGGGTGAAGTCGGCGAAGCCGACCACGCGCTGGCCGACGACCGCCCGGCCCTGCTGCACCCGCGCGAGATCGTCATGCCAGCGGGTGATGCCCGAGTCGATGACCGCGACGCCGACGCCGCCGCCGTCGAACACGCTGCTGCTCCAGGGCGATGGCGTGGGCGCGAGGTCCCCGGCGCCGGCCTCCGCGAGCAGCGGCGTGACGGGCCGATCCAGGTGGACACTGGCAACGGCCGGATCGGCCGCGAGCGCCGCCAGCGCGTCGTTCGGCACGTCGGCGAGGTATCCGCCGACCAGGTTGAGCCGCGCACGGGAGCGGCCGCGGTGCACGCGCACACGCGACTCGACGTCGCCGCCGGCGGCACGGACGATCACCCGCGACGTGCCCGCCGTGCCGGCACGCGACGTCAGCGCGCGATCGAGCTTCGAGCGTCCGTTCGGCGCGGCAAACGCCGGCCACGAGAAGAGCGCCAGCAGCGTCCCGGTCGCGAGAACGGCCGCGGCGCGGCGGACTTTCAGTGCACCCACAGCTCCTCCTCCTGTCCCGTCGTGCGGGCGCGCCACTCGTCGCCGAGCCACGCCCAGAGCACCTGATCCACCCGGTTGCCGTCCGCGGTCAGCAGCGCGCGGCGCAGCAGCCCTTCCTGCACGCCGCCCAGCTTCGCGACGGCGGCCATGCCGCGCCCGTTCTGCGCGGCGACGCGCGCCTCGAGGCGATGCACGCGGAGCGTTTCGAACGCGAACGACAGCGCGAGCCGCGCGGCTTCTTCGAAGAGCCCGCGTCCCCACCAGGCCGAGCCGATCGCGACGCCCCATTCCGCCGTCGCGAAGCCCGGTTCGAGCTGGCGCAGCTGCACCAGGCCGACCGGCCGTCCGATCTCGTGCGGCACGATCGCGAACCCGGCGTAGCGCCCGGCGCGCCGCTCGCGATGCGTCGTCTCCACGAAGGCGACGAGCCGCTCGACGGAGCCCGGAGGCGGCGACATGAAACGGGTCACTTCGGGAGCGGCGAGCAGCGGCAGCAGCTCCGCGGCGTCCTCGGAGCGGACCTCACGCAGGGTCAGCAGGCGGCCTGTGAGGACGGGCAGCTGGTGGCGCCAGTCGTTCGGTGCGTGGCGGGTCCTCCGGAGGTCGATGTCCTTGGGGACCCGCTCGATGCGGGGCAGCGCAAAGGTCGTCTCGTGCATCGTCCGTAGTCCTGTGCCGTCGTGTGCAGGCGCCTGCGATCGGCCGCGCGCAGACACAACGGGCTGGCTCGGCTGGACAGCAAGGTCGCAGCCAGGTTGGATGAGTCGCCCGACTTATCGGCCCAACTCGTTGGCAGAGCTGGGCTTGTTGCACGGAAGCTGTCTGGGGGCCCGGGTGGGATGCCCCGGCTCGGTGGCACAAAATGCGACCCGGCATCGCGTGCCGGTGCGGACGCCGTGCTCTTACGCTTGCAGAATCAATGACTTAGATGTTGGTGCCCCGATCTGTCACGCGGGTGTGCCGGTGCGGAACACGCCTGACAATCCCGGTCAGGCGATTGCGGGACCGAGTGGAGAAACTGCGAAGGGGGGTGTGCTGGCGAGGCAATCGAGGAGCCGACCTGGAGGTCGGGCTTCCTGGGGACCGACGAGGAATCGGAGGCCTGAAAGGCCGGCCCTCCCGGAGCACCGGGCCGGGCTCCCGAAGAAAAAAAAAGGGGGCCGCCTCCTTCCAGAGGCGGTCCCCCTTCCTGGTCCGTGCGTGCCGGTTCCTAGAACTGGAACCGGAGGCTCAGCTGGATGTCACGCGGGTTGTTGCTCTTGCCCGTGACGCGCCCGAAGTTGCCGCTGAGCGGGTTGAACTCGGCGCCGCTCAGGTTCGGGTGGTTCGGGAAGTTGAAGAACTCCGCCCGGAACTGCGCGCGCTTCGTGCCGCCCAGGTTGAAGTTCTTGAACAGCGCGATGTCCCACTGCTGCTCACCCGGGTTGTAGATCACGTTGCGCGGCGCGTTGCCGAAGCGGCCCGCCGACGGTTCGGCGAACGCAGCGGGGTTGAACCAGAAGTTGTCGTCCCGCCCCGAGCCGGCCGAGAGCTGCTTGTTGGTGTTCGCGTTCGGGTCGCCCACCTGGTCCCACGGCTGGCCGAAGCCGACGTCGCCGACCCCGGCGATGTCGCGGCTGTTCTGCGTGACCGAACCGGGCGTGCCCGTGCGGAAGAACGTCGAGCCCGAGATCTGCCAGCCGCCGAGGATGTTCTTCAGCAGCGTGTCCTGCTCGCGCCAGAACGGCAGGTCGTAGATGTAGTACACCGAGAACACGTGGCGGCGGTCGAAGTTCGACGCGCCCCAGTAGATCGTGTCGTCGTAGGTGTTCCACAGCACGTTGCGCTTGTCGCTGCCGTTGTCCATCGACTTGCCGAGCGTGTAGGCCGCGCCCACCTTCAGGCCGTTGGTGTACCGCCGGTCGGCGCTGATCTGCAGGCTGTTGTAGCGCGACTTCGCGGCGTTCTCCGAGACGCGGATCGCGCCGTAGCCCAGATATGGCCGCAGGGCCGCGATGTTGACGCCCGGGTTGGCCTGCAGCGTCCCCGCCGGCAGCTGGTTGATGTTGCGCTCCCGCTGCAGGTAGAGGCCGCGCCGGTGCAGGTAAGTCACGTCCACCACGAACCCGAACGGGATTTCGCGCTGGACGCTGGCCGCGAACATGTAGGACGTCGGGTGCTTGAACACCGGATCCTGGCCGTTGATGCCGAACGGCAGGTCGCCGCTGCCGACGGTGCCGCCGCCCGGCAGGTCGGCGTCGCCGTTGGCGATCGTGACCTGCGGCTGGAACGGCGGGTTGCCGCCGAGCAGCGTCGAGTCGTTCAGCGTCACGCGGTTGTGGAAGACGCCGGCGCTGCTGCGGAGAATGGTCTTCTCGTTCAGCTGATACGAGATGCCGAGCCGCGGCTCGAAGGCGTTGGCGTGCGTCTGCGAGAAGCCGCGCGGCTCGCCGCGGAAGAGCGCGAGCACGGCGGGGTTCTGCGCGACGACCGACTGGAGCGCGTCTCCCTCGAACCCGTCACCCGGCAGGGTGATGCCGTTGTAGCGGACGCCCGGCGCGTCCGGGTTGAGCAGGCGGCCGGTGTTCGGGTCGATGACCGCCGCATTCGCCGGGTTGTAGAACCGCGGGTCGAAGTTGGCGATGTTGTTGGTCGTCGAGTGCCACGGCGGCCAGTAGACGTAGCGGAACCCGCCCTCGATCGTCAGCTGGCTCGTGGGCCGCCACGAATCCTGCACGAAGATGTCCGTCGCGAGCGACCGCCACTTCGTGAAGTTGCGCTGGCCGAGCTCGGCGTAGTTCGAGAAGAGCCCGAGCGCCGCGTTCGAGATCGACGTGCCCGTGCCGTTGGCGCGGCCGTCGGTGAACTCGAAGCGGCCGTTCTGGTTGTTCGTGCTCCCCGGGATGGCGCTGACGTTGATCTGGTCGAAGTCGTCCTCGCCGGAGTACTCGACCGAGATGCCGGCCTTGAACGTGTGGCGCCCGCGGACCAGCGTCGCGACGTTGCTGATCGTGTGGATCGGGCCCGACGAGAACGCCGGGTACGGACCCCCGTCGATCTGCGAGAAGCCGCCGATCGAGATCGTCGGCACCTTGTCGAAGATCTCCTTCTCCTGGAAGACGTACGGGTAGTTGATCCCGTAGCGGCTCCGCTGGTACACGCCGTCCTGGGTGAAGACGTTGATGAACACGTCGTCACGCGAGAACGTGTACGTGAACTCGTTGATCAGGTTCGGCGTGATCGTGCTCGTCCAGCTCGCCGTCGACGTGAAGTTCGGCCGCTCCCAGTCGGTGCGGGCGAACGTCATGCCGCCGCGGAACGCGTCCACCGCCACCCAGTTGAAGCGCGAGTAGCGATAGCTGATGTTGTTGTTCGCGTTCAGCCGGTAGTCGAGACGGATGTTGTCCTTCCGCTGATCCTGCGGGTTCGGGCTGTTGATGATCGCGTTGGCCGAGCCCTGACGGAAGCCGGGCGTCGGCGCCGGGAACGCGTTCAGGAACGCCATGCCGTTCGGCGACAGCCGCCCCTCCGGAATGACGTTGCCGGGGAACGGCTGGCCCGTCAGCGGGTCGGTGATGACCCGCGCGCCGCTGTAGAAGCCGTTGTTCGGATCCAGCAGCTCGCCGAAATCCCCGCGGCGCATCCGCTCCGTCGGGACCGTGATGACGCTGGTCTGCTCCTGGAAGAAGTTGACCCATTCCTGCGACCCGAAGAAGAACAGCTTGTCGCGGAAGATCTCGCCGGGCACCGGACCGCCGAACGAGTAGCCGTACTGCTTGTAGTCGAACGGCGCCGGCCCGCTGTTCTCCACCGGGTTGCTGCTGCGGTTGCGCGACCAGGAGTTGGCCTGCAGCGACTCGTCACGGAGGAAGAACGACGCGCTGCCACTGTAGCGGTTGCTGCCGCTCTTCGTGATGAAGCGGATCTGGCCGCCGCTGGAGCGCCCGTACTCCGGCATGTAGTTGGCCGTGAGCACCTGCACTTCCTGGATCGAGTCGACGTTCTGGATGCCGACGATCGCACCGGACGACCGCGTGCGGATCGCGGTGGCGCCGTCAACCGTGATGTTGTTCTCGTCGGCGCGGCCGCCGTTGATGTTGAAGCCGCCGTTCGAGAGGCTCGAGAAGCCGTAGTTGTTGAAGCTGCCGCCGATGACGCCCGGCTTCAACGCCGCGACGCCAATCGGGTTGCGCCCCGAGAACGACAGCTGCTCGATGTCCTTCGCCTCGACGGTCTTCCGGATGGCGACGTCCGTCTGCAGCGGAGGCTGCTCGGCGACGACGGTCACCTGCTCGGTGATGGCACCGGTCTCGAGGACGAAGTCGATGGTGATCGACCCGGCGGCGTCGAGCTGGATGTTCTCGCGGACGACGCGCTTGAAACCCTGGAGCTCGGCCGACAGGTTGTAGCGGCCCGGCCGCAGGTTCGGAAACGTGTAGAAACCGCTGGCGTCGCTGACGACGACCGTCTGCTGGTTTGTCTGCACGTCCGTCGCGGTGACCGTGACGCCCGGCATGACCCCGCCGGACTGGTCCTTCAGCGTTCCGGAAATCTGACCTCGTTCGAACTGCGCGGACGCGGTTGACGAAGCGAACAGCATCGACACCGCGGCCAGCGCGGCGAGGCCCCACCTCGTGACGAGGCGGAAGCTACAGCCGGGCATGCGTGACCTCCTCAATCGACTGTCAAGTCTGGTTGAACCACTTGCGTGACGCGCGTCAGAGCCTAAAGCCGAGCGTGACGGGTGTCAAGCCTGAAGTAACCGTTACATCTGTGTTTCCGATTTTTGACATACCGAAGTGAGATAAAATGGTCGGCTGAAATTTACTGTGCAATTCCTACCGGTTTGCCGGTTGAGCACCGGAACGGGCCGGCACCCTGCGGGCGCCGGACGCCCAAGCCCCTCCCGGACGGGAAATATGGCCAGAGCGAGGCAGTGGTCAGACCACGATTCAGGTCGATAAGGATTGGACAGGCCGTCCCTGCCGGTCAGGCGGACGCGATACGCTGGGAGACCGATCATGACCGCACCGATTCATGAGAGGCTGAGAGCCGCGCCGGAGCCGCGCAGCCGGCACCGACAGGGGAGCGCCATGACGCCGCACGTCGACGCACTGACCGCCGCCACGCTCAAGAACCTGCGCGAGCAGTGGTGGAATGACGACTTCTCCACCTTCCTCCGCGACGCCCTCCGGCCGCGGCCCGGCAACCGGATCCTGGACGTCGGCTGCGGCGAGGGCACGGCCGAAGTGAGCCTGGGCCGGCTGCGGATCTCGCAGCTCGAGCTCGTCGCCATCGACCGCAACATCGACCGCGTACGCCATACCGCCGGGCTCATGCGCTCGCACAACCTGCGGGCCGAGCTCGCCGCGGCCGATGCCGTCTGGCTCCCGTTCCGCGACGGCGTGTTCGACGCCGTCTTCTGCGTTGCCGTGCTGCAGCACGTCAACAACGTCACGCAGGCCGTCGCCGAGCTGGCCCGCGTGACGCGGCGCGGCGGGCGCGTCGTCGCGGTCGAGCCCGACAACTCCGCGCGCTATTGGTACAGCTCGTCGCCCGTCGGCGACCGCGCCTTTGCGACGGCCAGCCGCTTCTTCGCCGCGGTCGCCGATGCCCGCGGCGACAACACGGACGCCGCGGTCGGTCCGCGGCTCTCGGCCATCTTCAGCCAGTACGGCATCGAGCCGGTCTCGGTGCAGCTGTTCCCGGTCTCGGTTGCGCTCATCGGCCTGCCCGGCCCCGCCGTGTGGGAGGCGCGCCGTGACGCCGTGCGCCGCGCGATCGAGCGCGCCAACGGCGACGGCACGGTGGCGGCGCTCGGACGCGAGTACCTCGAGACGATCGACGAGTACGAGGCCGACGCCCGGCGCGACGCCGCGCACTTCGTCGAGATCCAGAACACGATGCTCTTCGCGACCGTGGGGCAGCGGGAGGAGTGAGCCCCCGCCCGGCACGGCGCACCGTCCCGGCCGGCGCGAGCGGCTGGGACGACTACGCCGACTACTACGACTGGGAAAACGCCAGGACGATGGCGCTGCGCGACGTGCCGTTCTGGCGCACGCTCGCGCAGGCGTCGGCCGGTCCGGTGCTCGAGCTCGGCTGCGGCACCGGCCGCGTCACGGCGCCCCTCGCCCGCGCGAAGGTCGACATCGTCGGCATCGATCTCTCGGCGGCGATGCTGGCGCGCGGCCGCGCGCGGCTGCGGCGTGCCCGCCTCGCCCGGCGTGCGCGCCTGGTCCGCGGCGACATCCGGACCCTGCCGTTTCCGGACGCCGCCTTCGATCTCGTCATCGCGCCGTACGGGATTCTGCAGTCGCTGCTGCAGCCACGCGACCTCAGCGCGACGCTGGCCTCCGTTCACCGCGTGCTGCGTCCCGGCGGCCGCTTCGCCACGGAACTCGTCGCCGACCTGCCGGCCTGGAAGGAGTACACCGGCCAGACGAAGCTGCGCGGCTGGCGCCGCGGTGGCCGCGCCCACGTGACGCTGGTCGAATCCGTGCGCCAGGACCGCCGCCGCGGGCTGACGATCTTCGACCAGCGGTTCGTCGAGCGCCGGGGCCGCACGGAGCGGACCCGGACGTTCCAGCTGTCGTTCCGCACGCTGACGGTCCCGCAGATGACGGCCCGGCTGACCCGCGCAGGGCTGCACGTCACCGCACGGCTCGGCGACTACGACGGCGGGCCCTGGCGCCCGGACGCCGGGACCTGGCTGCTCATGGCGGAGCGCCCGGCCTAGTCCGCCGATCCGCTCCGCCGGTGCCGGGCGCCACCGTCAGCTGCGCACCGCCGATCGAGCGAACGGCCCGGTCTGGAGGCGCTTCGCGCGACTCCGGCCGCCACCCGCCGGAGTTCCTGCGATCCCGTACCTCGACCGGTGCAGCCGGCGTGATAAAATCGCCAATCCGGTTTCACTGATTTTGCTGGAGTTTTTGCGATGTCCGGCCATTCCAAGTGGCACACGATCAAGCACAAGAAGGGGGCGCTCGACGCCAAGCGCGGGAAGATCTTCACGCGCATCATCAAGGAGCTGACGGTGGCTGCCCGTCAGGGTGGCGGCGACCCCGACACGAACCCCCGCCTGCGCACGGTCGTGGCCGAGGCCAAGGCGGTCAACATGCCGTCCGACAACATCAAGAAGGCCATCCAGCGGGGCACCGGTGAGCTGCCGGGCCTCTCGTACGAGGAGATCACCTACGAGGGCTACGGGCCGGGCGGCGCGGCGGTCATCATCGAAGCGCTCACCGACAACCGCAACCGCACGGTCGGCGAGCTCCGGCACCTGCTCACGAAGCACAACGGCAACCTCGGCGAATCGAACTCCGTCGCCTGGATGTTCTCCAAGAAGGGCTACATCGTCGTGGACAAGTCCGCCGCCGACGAAGAGACGCTGCTGAACGTGGTGCTCGAGGCCGGCGCCGAGGACATGCGCGACGACGAGGACTCGTGGGAGATCATCAGCGAGCCGGCGGCCTTCGAGAGCGTGCGCGAGGCGGTCAAGGAGCTCGGGATCGAGCCGGCGACCGCGCAGGTCGCGATGCTGCCCCAGAACTACGTGAAGCTCGAAGGCAAGGAAGCCTCCCAGATGCTGAAGCTGATGGAGGCGCTCGAGGACCACGACGACGTGAAGCAGGTGTGGTCCAACTTCGACATCTCGGAGCAGGAGATCGAGGCATCGCTCGCGTGAGGGTCTTCGGCATCGACCCCGGCTCCGAGCGCACCGGCTACGGGTGCGTCGACACCGACGGCCACCGGCACCGCCTGGTTCTCTGCGGCGCGCTGGAGCCGCCGTCGCGGGCGACGTTCCCCGAGCGGCTGCGCGCCATCCATGACGGCCTGACCGCGCTGCTGCGCGACTGCCGTCCCGATCTCGTCGCCATCGAGAACCTGTTCCACGCGGTGAACGTCCGCAGCGCGCTGAAGCTCGGTCACGCGCGCGGCGTGGTCATGCTGGCGGCCGTGCAGGCGGGCGTGCCGGTGTTCGAGTACTCGCCCGCGGAGGTCAAGCGGGCGGTCGTCGGCTACGGCCGCGCGGAGAAGAGCCAGGTGCAGGACATGGTGCGCCTGCTGCTCGGCCTCGACTACGTGCCCACGCCGCACGACGCCGCCGACGCGCTGGCCGTCGCGATCTGCCACGTTCACAGCACGGGCGGCACGGTGCAGCCCATCGTCGACGACGTCCGGCGGCTGCCGCGCAGCTGGCGCAACTGGCGACCGCCGGCCGGCTCGCGCCCCTCATGATCGCGCGCCTGCGCGGCACCGTGCTCGAGAAGGCGCCGACGCGCGTCGTCCTCGACGTCGGCGGCGTGGGCTACGAGGTGCACGTGCCGCTGTCGTCGTTCGGCGGCGTCGGCGAGCCCGGGAGCGCGCTGACGCTGCACGTGCACACGCACGTGCGCGACGACGCCATCCTGCTGTTCGGGTTCGCGACGGCGCTGGAGCAGTCGCTGTTCGAGCGCCTGATCACGGTCAGCGGCATCGGCCCGCGGGTCGCGCTGGGGGTGCTCTCCGGGCTGCCGCCGTCGGAGCTGGTCGAAGCGATCGCCGGCGCAGACATGGCGCGGCTCACGTCGATTCCGGGTGTGGGCCGGAAGACGGCCGAGCGAATCGTGCTGGAACTGAAGGACCGGATTGCCGCCTTCACCGCGACGGTTCCGGCAGCCGGCGCCGGCGGCCCGCGTGAAGATCTGGTGTCCGCGCTGGTGAACCTGGGCTACCATCGCGCAGCAGCCGAGAAAGCCGTCAACCAGGCGCTGGCGAACGTGCCTGACGGCGGCTTCGAGGGGGCGCTCCGGCACGCGCTGCGGAGCCTGACGCGATGAGCGCGACGGGCCGCGGCCCACTCCCGGCGCACGAACGCCAGCCAGCCATGTCCGCCGATCCCCGTGTCGTGGCCGCCTCGCGCGTCGATGACGACGCGCAGTACGAGGTGGGCCTGCGGCCGCGCACCCTGGACGACTACATCGGCCAGGACCGCATTCGCGAGAACCTCCAGGTGTCCATCGCCGCCGCCCGCGGGCGCGGCGAAGCGCTGGATCACGTCCTGCTCTACGGTCCTCCCGGGCTCGGCAAGACGACCCTCGCCTACGTCATCGCGAACGAGATGGGCGTCTCGCTCCGATCGACGGCCGGCCCCGTGATCGAGCGTCCGGGCGACCTCGCCGCCATGCTGACCACGCTCGGCGACCGCGAGGCGCTCTTCATCGACGAGATCCACCGGATGGCTCCGGCCATCGAGGAAATCCTCTATCCGGCGATGGAGGATTTCGAGCTGGACATCGTCATCGGCCAGGGCCCGAGCGCGCGGTCCGTGAAGGTGCCGCTGAAGCCGTTCACGCTCATCGGCGCGACGACGCGCGCGGGGCTGCTGACCTCGCCGCTGCGGGCGCGCTTCGGCATCGTCCAGCGGCTGGACTTCTACACGGCGGCGGATCTCGAGGAGATCGTGCGGCGCTCGGCGCGGATCCTCGGCGTGGCGCTGGAACCCGATGCGGCCCGCGAGCTGGCGGGACGCGCGCGCGGCACGCCCCGTATCGGCAACCGGCTGCTGCGGCGCGTACGCGACTTCGCGGAAGTGCGGGCGGACGGACGGATTACCCTGGACGTCGCGCACGCCGCACTCAAGCTGCTCGAGGTCGACGCGCTCGGCTTCGACGAGCTCGACCGGCGGCTGCTGCAGACGATCATCGAGAAGTACAACGGCGGGCCGGTGGGGCTGAACAGCCTCGCGGCCTCGATCGGCGAGGAGCCGGACGCGCTCGAGGACATCTACGAGCCGTATCTGATGCAGATCGGGTTCCTCGACCGGACGCCGCGCGGGCGCGTGGCGACGGCGAAGGCGTACGGGTATTTCGGGCTGACAGCGCCCGGAAGGGACGGCAGACTGTGGTGAAGCGGACCGGAGAGGAGACGGGCGTGAAGGTGATGGACGCGGATGCGGGGCGGTTCCGCCGGCCCGGGTTGCGGCGCGTGGCCATCGCCGGACTCGCCACCTACGTGCCGCCCCGGGTGCTCACGAATGCCGACCTCGAGCGGATGGTCGACACCACCGACGAGTGGATCCAGCAGCGCACCGGCATCCGCACGCGCCACATCGTCGATCCGGGCGTCGCGACGTCCGACCTCGCGAAGGAAGCGTCGATCAAGGCCATCGCGCAGGCCGGCCTGACGCCGGCCGACATCGACTTCATCGTCGTCGGCACGACGACGCCCGACATGCTGTTCCCGAGCACGGCCTGCCTCCTGCAGAACAAGATCGGCGCGACGAAGGCGTGGGGCTTCGATCTGGGCGCCGCGTGCTCGGGCTTCACCTATGCGCTGACCACGGCCGCGCACATGGTCGCGTCGGGCACGACGCAGCACGCGCTCGTCGTCGGCGCCGACGTGATGTCGAGCATCATCGACTACACGGACCGGACGACGTGCGTGCTCTTCGGCGATGGCGCCGGCGCCGTCGTGCTGTCCCCGTCGGACGACCGCGAGTTCGGCCTCCTCGACTTCGAGGGAGAGATCGACGGCAGCGGCGGACCCGCGCTGTGCATGCCGGCGGGCGGCAGCCTGAAGCCGGCGTCGAAGGAGACGGTCGAGCAGCGGCTGCACTACGTCAAGCAGGACGGCCAGACCGTCTTCCGCTTCGCCGTCCGCAAGACCGAGGAGATGTGCCTGCGCCTGCTCGAGCGCAACGGGCTGAAGGCGGAGGACATCGACCTGCTCGTCTCGCATCAGGCCAACCGCCGCATCATCCTCTCCGCCGCCGACCGCGTCGGCTTCCCGCCGGACCGCGTCGTCATCAACATCGATCGCTACGGCAACACCACCGCCGCCACCATCCCGCTCGCCCTGGACGACGCCGTGCGGGACGGCCGATTGAAGAAGGGCAGCCTCGTGCTGGTCACGTCCGTCGGCGCGGGGTTCACGGTGGGCGCGCTGCTGTTGCGCTGGAGCCTCTAAGACGTTCGGCCTTCGGCCGCTTCTGGGCTTTAGGCTCTGGACTTTCGGCTCTGGGCTCGATCGGGATGTTCAGAGGCGACCGTCCTCGCCCGGAGGAAATCGCTGTCACACTGCTGCGTAGCGCTGCGACGAATGAGCGCGGACGCCCAGCTCCCGATGTCCAACGAGCGGATGCCTGCCGTCTCAGAATCGACCGCCGAACCGGCAGCGTGACCGGGTCGCCGCCCGGGTGAGGCAGACTCTCCGGTTCACCCCCGGACAAGCCCCAGGGCCCAGAGCCCAAAGTTTAGAGCCGGGCCAGCGCAAGGCCCAGCGTCAGTCCGAGATCGCGAGTTCTCCCGGCACGATCGGTCGGGTTCGCGGAAGCAGTCCGCGCCGGGCGAGGTTGCCCATGTACGCGAGGATGCCGACGAACACGATCAGCTTGACGAGATCGAACAGGCGTCCCTGCGGCAGGATCGTCCACAGCAGCCAGAGGACCGGCTGCGCCACGCACACGGCCCACACGGATCCGTAGAAGTAGCGGCGCTCGTGTCCCTCGTTCTTCGTCGAGCGCTTCACGCGGGGCAGGAGGCCCAGCGCGCCGAGGAGCCAGATCGTGCCCGCCATCGGGAAGTATGCGGCGTCGTAGATCTGGCGGAGGCGCCACTCGCCGGTGGCCACCGCCCAGACGAGGCCGGCGATGTTCAGCACGGCGAACGTGATGACCGCGCTCCAGGCGAAGGTGTAGCAGATGCGGCGGTAGAGCGGATTGGACCGATCCTCGGTGAAGCGGATGATGTACGGCGCGGGCTCGACGCCCGGCAGCTTCCCGAAGAGCCCGGCGATGCCGGTCCCCGCGAGCACGACGGCCAGCCACGTCCCCATGCGCCAGTCGGCGCCCCGCGCGAAGAGATCGAACGTCAGCGGCCCCGGCGCGATGAAGAAGGTCCAGATCCAGATCGGCCAGTGGTTCAGGCGGTAGCTGATCTTGTTGCGTGTGCGGAGCTTGCGCTCGGTGTCGAGCTCGATGCGCTCGGCATGCCCGAGCCGGCGCGCGTGCGACGGCGGCACGAGATCGCCGAGCACGGCGCGCAGCGCGTCGCGTTCCGGCGTGTCGGACACGATTCTCACCCGTGAAGTGCTCACCTGCCGGCGAGCGCGGCTATCGATGGCGGCAGCTCGAACGTCTTGGGGTCGATCGCCCCGAAGTCGACTGACTGCACGGTGATCACCTGCTCGAGCCCCATGATCTTCATGCGGGTCACCATGGGAAACAGCACTCCGCCGAACTCCCGGTAATCCCCGAAGAAGGTCGTGACCGGAATCGAGCCCATCTGGGTGGCAGTATTCGTGCGGACGCCCACGAGCAGCCCCGTCTGCACGCTGAAGTACTTCGTGAGCTCGAACCCCGACGGTCTGACCAGCCTGACTTCGTAGCACTCCTCGCCGGCGAATGGTGCCCGACCGAGAAGCACGATGGATGTGAAGGCGGCGGGATCGTGCAAGTCATCGTAGAAGTCGGCGGAGTGGCGCAGCTCGTCCAGTTCGCGGCCGTCGAGCAGCTTCGGGCCGATGGCCGGATCGATGGACCATCCGACGCGGCCGTCGAAGCCGGTCCGGATGTCGCCGAGATCCGGCAGCGAGATCGTCATCAGCATCCGATCGGGCGCGGCTGCGAGCATGGTCAGGTCGCCACGCATGTTCTGAGCCGGAATTTCGAAGACGGCCCGGACGGTTCGCGTCGTGTGGCTCCGGATGGCCGCTTCGCCGCCGATGGCATCACGGTAGCGCGCGAGCACCCACTCCGCGGTGTCCGGCGCCGGTGCCGGCGTCTCGACCGGTGCCGGCTCCGCTGCGGGAACCGGTTCCTGAAGCGCGTCGGCCGGGACGGGCACGGCGACCGACAGCGCCGCGACGGCCAGGACGATACGGGGCAGGCCGATGAACGGTCGCCTCATCGCCCGGGTCCCGTCGCAAACCACGCCAGCGCGGCTTCGAGAATCGGATCGCGACCCGCGAGCAGGTCGTCACGCCGCGGCACGACGACCTCGTCGGGAACCACGCCCCGTCCTTCGATGCGATCGCCGGCGGCGGTGACGAAGTCGCCGATGGCGTACTGGATCACGTCCCCGCCGGGCAACCGTTCGACGACGGCCGGCAGGGCGCCGCCGGGCGTGCGCGTGCCGAACACGCGGGCACGGTGAATCGCCTGCATGCCGCCCGCGAAGATCTCCGACGCCGAGTACGAGCTGCTGTCAACCAGGATGGCGAGGGGACCGCCGTATGGCTCCACCAGCTTGCCGGCCGGGTTCACCAGCCGCGGGTTGGCGACCAGGCGGAGCTCGGTCTCGCGGGTACGCATGATGCCGAGCGGAATGGGCGACGCCACGAAGTGCCCCGAGACTCCCATGATCATCGTCATCAACCCGCCGGGGTTGCCGCGAAGGTCGATGACGATGCCGTCGGCGGCGCGGAAGCGTTCGACGGCCTCGTCGAACGGGCGCGAGAGGGCGGTCATCCAGACGTTGAAGCCAATCACGCCGAACCGCCGATCCCCGCGCACGATCTCGCGGGCGTCGAGCCGCGCGCGCAGCGGCGGCAGGAGTCCCAGCTTGACCGTCTCCCCCTGTTCCGGCACGCGGACGACGGTGCGGGTGACGTGGGCGCCGGCGCCGTCGATGAACTCCAGCGTCGCAGGCTCCCCCACCCGCCCGCGCAGCAGCCCCGTGCCGAGCGCCCACGAATGGAATGCGCGCACGTGCTCCGGACCGGTGCCTACGGCCGCGAGCACGTCGGCGACCGGGTGCGAACCGACGCGT
The DNA here is from genome assembly GCA_964446605.1 of uncultured Bifidobacteriaceae bacterium. Classification (GTDB taxonomy): domain Bacteria; phylum Acidobacteriota; class Vicinamibacteria; order Vicinamibacterales; family JAENWD01; genus JAENWD01. The sequence goes on along the minus strand of CAYUPN010000052.1, from coordinate 8,377 downwards.
ACGAGCGACCAGCCGGGACGAATGCCGGCGCGATCGGCGGGCCCGCCAGCCTCGACCTTCGTGACCACCAGGTCACCTTCGGCGAGGCGCACGTCGATGCCGGTCGTGCCGGAGTGCTCGCCGGCCGACGAGCCGTCGACCATCGACGCGATCGGGCCCGGCAGCACTGCGAAATGCGACTGCCCGACGCGCGCGAGCATCTCGCGGATGAGCGCGCGGGCTTCTTCGTCGGTCGTCGCCCGCTCGGCACGCGGCCGCAGTTCGGCGGCGAGCGCCTCCCAGTCCACGGTGGAAATGGTCGACGCGACCGACTGGTCGCGCAGCACACGCCAGGCCGCGTCGAAGGTCTCGAGCGGCGTCGCCGCCACGAGGCCGGTCGTGGGCCCCTGCGCGAGCACCGGCGCCACGGTCAGCGCGATGATCACGACGCCGGCGGCCGGCGGAAGACGGAACGTCACCGCCGAATTATATCGGCTTGCCGTCATCGCCGGCCCGGCCGACCTGGCCGGGACCAGGGCGGTCCTCACCAGGCGCATCAGGCGAACGCCGGGCGCGTCAGGCGAGGGGGAAGGCCTGCCGCGTCATGTCGCTGAAGTAGACTTCCCGCATGACTCATCCATTCGCGATGCGTCTGCCTGCCCTGGCGGTGCTCGTCGCGGCATTCGCCTGCTCGCGCGGACCTGCCGATCACGACTGGCCGGTGCATGGCGGCGACCCGGGCCATCGACAGTACTCGCCACTGGACCAGATCACGCCGGAGAACGTCGGGCAGCTGCAGGTCGCATGGATGTACCGGACCGGCGACGCCCGCGCGGACAACCGCTCCCAGATCCAGTGCAACCCGATCGTCGTCCACGGCGTGCTCTACGCGACGTCGCCGCAGCTGAAGGTGTTCGCGCTGGACGCGGCCACCGGCGCGGAGAAGTGGGTCTTCAATCCGTTCGGCGCGGGCGCGGACGAGCACGTCCTCGGCGTGAACCGCGGCGTCGTCTACTGGGAATCGGATGATGACCAGCGGATCTTCGTCGCCGCCGGGCAGCGGCTCTATGCGCTCGACGCGAAGACCGGCACGCCGATTCCGGGTTTCGGCGAGGACGGGAGCATCAGCCTGAAGGTCGGGCTCGGCGAGCGCGCGCAGGAACTGTACGTGCTCTCGAACACGCCCGGCGCGATCTATCGCGACCTGTTGATCGTCGGCACGCGCGTGGCGGAGGGGCCCGGCGCATCCGCGCCCGGACACATTCGCGCCTTCGACACGCGCACGGGCGAGCTGCGGTGGATCTTCCACACCATCCCGCAGCCCGGTGAGCCCGGGTACGAGACATGGCCGCCCGATGCGCATCTGCGTGTCGGCGGGGCCAACGCGTGGAGCGGGATCTCGGTCGACCACGAGCGCGGGCTCGTGTTCCTGCCGACCGGGTCCGCCGCGTTCGACTTCTGGGGCGGCAACCGCCAGGGCGAGAACCTGTACGCGAACTCGGTCCTCGTGCTCGACGCCGCGACCGGAGCGCGCGTCTGGCACTACCAGCTCGTGCACCACGACCTGTGGGATCGCGATCCCCCCGCCGCGCCGGTGCTGGTCACCGTCACGCACGAGGGCCGCCGCATCGACGCCGTCGCGCAGGCGACGAAGTCCGGGCACGTGTTCCTCTTCGACCGCGAGAACGGGCGGCCGCTGTTCCCCATCGAAGAACGTCCCGTGCCGCCGTCCGATCTGAAAGGCGAGTCGGCCTGGCCGACGCAGCCATTCCCGCTCAAGCCGCCTCCCTTCTCGCGGCAGGCGTTCACCGAGGCCGAGGTGACCGACGTCTCGCCCGAATCGCGGACGGCGATCCTCGACCGGCTCGCGAGGCTCCGCGCGGGACAGCCGTTCATCCCGCCCAGCATCGAGGGGACCGTCATCTTCCCGGGGTTCGACGGCGGCGCCGAGTGGGGCGGCTCGGCCTTCGAGGAAGCGACCGGCCTGCTGTACGTCAACGCGAACGAGATGCCCTGGATCCTGACGATGGTCGAGATCGACCGGACGAGGGAGACCAGCACCGTCGCGCGGGGCCGGCGCACGTATCAGCTCAACTGCTCCGTCTGCCACGGCCTCGATCGGGCCGGCGATCCGGCAAAGACGTACCCGTCGCTCCTCGGCGTCGACCAGCGGCTGCCGCGCGCGGAGGTCGACAGGATCATCCATGCGGGCAAGGGGGTGATGCCCGCCTTTCCATCGCTGAGCGACGGGGAGCGCCGCGAGCTGGTCTCCTACCTCTTCAACGACCGGCCACGCGAGACCGAGGGCAGCTCCGATGAGCCGCCGGACCCGGACGTGCCGTACACGCACACGGGATACAACCGGTTCCTCGATCCGGAGGGTCTCCCCGCGGTGAAGCCGCCGTGGGGCACGCTCAACGCGATCGATTTGAATCGCGGCGAGATCGCGTGGCAGGTGCCGCTCGGGGAGGACCCGGTGCTGGCCGCGCGCGGCCGGCGCAACACGGGCACCGAGAATTACGGCGGCCCGGTCATCACCGCCGGCGGCGTCCTGTTCATCGGCGCGACCCGCGACGAGAAGTTCCGGGCGTTCGACATGAAGACCGGGCGCGTGCTGTGGGAGACGGACCTGCCGGCCGGCGGCTACGCCACACCTGCCACGTACGCGGTCGACGGCCGGCAGTACGTGGTGATCGCGGCCGGCGGCGGGAAGATGGGGACGAAGTCGGGCGACGCGTACGTTGCATTCGCCCTGCCGGAGTGACGGATCCCGGTCACCAGGAGGCCGACTGCCGGCCGGCTATTCAGGGCCGGGGCGAAGCAGCAGCTTCACCCGCTCGATCGGCAGCGCCTGCACCGTGCCGCGGTGTCCCGTCATGTCCTCGGCCTTGAGCAGCGAGTTGTAGACCGCTTCTTCGGTGGCCTCGAGCACGGCCTGGAAGAGCGGCGACAGTTCATCCGATGACAGGGTGCGCCGGGTGCGCAGCGCGTTGTCGCCGTAGCGGACGCGCACCTCCGGCGAGGTCGAGAAGGCAATCGCGTAGTCGCCGCTGCCGTGCGAGTAGCTCGATCCGGTTCGCGCCAGCGCGAAGACCGCGCGCGCGGCGAGCCGCTCCAGGTCCCGTGCACTGATGGGGGCATCGGTGGCCACGACGATCATCACCGACCCGTCGCCTCGGGCGTGGTCCGGCATGGTGACGGCAGCCTGCGGCTGCAGCATCCGCCAGACCGGCGCGCCGTCGATCACCAGGTCTCCGCCGAAGTTCGTCTGGACCAGCACGCCGAGCCGGGCCTCTCCCGCGCCGATCGGAACGATGCGGGACGCCGTGCCGATGCCGCCCTTCCAACCGTAGCAGACCGTCCCGGTTCCGGCGCCGACCGCACCCTCGGCGACGGGTCCACCGGCCGCGTTCCCGATGGCCGAGCGCACGTGTGCCTCCGTCACGGCGCGCGCGCGAATGTCGTTCAGAAAGCCGTCATTCGTCTCGCCCACCAGGGCATTCACGGATCGGACGTCCTCGTTGCCCGGCTGCTCGAGCGTCCAGCCCACGACGGCATCCACCGCGCGTCCGACGGCGAGCGTGTTCGTCAGCACGACGGGCGTTTCGATCGTGCCCAGCTCCTGCACCTGCGTGGAACCGGCGAGTTTGCCGAAGGCGTTGCCGACGAACACGGCGCCCGCCACCTTGTCCTGGAAGATGTTCCCGTCGTGCGGAACGACGGCGGTCACCCCGGTGCGGATACTGGTGCCCTGCACGAGCGTCACATGGCCGACCCGCACACCAGGCACGTCGGTGATGGCGTTGAGAGGACCTGGAGCGTAGCGCCCCGGCTGGATGCCGAGCTCACGCGCGCGGGGTCGCTCGCCCGCCTGCGCGGGCAGCAGCGCCCCCATCAGCAGCACACCACACACGACGGACATCTGCCTCATACGCCTGTCATCGTGTCCGAGCGGACAGTGCGGGCACAAGTGGGACGGGGGATACTGGTGGTAAGGTGGCCGGGAGGCGGGACGGCCTGTTCCGCCTCCGGACCGGATTGGATTTGATGACGCTTCGGGAACGCCTGACGGGCGCCGTGGTGATGGCGCCGATGACGAAGGGATCGAACCTGCCGTACCGCCGGCTCGCCGTCGAACTGGGCGCGCGGGTGCTCGTCAGCGAGATGGCGGTGGCGCGCCGGCTGAAACAGCGGCGCAAAGGGGAGTTCGCGCTGATTCGGCGTTTCGACGGAGAGCCCTGCTTCGGCGTGCAGCTCGCCGGGACGAATCCCGACGACATGGCGTGGGCCGCCGCGCTCGCCGAGGCGCGCGGCGCCGACTTCGTCGACGTGAATCTCGGCTGCCCGATCGATCACTTCACCCGCCGGGGCATGGGCGCGGCGCTCGCGCGCCAGCCGTCGCGGGTGCGGCGCATGGTCGAGACGATGAGCCGCGCGGTGCAGTCGGTGCCCGTCACGGTCAAGATCCGGCTCGGCTGGAACGACGGGATGCGCAACCACGTCGACCTCGCGCGGGCCGCCGTCGACGGCGGCGCGCAGGCGATCTTCGTGCACGGCCGCACGCGGGATGCCCGCTACCGCCGCGCCGCCGACTGGGACGCCATCGGCGAGGTCGTCTCCGCCGTCCCCGTCCCCGTCGTCGGCAACGGCGACCTGCTGTTCGCGCACGAGATCGGGACGGCCATCGCGCGATCCGGCTGTGCCGGCGTGATGACGGCGCGCGGCGCGCTGATCAAGCCGTGGATCTTCCGCGAGGCGATCGAGGGATACCGAGACGTCGACGCAGAGGAGCGCGTGGCGATCTACAGGCGATACACCGCCCTCGCGCTCGAGCACTGGCGAGACGACGAGCGGGGGCGGGCGACGGTCCGGGAGTTCCTGATCTGGCACCTCGGTTTCTGGTGCCGCTACGTGCCGCGACGGCCCGACGGCACGTGGCCGTCGATGCAGGCGCGCGAGGAGCGGCCGTGGGCACGCTCGCCGCTCGAAGCGCTGCTCGCACGAGCGGACGCGCCGGCACTTGAGTGGATGGCCGACCGGCTCATCGCGGGTGACGAGATCGATCCGGCGTCAGCGCCGGAGCCGGTGGAAGAGACGGAACAGATCGTCGAAGCCGCCGGGTGACCGTCTGCCGGGAGGGCCGATCGACCGGCGGTCTCGTCAGATGTATGTCTCTCCCGGATGCAGCAGCCTCAGCACCGCGAAGAACAGCGGACCGCTGATGAACGGAAACAGCTTCCAGGCGATCGCCAGCCCCAGCAGCTGCAGCCATGGCTGCGAGGCGTACGCCTGCATGCGCTGGGCCTGGGCCGGGCTCAGCACGAGCGCGAGCACCGCGGACCCGTCGAGCGGGGGCAGCGGCAGCAGGTTGAATACGCCGAGAAAGACGTTCAGCACGAGCAGGATCGAGAGCAGCGTGCTGACGAAGTCGCGCGACGCGTCGGCCGAGACGACGAGCGAGTCGAGGGCGATGCGGTCGGGCGGGATGAAGAAGCCGCTGCCGAGACCCGCCTTGATGAGGGCGAATGCCGCGGCGGCGATGAGGAAGTTGCCGAGCGGGCCCGCAGCCGCCATGAGCGCCGCGCGTTTCGGATGACGGGCGGCCCATCTCGGGTCGTACGGTGCGCTCGCCCATCCGATCGCCCAGCCCTGCGTGAGCGCCGTCAGCAGCGGCAGGACGACCATCCCGATCGGCTCCCGCCTGATGTGCGGCATCGGCGAGAGCGACACCTGTCCGCCGTGGTAGGCGGTCGGATCCCCGCCCTTCCACGCGGCCCACGCGTGCATCGCCTCGTGAACGGTCGTCGAGAAGAGGAACGCCACGAACCAGAGCAGGCCGACGGCCGGGTCGATGGAACTCACGATCTCTACTGTACTGCCCCGGCCGGCGCCTCGCCAGCGGCGGAGTGCAATGTTGCCTCCTGTCCTCTGATGCAGCCGACCTCGTAGAGCTGCAGTTGATGCGGGCCGGCCGGCAGCGCGCGCAGGTCGCACAGACGGCTGGCGACATCCCTCACGAAGGCGGCATAGTCCTCGCCGTGCACGGCGATCGAGGGCCCCTTCGCGTCCAGCACGTCATCGGCAACGAAGACGCGATGCCCCGACTGGAGGGCTTCGGCGACCCGCCCGGCCACCTGTGCCGGGGAGTGTTCAACGGCCAATTCGATGGTCAGGTAGATCGCACGTCTCTTCAGCCGGTAGCCGATGTGCCGTGCGATCGGCCAGTCGTCGCCCACCACCAGCACGTCCGAGGGCCTGACGATCGCGGGGACCTCCTGGAGGTGGACGGTGTAGAAGTCGTTGGCCGGATCGCTCGTGAGACGGATGATGCCGGCTCCGGTGGTCACGAGAAGACCCGCTGCCGCGGCGGCGAGGGCGAGGCCCGCTGCACGCGGCAGCCCGTCGGGCCGGCCAACCGCTCCGGCCAGCACGTACCAGACGAGGAATGCCGGCACGACCCAGAAGTCCGCGTTCTTCGGATCCCAGAAGGTGAAGAACCCGGCGTACGCGACGAACCAGACCAGCAGCAGCACGAGAGCGCGGGTATTGGCGCCGTACGTCCGGCGCACGAGACGCCCGATGCCCACGACAGCCAGCGCCGCCATCAGCAGCCCCACGACTGCCGTGACACCGACCAGCGCGATGGCCTGCACTTGCGGGAGGGAGCGGACGAGGAACAGCTCGTCGCCGAGATAGCTGCCCGGAAGCGCCTGCTCGATACGTGCGCGCAGTGCATCGATCGCGAAGGCGTAGTACCCGCCGAACGTCGCGCGGCCGAATCCGACGGCAGCCTCGACGAACGCGCGCGGCGGCGCCGACCAGAACTGCTCTTTCGCGGCGTGTCCTCTCGCCCAGTCGATGGCCTGCGCCACGCTGCGCGCCTCGATGACGGATACGGCAACGGCGATGTACGCGCCGCCGACGAGCACGAGGCAGACGGCGAGGTAGAGTCCGGCGCGGCGGAGCCCGGTCCGGAAATCCAGCTGAACGGCACGGGTGCCGGCCATCGTGAACAGTGCAGCGAGCGCAGCCGGCCCGAACAGCACGGCGCTCTGGTGGACGAGGGTTGCGAGGCTGTGGCCAATCGCGCCGACGATCACGTGACCCGTGCCGGCGCGCGGCGACGTCAGCACATAGAAGCTCCACGCGAGCAGCGCCAGCGGCACGATGTACGTCTCGACCGTCACGCTGTAGTACCAGACCCCGTACGTGAAGCCGGCGGCCGCGGTCGCCAGCCAGGCTGCGGGACGGCCGATGCCGAGCCGGTGCACGGCGATCATCCAGCCCGCCTGCAGCGCGGCCGCGCCGCTCAGGGCGTGGACGACCTGAATGGCGCGCTCGAGACCGATGCCCGGCAGGACGATCGCGAGCAGCCGGTGCGCGGCCGCCATCATCGGCTCGAAGACGAGATGGTTCGGATCCAGCTGCGGCGTGCCGAGGGAGATGCGCAGCAGGTAGAAGACGCTGTCGTGCGTCAGATCGAGGTTGCGGCTGGGCGTGGCGAGATAGAGCGCGGCGAACGCCAGGCCGGGCAGCCAGTCGAGGAAGGACCGCGAGCGCATCGCCTTTCGGCCGGGGGAGCGGAGACGATCATAGCGTCAGTCGGGCTCCCGGGCGGACTCGGCAGTGGTCGCGCGTACACGAAAAAAGCCCGGGACTCGGATGAGTCCCGGGCTTTTCTCTCACGAACAATCCCGGCAGCGACCTACTCTCCCACACCCCTGCGGGTGCAGTACCATCGGCGGTGGCAGGCTTAACTTCCGTGTTCGGAATGGGAACGGGTGTGACCCTGCCCCTGTGACCACCGGGAAACCGGACTGAATACCCTGCAACGATGGTTATCCGACCACACACACGCGCGTGTGCGGTTCCTATGGAAAATATGGTCAAGCCTCACGGCTGATTAGTACCAGTCAGCTCAAGGCATCGCTGCCCTTACACACCTGGCCTATCACCTGGTCGTCTTCCAGGAGCCTTCAGAGGCCTTACGGCCTGGGAGATCTCATCTTGTGGAGGGTTTCACGCTTAGATGCTTTCAGCGTTTCTCCCTTCCGCACATAGCTACTGAGCGCTGCCGCTGGCGCGACAACTCATACACTAGAGGTGCGTCCAACCCGGTCCTCTCGTACTAAGGTCAGCCCCACTCAAATCTCCTGCGCCCATCACAGATAGAGACCGAACTGTCTCGCGACGTTCTAAACCCAGCTCACGTACCGCTTTAACCGGCGAACAGCCGGACCCTTGGAACCTGCTACAGCTCCAGGATGCGATGAGCCGACATCGAGGTGCCAAACCTGAGCGTCGATGTGAACTCTTGGCTCAGATCAGCCTGTTATCCCCGGCGTACCTTTTATCCGTTGAGCGATGGCCCTTCCATGCGGAACCACCGGATCACTAA